>JAEWRJ010000183.1 GCA_023460055.1 Bacillota bacterium | reverse complement strand
TGAGACCGCTGTGGAGCACTTACAAACGCCTTGGTCGCAAGCCCGCAACCCATCCTGTCACACTTCTCAAGGTTCTCCTGTATGCCAACATGGAAGGCATCTATTCCAGCCGGGATATCGAAAGCGCCTGCAAACGCGATATCAATTTCATCTGGCTGCTCAATGGAGCAAAAGCGCCCAACCACCATGAAATAGCGAGGTTTCGCAGTCAGCGCCTGCCGGCCTGCGCGGAGCTTTTGTTTTACACGCTGGTAAAACTCCTAGGTGACAAGGGCGAGATTTGCTATGAGCACTTATTTGTAGACGGCACCAAGATAGAAGCCAACGCCAACAAATACAGCTTTGTGTGGCAGAAGAGCACGACAAAGTACGAAGCCCGATTATTGGATAAACTGGAGCTTGTCTGCGGGCAGATCAGGGAGCGGCACGGCATCCTGGCCATCCAGGCGGAGGAAGTGCTGTCACTCCTGGAGGAGAGGATCGCAGGTCCATTTGCGCATGGACGCGGCAAGCGGAAGACCCCGCTGCAGCGGGATATAGAACTGCTTCGCGGCCTCCTGGATCGCAAAGTGAAATACGCGAAGTACCAGAACACATTCAAGGGGCGAAACAGCTTCTCAAAGACAGATACGGATGCCACCTTCATGCACATGAAGGAAGACCATATGCGCAACGCGCAGCTCAAGCCGGGCTACAATGTGCAGTTGGGCGTGGAAGGGGAATACATCACCGGCATCCTGCTCAGCAGTGAACGCAGCGACCAATTGACGCTGATCCCCTTCATGAACAACATGAACGAACACCTTGGCAGGGCATACCGGGATGTCACCCTGGACGCGGGCTACGAAAGCGAAGAGAACTATACATACTTTGAAGGCATAGAGACCGTTTGCTATATCAAGCCTCAGAACTACGAGCGCAGCAAGACGAAGAAATTCAACAGCAACATGGCGCTTCGGGAGAACATGGCTTACGACCCTAAGCAGGACGAGTACACCTGCGTGCAGGGAAGGAAACTGCGCGCGCAGTATGAAGGGATTCGCAAGAGCAAAAGTGGTTTTGAAAGTCAGGTCACTTACTACGAGTGTGAAGGCTGCGAAGATTGCCCCAGGAAGAAGCAATGCACCCGGTCCAAAGGGAACCGCAAGCTGCAGGTTTCCAAGAGGTTCGTTGCTCAGCGCGCGGAATCGCTGGCAAGGATCACCAGCGAGCAGGGTGTTTTGCTACGGATGAACCGCTCCATCCAGTCAGAGGGAGCATTTGGTGTCATCAAGCAGAACTACGCTTTCAGGCAGTTCCTGCTGCGCGGTAACAGGAAGGTATCTGCCGAGATCTTCCTGCTGTCGATGGCCTACAATGTGAACAAACTGCACGCCAAGATACAGCAGAATCGGACGGGACGGCAATTGTTTGAAAAACTGACGGCTTAAGGTGTAAAAAACTGAATAAGGGCCCAGCCAAAGAACATAACCGCAGGCAGCGGTCTGATTGAGGTGCCAATGTTTGGGCTGAAACCATGATTTCCGGATGATAATGACCCTTTGACTTCGAAGCGAGCGCCAAATTTGGATGAAAAAAGAGGCTGTAGCAAGTTTTGTGTTTTGCTACAGCCCCTTGCGTGTCCGGGCTATGTTTTCTTTCACCTATTACGTCTTTTTCAGCCGCGGCGCAGGCCAAGGCGTGACAGGGCTGTGCCCAGCAGCGCCAGCAGGGGAATACCGAATATCCAGCCGATGAGGCTGACGCAAAGCACGATCCCGATGACCGCCATGCCCAGACCGAATATCAGCCCCAATAAGCCGCCCACAGCGCCGATCAGCCCTCCGACGAGTCCGAATACCCCTCTGATCAGCCAGCCTGCCAGCGTGATGGGGAAAAGCAGTATATCAAGCAGCATGACGTTCATCCTCCAATCCATTGATCTTTATCAGGAACGTATTCACTATATCACCGCGCGCCTTTTGTTTCATGACAGAGGGGTGAGGGTTTTATTAAAACTCAATGAGAAAGTGGAAAGGTGGATATTTTTTGACATTGCCACCCGCTCATGATAGAGTATTCTCAAAGTAAAGCGTGTGGAGATGATACCATGAAACGCACAATGAAGTGGCTGGCCTTGATCCTGCTGGCGGCGCTGATAACAGGCAGCTTTGTGCCCGCCCTTGCGGGGGATCCGCCGGCGCATGTTCATGCCTGGGGCGAGTGGCAGAGGGATAGCACCGTCGCGTGGAGCTGCACGGCGGGCGGCAGGGAGGTGCGCGTGTGCGGCGCCGCAGACTGCCCCGATCCTTATGAATACCGCAGCGTACCCGGCAGCGGGCATACCTGGGGCGAATGGTCGGTGATACACTTGGCCTCCTGCACCCAGGGCGGCGAAAGAGCGCATGCCTGCACAGTCTGCGGGGCGGCTGAAACGCAGCAGACCTCTGATCTGGGCGGCCACGCCTGGGGCGCATGGACGGTGCAAACGGCGGCCGGCTGCACGCAGACGGGCACATCAAAGCGCCTGTGCACGCGATGCGGACTGGCTGAGTATCAAAGCATCGCGGCCCTGGGACACGATTGGGCGCACAGTGTGACAGCGCCTTCCTGCACCAATGTTGGTGTGGAGGAGGATGTTTGCAGCCGCTGCGACCAGAGAAAGAACACCGTCGTGACCGCGGCGCTGGGGCATGACTGGGGCACCTTTACGGAAACGCTGGCCCCCACCTGCACGCAGGCGGGGTCGGAGGAATCCACCTGCAGCCGCTGCGCCTTGAAGTGGACGCGCGCCGTGCCGGCCCTGGGCCACGATTGGGGCGTCTTTGGGACCACGCAGGAGGCCGATTGCACCCATCCCGGCATCCAGGTGAGAACCTGCAGCCGCTGCGCGCAGGAACAGACGCGTGTGTTTGCTGCCCTTGGGCACAGCTGGGGGCCCTATGAGGTCAGTAACCCCGCCAGCTGCACCGGGAAGGGCCTGGCGGTCAGCGCCTGCCTGCGCTGCGCCGTGGAAAAGACCAGGGATCTGCCCATCATCGGCCATATCTATGGCGACTGGGCCGACTCGGTAGCCGCCACCTGTACCGGGAGGGGCACCCAGATGCGCGCCTGCACCATGTGCGGCCGCCAGCAGACCAGGCGCACCAAAGCCCTTGGCCATATTTCCGACGATGTCTGGATCATCGCGCGCGAGCCCAGCCTGATCCAGCGGGGATTGCAGGCCACCACCTGCACCGTCTGCGGGCAGCAGGCCAAGACGCGCACCTTTGCCCCGCGCGGCTACCGCTATGATATTCCGGCACAGGCCTTCGGCCCCTGGGCCGGGCAGGTGAGCGGCACGCTTGCCTCCGTGCGGGAACGGCTGATCCCCATCGACATGACGGCGGATGCCGCGCACGGCTTCCCGTTAGTGACGGAGGATGGCTACACGATCGGCCGGACTGTGATCACCGTGGCCTCGGGCAGCCTGAGGGTTTCGCTTGAGAAGGCATCCGAGCCGACTCAGCTGCGCTTGAAGACTTTCCGTCTCTACCATAGCCCGGAGGAGTCCCTGAACCTCCGCCCGGCGGGCGATACGCTGCCCTTTGACCTGCCCGTTAAAGTCGAAGGTGATACTGTGCTGGTCAGCATCGGATTGAGCGCCAATTACTACCAGGGCAATGAAAACAAGGCCTTTCATGATAGCATGGTGTCCCCCGACGGGGTTAACAGTTACGCGGACCTGGCCTTGCAGATGGCGGGCGAGATTATCAACAGTTGGGCGGTGCAATAAGCTATGCGGTATGAAAGCACGCGCGGAAAATCCGGGCCTGTCAGCCCGGCCGAGGCATTATTGAATGGAGCGGCCGGGGACGGCGGTCTCTATATGCCCGATACCATGCCGGACCTGTCCCATCTAATGACCGGGGAATATGATTATGCCAGGCTGGCGGCACGGGTATTTGCCGCCCTGCTCCCCGGCTTTTCGGACGCGGAACTGAGCGCCGTGGCCCGCGCGGCCTATGTGGCGCAGTTTGATACCCCCGATATCGCCCCGCTGGTCCGGGTGGGGGATTGCCATATCCTGGAGCTGAGCCATGGGCCAACCGCCGCATTTAAGGATCTGGCCCTGCAGGCCCTGCCGCGCCTGATGGCGCTGGCCCGGGAAAAGCTTGACTCAAAGGGAAAATACCTGGTGCTCACCGCCACCAGCGGGGATACGGGTTCCGCCGCCATGCGGGGCTTTATGGATGTACCCGGTTTCCGGGTGCTGGTCTACTACCCGCGCGGGGGCGTGAGCGCCGTGCAGCTGGCGCAGATGACGCGTATGGCCGGAGATAATGTACGGGCCGTGGGCATCCGGGGTAACTTTGACGAGGCCCAGGCCGGCGTCAAGGAAGCCTTCGCGATGGACAAAGCGCGCCCGCCCCGTGATTTGAAGCTGTCCAGCGCCAATTCCATCAACATCGGCCGCTTAGTCCCCCAGATCGTCTATTATATCGCGGCATTCCGGGCGCTTTATAAAAGCGGCGCGCTGAGGCCCGGGCAGGCGGCTGACTTCATCGTGCCCAGCGGCAACTTCGGCGATATACTGGCAGGCTATCTGGCCGGAAGCATGGGCCTGCCCGTGGGCAGGCTGGTCTGCGCCTCCAACGAGAACAGCGTATTGGCGGACTTTCTGACCACCGGCGTCTACGACCGCAGGCGGCCTCTTCGTAGAACCATCTCCCCCTCGATGGATATCCTGGTTTCCAGCAACCTGGAGCGCCTGCTCTATGAGGCCTCGGGCAGGGACGCAAAGTGGGTCTCCAGCCTGATGCGCCTATTGAAGGAGGACGGGCACTACCGCGTTGACGGGGAGACGCTGCGCCGCATACAGGAGCAGTTCGCCGGCGTATCGGCGGACGGAGCGCGGGCCATGGCCGCCATACGGGATGTCTGGCAGCGGCACCGCTATCTGATGGACCCGCATACGGCGACCGCCTGGGCGGCGCAAGGCGCGCTGGCGGGGAGTGATCATCCCCGGGTGATCCTGTCCACCGCCTCGCCGTTCAAATTCCCCGGCGCTGTCCTTCGGGCTCTGGGCAGGGTGGAAGCGATGGACGAAGGCAGCCTGCCGCAGGAACTGAGCGCCGTGACGGGGCTGGATATTCCCCGCAGCCTGGTGGGGCTGATGGATCAGCCGCTGCGCCACCCGGATGTGATCGACAAAGGAGATATACTGGACGATGTGCTCAGGGAGGCCGCCTCATGGTAAGCGTGCGCGTGCCGGCTACCTCCGCCAACCTGGGCCCGGGCTTTGACTGCCTGGGCCTGGCGCTGGACCTCTATGCCCGTTTCGATTTCGAGCTGATGCCGCGCGGCCTTGAGATCACCGGCTGCCGCGAGGAGGACGCGGGGGAAAATAATCTGGTCTACCGGGCCTATGTCCATACGCTGAAGTCTTTGGGCCTGGACGTTCAGGGCTTGCGGCTGCATATCGATTCGGATATTCCCCTGTCGCGCGGCCTGGGCAGCAGCGCCGCCTGCGTCGCGGGCGGTATTTTAGGTGCTGCCGCGCTGCACGGGCTGAAGCTGAGCAATGAGGAGACGCTGAAGCTGGCAGCCGAGCTGGAGGGGCACCCGGATAACGCCGCCCCGGCCATCTATGGCGGCCTGCGGGTATCGCTGACGGAGGACGGCCGGGCCGTTTCACTGCCCTGCGCCGTTCACCCCGGCCTGCGCTTTTTGGCCCTGGTGCCCGATTTTGAGCTGCGCACGGCCGATGCCCGCGCAGCCTTGCCGCAAAGTGTCCCGCTGAAAGACGCCGTTTACAACCTTTCCCACGCCGCCTTCCTGCTCAAGGCGCTGGAGGGGGGGGACCCGGAGCTGATCCGTTTTGCGATGCGGGACAGGCTTCACCAGGACGCGCGCTTCAGGCTCATCCCGGGCGCCGCCGCCTTGAAGGAGCGCATGGAGCAGGCGGGGGCAGCGGCCTGCTGCCTGTCGGGCGCAGGCCCTACCATGCTGTGCCTGTATACGGGCGATGATTTCCTCATCAAGGCGATGGAAGCGGCGCGGACGGAATTTCCCCGCTTTGACCCGCGTCCTCTGAACCTGTGCGGGGAAGGGGCTGTGGTGCTGAAGGCTTGATGGCTGGTGATCAGCGGATATTTTTATTTTTAGTACAGAACGGCCTTGGTTAACACAGACCGGCCTAAGAATGCATGGGAAATTTTAATCAGCATCATGTTTACTATTGACAATAGCTTGCCCTATCCCTCATGATAAGGCGGTATTGATGATTCAGGTCACATTGAACAAAATATTGCGTGTATGAAGGGGGCAATCATGGAACTGCAGCAGATTTTCGAAGGGAACCTTTGGTGGCAGGTATTGCTGGGTATTCTGGTATTCATTTTTGTCGTTATCATCATCCCCAAGGCCTATGTGAAGGTCCCCCCGAACGTCGCTTTGATTATCTCGGGACCTTTCCGCCGCAAATACCGCGTCAAGGGACAGGAGGGTGAAATCAGCACTAAAAAGTTTGGCTACCGTATTGTCCGCGGCGGCGCAACCTTTGTGATCCCCTTGATCGAGCGTGTAGACAGCCTGAGTCTGGGCATCATGCAGGTTGATATCCGCACTACGCAGCCCGTTCCCTCGCAGGAGTACATCGCTGTGATGGTGGATGGTGTGGCTAACATCAAAATCGGCTCGGATGAGGTATCAATCGCCACTGCGGCTGAGCAGATACTCAACTGGACGCCTGAGAATATCATCGCCATCGCCCAGCAGGTGCTGGAGGGTAACATGCGTGAAATTATTGGCCAGATGACCATCGCCGACCTGGTCCAAAACCGTGATAAGTTCGCTTTGGAAACCAGCCGCGCAGCCAGCCTTGATATGAGCAACATGGGCCTTGAAATCATTAACATCACCATCCAAAATTTTGAGGACAAGGATGGCGTCGTGGAAATGATGGCCACCAAGAACATCGTCGAAAAGGAGCGTGACGCCAGGATTGCCAAGGCCGTCGCCGACCAGCAGGGCAACAAGGAGCGCGCGCAGGCCGATGCCCTGATCGCTGAGCAGAATAAAGATCTGGAGCTCAAGCAGGCTAACTATAAAATACAGGCCGATAAGGCCAAGGCTGATGCCGATATTGCCTACAATATACAGAAAGAAATAGCCCGCAAGCAGTATGAGGAGGAACTCGCCGGGGCTGAAATGGTCAAGCTGCAGCGTGAGACCGAGCTCAAGCGTCAGCAAGTGGCCATCTCCCGAGAGATGCTGAATGTGGAATACCGTGAAAAGGCGCAGGCGGAGCGTGACGCGCGCATAGCCCGCGCAGAGGCTGACAAGGCGGAGCGCCAGGCCATTGCTGACGCTGAGTTCTATGAAGCACAGAAAGTTGCTGAGGCCATTCTCTTCAGAGGTAAGGCAGAGGCACAAGCAATGGAGCTTAAAGCCGAGGCCATGAAAAAATACGGAGAAGCCGCGATGCTTGAAATGGTAATCAGCAAATTGCCCGAAGTAGCCCGCGCAATTGGCGAGCCGCTGGCGAAGACTGAGAAGATCATCATGTTTGGTGAAGGCGCGGCCACAGGGCTGACGCGTGATATTTCGGGTTCGATGCTGCAGACCTTTGAGGCCCTTAAGGCTACCGTTGGCATGGACATCCCCAAAATGCTGAGGGATGTGACCACAGGCGGTCTGATCGGCAAGCAAGCGGCAGAAGAGGGGAAAGCTGAATCAAGCGAGAATGGCTGATCAGGTCAGCGATTCATCTTGATTGGGGCTGAACTGCCGGAGGCAGTCCGGCCCTTTCATGGTTAGCGTGAAACTCTATTCTTTATCTATTTTACAAAACGATCTCTGAAGGGTATATTCTCCTATTCACCGATTCGGCGGGATCATCAGATGCCCGCGACATGGAGGAGGAACCCATGCAAAAGATCGTCACCAATCTGTGGTTTGATACGCAGGCCGAGGAAGCTGCCTGGTTTTACACATCCCTGTTCTCTTCCGGGTCCGTTGACGCGGTCACCTACTATGACGCGGCAGGCGCTGAGATCTCCGGCAGGCCGGAGGGCAGCGTGCTGACGGTAGCCTTTACGCTGGATGGGCAGCAGTTCATCGCCCTCAACGGCGGACCCCTGTTTCAATTCACCCCGGCCATTTCCCTGATGATCAACTGCGAGACGCAGGAGGAGATCGACCGCCTGTGGGATGCATTTTGCGAGGAAGGCGAACCCAGCCAGTGCGGCTGGGTGACGGACAAGTACGGCCTGTCCTGGCAGATCGTGCCCAATGTGCTCAATGAGCTGCTGCTGACAAAAGACCCTGAGCAGGCCGCGCGGGTGAACCAGGCCTTGTACAGGATGCAGAAGCTTGTGATCAGCGAGCTGGTAGCGGCGTATCATACGCCAAAGGCGGAGTGATCGAGGGATAAACCGGAATCCATTTGGGGAGGGATCTTCATGCGCCGCAAGGCAATCCTTACAGGCCTTCTGTTTATCCTGCTGTTTTGTCTACCCTTCATTGCGGATACGGAAAAGCTTGCAGTCAGTGGGGATTACAGCAGCCTGTATGAAAGCGCGGGTCAGGGTGGTCTCTACAACCTGGACATACTGGGCGGGGAGGAGTCCGTTCTTTCCCTTACCTGCCGGGGCAGCGTCGCCCTGGTGACCCGTGTGGAGGATTGGGAAAGCGAAGCGCTTGTCCTCACCGTATTTGACGTATCCGCGGGGACCGTTATCGCCAAAGAGAGCTTTTCCATTGAGACGGAGTTCGGGTTTCTGGACGACGGCCGCATCTATGCCTTGAATACCGCGACCATGGAGCTCAGTTTTTTTGATGAGGGGCTGAAGCTTCTGGCGCGCATGCCCGGCACCGTCGCCTATCGGTACGGCAGCCCTTTTTTATCTTCCGATGGGGATACGCTGTGGTGCCTGTCTTACGATGAGGGGGCGCTGGTCAGCTTTTCCGTTCCGGAGGGGACGGTCCGCCGCTACGGGGCCGGCGGGAAAACCTTTCAGAACATAGACGCGTATTACGATACACCCGGCGGCCTGCTCTTCTTCGCGAGCGACAGCCGGGGAAGATATGGCATGTACGGCGCGCAGGCGAGCGGCAACTGGGCGGCAGCCTACGAGGTGCCGGATTTCCTCAGCCCGATGGCTGGGGGGCTTTTATATGCCGTGGAAGGCGACAGCGCGTATTTCGCGCAGATGAACAACCCTTTTGGCCTGCTGCGCGTCAACGATTGGCCGCAGAACGCCTATCCCCGGGCCGGCCTTGACAGCCTGCTGATGACAGGATCAAGCGATACCCTGCGCCTGGTCGACCTGTCAAAGAGGGTGCTGGTCAATGAGGTGACGATCCTTTCCGGGCAAAAGGATATGTACTATCAATCGGTGGCGATTTCCGGGGAGGGGTTTGCCCTGATCTCCCTGCATGACGCGGAGACAGGGCGCTCCTCCGTCTGGCTGTGGGATTACGCGGCCTCCCCGATCGATTCTGTGCTTGACGCGACGGATACGCGCATCGCCCTGATCGCGGAAGAAAACAAGCAAATGGCAGAGGAGATCAGGGAGACCTTCGGCATCCGCGTATTTCACGGCACGCCGGGAGCCTCCTTTGAAGACAGCTACTACAAGGGCGACATAGAGTGGAATGAGCTGCGCGTTCACGCGGCGATGAAGATACTGCGCGGTGTTCTTTCCAGATACCCCGCGGGCATGCTGGAAGAGATGTGCGTCTCCCCCGTCGATCACATCGATGTGTACTTCTGCGGCTACATCAGCAGAACCAGCGATGAGGGCATCATGACAGCGGCAGCCCTCACAGGCACGGACGGCGACGCGCGCTATATTGTCTGCAACCTTAATAATCTGGGCGAGATGGCGCGCAACCTCGGCCATGAGTTCATGCACGTGATGGAAGACCGCATCGAGGCTGTGTGCGCTGGGACAGGCAGCAATATGCTGGACTACTGGCTGGGGTATGTGCCGGAGGGACCGGGCGGCCCGGGCTATTATTTCTCCTACCTCGACAAGGACGGCAACGAGCTGAGCGATACTGCTTACACAGGGGATGACCCCCTGGCAGCTGATATGCCCGATACCGTGTGGTTTGTGGATGCCTATGCCAAGGCCAACCCCAAGGAGGACAGGGCGCGGATCATGGAGTACCTGTTCGATTCAAAGGTTGAGCTGCCTGCCGCGTTTAACAGCGTCCATCTGATGGAAAAGGCGCAGTATCTCTGCGCGGTCATCCGGGAATGCTTCCCCAGTACACAAGCTGTGGAAATTCTGCCCTGGGAACGGCTGATCAAGACCGTCCCCTACAGCAACTTTGAGGATGCCGTGAACAGTCTGGAGCTTTTACCAGCGGGATAATACTGATTCCAAACATAAATGTATCGTCGCATCGGTTCTTTTGCCACGGCGCTGTGTCGCTGCTCAGTCAGCGTAGCTCTGTTACGCCTCCCTTCGTCATACTGACTTCAATCTGAGATCGAGGCGCTGATCAACACATTCACAGAAAAAGCGCCGCCCAAACGAGCGGCACTTTACCCTGTGATATGTTACCGGAATATTCGCTTTCCACTCGATTAAGTTCAAATGGCGCCGTATTCACAATAGCGGTTTCTTTCCTTGTCTGACAGACGTTTTGAGCACGCCTTATAAGGATTATTTTCTCGAATGAGAGCGACACACAAGGAAGTGCTTATACAAAAGAGCGCCCTTGTACCCCGGATAACCTTGGCAGGAGACGCCTATCCTTGAAGGTCTACCGCATCCGGTGGGAGATCATATTCCCGGGTAATGCTATAGACGATCAGAACACTACCATCCTCAAGGCCTGTTTCCACCCAATACCTTCTGCCTTGTTCGTCCTTCACCTTCATGGAAAGATATACTTGATAGATGGCTTCACCTTTGTTCGGCCTAATCACTCTGAAGTAATTGGTCGGAGGCTCTATAAGGCTGACAGGTTGCCATGAGGTGGACAGATTATTGAGTGCCATCTGCGTAATGCTGTTTGTGTTGTTTCCAAGGTAGTCAATGTCAGCTTTGGCATACGGATAAAAGTCCTTGGCCGCCTTTTTTACCTTCACCAGTTCCTGTTCACTGTCCAGGCTGAAGGGATAGCTGTCTGCATCCCAGTCGCCTGCGGGAAAACCGGTATAACTGCGCAGGCTCAGGTCTTCGTCCACTTCAAGGCTATATCTGAAAAATAGTCCTCCATTCGGGTCCAGCAGCCTTTGCTCATAATCCACCGGTTGATAAACAACTTCCCAATAGCCTTTCTGCCATTCCCTCGCGTATTGAAGCGAGACCAAAGCTTCCATCTTCGATTCCGGCGAGCTGAGCTGTTTTTGAGTGAAGGCTTCCATAAGCCTGGTTGCATTGTTGAGGATTACATCCGACTGTTCATCCACCACATATGACTGCCCCTTGCCTCTAGATTGACTCACCCAATTTGCATAGGTGATTAAGAATGGGGCCATGTTTTCGGTGGCGATGCCAATGATTTTTTTCTGTAAAAGGTCTGTTGTCACTGTGAAGAGCCTGCCCGTCTTCATGTCGACACAAAGGACGTGATGGCCTCCTGACAAGTATTCCCAGCCCGGTTCACTCACATAGGGCTCCATGCGGATGATGGTCAGGTCCCAGGGCAAATCACCAGTCTTCATCTGCGATATCAGTTGCCTGCTGGCATCCATCGCTATCTCAGGCTGCGAATCCACAGCCTGCCAGGCTTTGTCGAAAAGCTCGCTCATGATCAACTGGGCCTCCTCCGCATTCAAGCCGGAGTAACCCTTGTGACGGGCCTCTTGCAGAAACGCCAGTGAGGTCAGTTGATCTTGGGTAATCATGAACAGCGCTGCGCCGCCGTCTCTTGATAGCAACAAACTGGTTTGCGGCTGTTTCACAATCTGATCAAGCGTTGCCTCGTCCGGAACATAGATGGGATCTAGCCGCAGGTTCTCAAGCAATCCTTGACGCAGTTTTTGAGACACCAAGTTCTGTGGCTCCAGGTTCTCCATCAGAAGCATCTCGTTGATGTAAGTGGAGTAACTTGCCTGGTCCATGTGAAATTGGTCTGTTTTCAGGTCTTGCTCTGCCCGCTCTTTTGCTTTCTGATACTGAGACAGAACATCTGTTTTTTCCTCCTGCAGGAGTATTCGCCAATTTACCTGCTGGATCATATCAAGCGTGAACTCGTTGCGCCCGGGTGGCAGCGTATGAATAGGTATGGGAGTATGATTTAACTCCTCAAGCGCTTCCTGGACCGGTGTTGGCGTCACAAGAAACCAAGAATCACCTTCTGGATCCTGAGTCTGTGGCACCGGCGTCAGTTGCGGCATCGGCGTGTTCATAGTTTCTCCAATGGCTTCCTCTGTTAAGGCTGGGACGTCCTCCTCCACACCCATCGATTCCGGTATTCGAGTTGCCTGTGGGTCAGCCTCCGCACTTTCAAAGGGGATCTCTCTGTTGTAGCTGTCCGCCATGACCTGGTCCATCATCATTGGCAGACCCAGAAAGATGACCGAAAGCATTAAGGCTGCAATTAGGCTGAAAACCAACAGTTTTCTGAACATATCGGGTACCTCCTTTTGATTGCTGCCTTTATGATAAAGGATACTTGCGGCCAAAGTGTCATGCTTCTGTCACGAAGACGTAAAAGTCAAGCTGGCGCAGGTTCCCTTCCCCAATTCACTCTCAAAGCTCAGAATGGCACCGTGCAGCTCCGAGATGCGATGGCAGAGCGCCAGACCCAGGCCTGCCCCCTGCTGGGAATGGGCACGACTTTTGTCCGCCATGTAAAAGGCGCGGGTTATATAAGGCAGGTGTTCAGGTGCGATGCCGCTTCCCTCGTCAATGACGCTGAAACCCTCCGGCTTTGATAACAAGCGTATACACTGCCCCACTTCAGACGCCTTGACGGCGTTTGACAAGAGGTTGGAAATCAGGGTTACGATCAGATCACGGTCGCAGTACCAGCTTTCATCCCCAACACTTATCTCCAAATGTACATGCTTTTCCCGTAGAGCGTCTGTCATCGCTTGAGTCGCTTCCAAGATGAGCTCCTCTGCCTTTTCCATCTTCATTTCAGGCGCTAGCCCACCGTTGAGCCTCGCCAGGTATAATAATTTGAAACTCATGCGCTCCAGCCTTTCCCCCTGCATGACAATCGCGTGAAGCGCCTGTTCACGCTGTTCCATACCAAGCTCTGAGCGGCGCAGCAGGTCTGCGAAGCCAATCATAGAGGTTAGCGGGGTTTTCATTTCGTGAGCCATGTCCGCAATGAACTGCCTTTGGGATACCTCCTGTGCCGTCAATTCTTCCACATGCCTTTGGGTGGCCTCCGCCATATCGTTGAAACGCTTCGACAGCTGCCCCACCTCATCGTCGGGATGAACAATTCGGGTCCTCGCGCCGTAGTCCCCTTGCCCCAGCTTCTGTGCTGCCTCCTCCAACCTCCTCATAGGTTGAAAGACCGCGCGCAGGGAGAGTAAGAGGGTCAGAGCGAGCAGGCCGCAGAGCAGAATCAGGAGAACCGCAGCGCTGCGTGTTTCTTCGCGCGCCGCTTGAAAAACGGGCTCTAAAAGCCAAGCATAGAGCAGCTTCATTCTCCCCTGTCCGGTCACCACCTCGCGACATATGAGCTGATAAGCACTGCCCTGAAAACTCAGTACGCTGTAATAGCCGGCGGTCCTGGGCGCCATTTCCATCATCGGCGCTGAACTCTGGCTATAATTGTCGTAAATCAGCTGCTCCTGCACATCAATGACTGCCACAAGGGCCAAATCTGTCATATAAGCTGCAGTAACTCGCACGGCGCGCTGGACACCTTCCCTGTCATCCTTGGAGGACAAGGCCTCCATCCCCGCTTTCAATGAAGCCGCAAACATATTGCTAGCTTGAAGCCCACGTTCGAGCTCTGCCCGCAGGTTGCGCTGAAAAGCGCCACGAAGCATAACGCCGCTCAGCACTAGAGCAAAGACAAAGCAAAGGACCAGAGCGAGGAGGAGAATTCGGCTTCGCAACTTCATCGCTTAACCTCCAGTCTATAGCCTAACTTGAAGACCGTTCGGATGACCTCCTCCCAATTGAGCTTGCGGCGAAGGCGTTGGATGTGCATGTCCACCGTACGAGTACCGCCCAAATAATCATAGCCCCAAGCCGCTTGCAGCAGCTGCTCCCTTGAAAGTGCCATATTCTTGTGTCGCATTAGCATGTGCAGCAATTCAAACTCCTGCGGGGTCAGTTCCACCGTTTCTCCGTTCCTTGTCACTTCACGGGTGCTCATGTTAAGGATTATGCCCAGTATCTGGTAACACTCCTCCTTACGATTGTGGCGGCGCAGGATACCATCCACCCTTGCTTGCAACTCCACTGGGTGAAAGGGTTTAAGCATGTAGTCCTCTGCCCCAAGACGCAGCCCGCGCACGCGATCTAGTACATCCGTTTTCGCTGTCAGATAGAGGATTGGCGGCAGCGTCTGTGTCCTTTGGTTCATGTTCTCCACCAGTTCAAAGCCATCCAGCACAGGCAGCATCACATCCAGTATAACAAGGTCATATTGCCCAACAACGAGGAGTTTCTCAGCCTCGGCTCCATCATAACAAATACAGGTTTCGTAATCAGAAACCCGTAGTGTCATCTCAATGAGTTGGGCGATGGCTATATCATCTTCAACTATCAGTATTTTGAGGCGCATACAACCTCCTTCCATCCCAGTATAACATGAGGAGGGGATAAAGATGTCATGAAAATGTAAAAGACGCTGTACAATCCAAGGCTTACGAGTATGAAAACTACGATGCAAACCCCATGACCATACCGCCTTCATTGTTCGCAGTGCAGCATGGTGTGTAAGTCAATTCAATGCTAATAACAGATTTCATTGTCGTTTATCTATCCCCTGACCTGGCGGTTTCCAATCCTGCGAATGCATTCTGCGGGCACAAGAAAACGCCACTCAGTTACGAGTGGCGCTGCTTGCCCTTTACCGATTATCCATTGCCTGCGAGAGCGGAATCATACAGGATGTCCTCAATCTCACCGGTTTCCAGATTAACCATGACCACGTAGATCCCATCCTTCTCAACCCATTCTTCGGACTGGGTAAGGTGGTAATACAGGGATACGATCGGTCTGTCCTCGATAAATGCATAGGTTTCATCGCCATTAAAAATCTGCAGAAGGGGTGCCTGCTCATCCGTTAGCTCATATTCGCCCACAAGGGCAGCCACCGCGATTTCCTTGGCCTGTTCCAGTGTGATCTTCGCGGCGCTTTGGACCTTCTCTTTGGTCTTTTGGACCGCCTTTTCGTATTCTTCCATAGAGAGGAAAGGTGTATCGGCAGGTTTGAGCGGGCTGTCCGAGTTGCTCTTCAGATAACGCATGACTGCAGAATAGTCCGTTACCAGCATCTCTGCCTGCTCCTTGCCCCATGCTTTTGCTTCCAGGCCGCCTGAGGTGTCCTCCCCGTCGTGGCTCCACACGGCTTCCGCCTTGCCATTATTCACGGTGACTGTGTAAACGCCAAGCCGCGATATCGCCTCTTGAGGTGTATAGGTCACCTTGATGTATCCATCATCGGTTTGTGCCGTTTCGCGATAGAACACCGTCATCATTTTTTCAGTGATCCCATATTTGTTAAGCATCGCCTCATTCGCTAACTTGGAGGCGTCGTAGCGCGGCGAGAACAGGAGCCCCGCGGCCAAAGCGGTAGTAGCGACAAGAATGGCCGCGATCGCGAGCACCAGGCGCATTGATGTTTTTTTCTTCATTTCGGGCAGTTCCCCTTTCGATTCTTCGATGATGCGCTGAGCCAGCAGGGAATCACCTTGCAGGCCGGAAAGCCGGTGATCTGCTGCGTCCCGAAACAACATCCTTTGTTCATTGTCCTTCATCGGAATCCGTCCCTTCCAAGATCTCACGGAGTTTCTTCCGTGCTCTTTGTAATCTTCCTGATACGGAAGAACGTGCGATCCCCAGTGTTTGCGCAATTTCGTTTGTGTCCATGTTTTGGTAGTAGTAGAGGAGGACGACTTCCCGCAGTCTGAGCGGCAGATTCATGACTTCCACGATCAAGCCTTCTTCGATCTCTTCAAAAGGTACGCTTGCCTCAGGAAGCATCTCGGGCGTCATCCTTCGGTCCATATGCAGGAACCAGCCGGTTCTTCTCATGTCGCGGCATGTGTTGATGGCGATTTTCATCAGCCACGTCTTTTCTGCGCTTTCACCGCGAAAGGTACCAAAGTTTCGATAAGCCTTGAAAAATGTTTCCTGCACCGCGTCTTCTGCCTGCTCCCGGTCCCGCAGGTACATGTAGCAGGTACGCAGCAGCGAGGCTTGGAATTGGTTTACCAATCGTTCAAAACGCTCATTCTGATCCTGATTGCTGTCCGGGCCCTGGACAACTCCCATCTGCCGCTCACCTCCCTGCACTCTATTAGACGACCTGAACAGAAGAAACGTCGTATTCTCAATAATTTATTCCATGTCTCAATCGCGCGCTTGCTAAATCATCATTATACCGAAAGGCGCAGCACGGTCAATCCAATACAAAAAGCGCCCACGGCCAAGTTGACCGTGAGCGCGGGGGAGAGGGAGGTGAGTTATCGACCTCACATTACTTGATCAGTTCCAGCTCGGACGGCATAGCGCCATGATTGATATGCATGCCAACCACAGGGGCCTCGGTCAACTCACCGGTTTTGGCGTCAAGCCTGACAGCTACGTACCGGGGAGTCTTGATGTAGTCATCGCCAAACTGCGCAAAAAGCGGCTTGGCATAGTTGGTCCCATAGTATTCAGCAGGCTTGCCGGCGAATTCCGGCCAGAAAGGCTGTTTTTGGGAAAAGAAAAGATGATACACCGGCTTTCCTAATTCATTTGAGTAGTAATACACCTCAGCAAAGCGGCCGTACATGTCCAGCTTTTCTTTCGTCCAATTGGGCAGCGCCAGTACGGCGGCTTCTGCCTTTGCCCAGGCGTCAGAAACCAGGATGGAACCTTCCTCGGGCATGCGGATGTCCTGCTCTATGGCGTTTTTGATGCTTTTTCTCATACCAGACCAGTCATTCGTATATTGCTTCAGCTCTTCCAGCCTCTGTGTCCATTCAGACTTCAGGCGCACCATGCTTTCGATGGTAAAGGGTGCAGCATCTCTGTAAGCCTCTAAAATTTCTTGCCACATTTTCTGGATGTGTTCAGGAACTGTGTTTTCATCACCGGCCTGTTGAGCGATGGAGTCAACAGACTCCACTTCCCCGGT
>JAEWRJ010000182.1 GCA_023460055.1 Bacillota bacterium | reverse complement strand
GCCCTATACCGGGAAACAGGATGACGAACTCGTCACCGCCCCATCGGGCCAGTATATCTGTTTTTCTCAGCTGTTCTTTAATCAGGCTGATAAAATTGATCAACACCTGGTCAGCCTTCTGGTGTCCATGATCATCATTGATGGATTTGAACAAATCAATATCCAGCAGCGCCAAAGACAGCGGCTGATGATAACGCCTGCTGTAGGCCGACCAAAGGTCAAAATCAGCAGTCAGCTTTC
The DNA here is from genome assembly GCA_023460055.1 of Bacillota bacterium. Lineage (GTDB taxonomy): Bacteria > Bacillota > Clostridia > Christensenellales > Aristaeellaceae > UBA1038. The sequence continues at coordinate 10,233 of JAEWRJ010000182.1, read as the reverse complement.
TCCGGTTATAGGCTTTTGTCAGGGGATCTGTGCTGTTGAGCCGGATCAGTTCCTGTTTTATCAGATATTCGTTATAACCGCGCAGGTCAAGCGCATAGGAAACTATTGTGCAAAGACCAACGACAGCTGACATATAGAACAATCCGGCCAGGAATTCATTGAGAGGAAGGATGCTTCCCAGTTTCAGCCAGGCAGACAGCGTAAATGCGGCCATGCCGCTGATGGTCAGTGATACCATCATGATCCTCTGATTGGGCACAAAAAAGATGATCATGATCAGAAGAATCATCCCCATGGCTTGAATAAAATAGTGCGGCGGTTCATACAGGTGAAAAACAATCAGAAAGCTTATGATAGCAGCGCATTCAAGGAGTGATACCGTCCATGAAAAAATCCGAAATGATTTGAAAGCATGCCTGAGGCATACCCCAGAAAAAACCAGAGCAGAAACACTGATAATCATCCTTATAACCAGAACCAAAGTTTTACCTGAGGCCTGTTTTATATGAGCAAGATCAGGAAACAGCAGTACAATCTGCAGAATTCCGGCGGCAAGCGCAAGAAAGCCAACAAAACGTTGGTTTTGCATTAAATAGCTGCTTTCATATTCCTGGCGCAATCCATTGTCGGGGGTTGGTTTTGGTTTAAAATCTGAAAAGATCAAATGCTCATCGGTCTCCTTTTGATATTGATTACCTTGCCAAGTCAGTCAATTATGGGAATGGCGTCCTCCGGTTGCTTGCGTGGTCTTTCAGCGTGAAGATATTATCAGCGAATATCCCTTGAAATGATCTGCTCTTTTTGCGGGTCAAGACTGTCAGGGTCTTTCCATCAAACATATGCCTGCATCAAGCGCCGCGTTTTGATGAATATAGCATACCTTATCACAAGATTCAATAAAAGCACGCGCGGGGCACGTGCAGAAAAAGGGGTTATACGGCTTGCATCATACATGCTTTTACAGCAGCATTACCTGCTGAACGTCATGACCTCACGGATCTCCAGCTCCGGGCTGTCATCCTGCACCAGCTTCAGAATCCTTTCCTTATTCTCCCCCTGCGCGGGGATGGGGCGGAAATCGTTGGCGGGCTTGGTGCCGGTGGTCAGCACGGGGATCAGCTTCAGCGTTGTTTCCTTAAGCTCCCTGCCTTCAAAGTCGAGGATCACCTGCAACGCCAGGCCGTCAAACTCCGTCAGCTTCAGATTGCCGCCGAAGCTGAAGTTGCCCAGCGAGTAGACGATCAGACCGTCCTTGTACTTTTCGATGCCCTGCACCACATGCGGGTGCATGCCGATAACGATATCGGCCCCCGCGTCGATGATAGAGCGGGCGATTTTCTCCTGCAGCTCGTTATGTGTCCTGGAATATTCTTTGCCCGCGTGGATGGTGTAGACGATATAGTCGCAGCCTGCTTCTTTCAGGGCGGCGATCTCCTCGCCGGGCAGGCCGGGCTTCTGGCGCCAGATGGTCTCGCGGATGCCCCCAAAGCCGATCTTCAACCCCTGATGCTCATGAATATAAGTGTCGCCGTAGCCGAAATAGGGGATCCCGGCAGCTTTCAGGGCTTCTCGGGTGCTGTTGTGGCCGGCGATGCCGTAATCGCGCATGTGGTTGTTGGCCAGACCGGCCAGCTCGATACTGCCGGCGGGCAGGATGTTGGCAAAACTTGTCGGCCCGCGGAACCAGTGGAGCTTTCCCTGCTGCCTGCCCCGGGTGTCGTCCTTCAGGACGCCTTCCAGGTTGATGATGCTCAGGTCATCCGCGCTCAATAGATCGTACAGGCCGGAGAAAGGCCACGCATAGCCCTTCTCGGCGATGAAGCTGTCGAAGGATTCAGGCTTTTTGCGGCTCTTTTCCTCACTGCCCAGGATGCTATCGCCGGTAAAGGTCATCGTCAGCCTGACGGGGCCGATTTGGGCGGGTTCCGCCGCGATGGTTTCTGAGATCTCTTCGGTCTGCTCTGCCTGCGGCGCAGGGACCGCTTGCGCTATTGGAAGCCCGGGCGCGTCTTCCGGCACAATGAAGGGATCATCCGCTATCGCCGCGGCGGAAGCCGAGGTCGGGATGGGCTGAGCAGCTGAAGCCAGCGGGGGAACCTCCCCGATCTCTTCCAGCCGGTTCATGCGCGCCTGCGGGTCGTCCAGCACCAGCACCTTGGTGTTGCGCGGCAGCCGCCGCCACAGCCACTCGGCGTTGATGCCATTGCCGCCCTGCATGGGGCTGACGCGCACGCAGCCGTGGGAGGCCTTGGTACCCAACTGGGGCGTCTGGCCGGTGAAGTCCTTCTCTTTGCCTGACAGCCTGTGCCCCATTTCGTGGATCAGGTTGCCGCCGTCAATGCGGATGGCAAAATCGTAGCGGTAGCCCTCGCTCGAAAAGCTTTTGACCCGCTTTTGGGTAATGAAGGCCCCGGCCCGCGTCTCGCGGAACAGCTTTTTGCGGGCCATCAGTCCGGTGGAGATATCCAGCGTGTCCAGCAGTTTGGCGCCCTCCCCGGCGTCCGCGTCCGCCTCATAGATATACATCTTCTGAGCTGTCTTATCGATCAGCAGACCCCAGCGGGGATGGGGCTGTTTCATAGCCAGCCGCTCCTGCTGGATGTAGCCTTCGATGTAGCTGCCGTCTTCCGTACCCCAGGCACCCACCTTGGCAAAGCCATCGGGGTTTAGTTCCAGAATGATCAAGCCGGAAGTCTGCCCGTGAACATGGCCGATTTTTTTACCGCCGGGGCGGTCGTATATAGGCTCGTGGCTCAGGTCGCCCGAGGCTGCAACCGCCATCGGGGCCATCATGGCCTGCCAGACGTTTTGTGTATCCATAGAGGGAGGCAGATAGTCGCCGGGCGCCGTCACCCGCAGCGGGAGAGGGTCCTGCGGCGCGGTTATCTCAAAGGCGATATCCGCCTTTTCTTCGGCCTTGTTCCGTGTGGAAAACCGCAGAACATATTTTCCCGGTTCGATCAGCTGATCCCTCAGCCTGCCGTCCCAGTTAAAGCTGGTGGGCGTGTTCCCCTCGCGTTCGATTGTCCACACCTTGAGCGCTTTTCCATTCACCTCGCCGGCAAACAGGGATACCCGTACGCTGCCGTCCTTTGCCAGCATATAGTCCACCACAAAATCGTCAAACAGGTTTTGCGCAATGCTGTCGTGGGAGGGGATGCAGTACATAAGCTGGCTGTTGCCTTCCGTTTCCGCGGCATAGGCGGGAGAAATGGCCAGTATAAGCGCAAGCAGGGCAAGGGGCCAAGCGAGATTCAGCTGTGCAGGTAGTTTCATGCCGGTCATCCTTTCCTAATTGGGTACACAAAACACAGGCTGGAGGAAACGGCCTCCGCCTAAAATCTGCCGATGCAATACTGATTCCAAACGCAAATGCATCAACGTATCGGTTCTTTTGCCTCGGTGCATCGCGGCCGCTCATTCAGCGTAGCTCTGCTGCGCTTCCCTTCGTCTGCTCCTTGCGCGGAGTCAAAATAACTCTCTGCTTTGGGGGCATTAACGTTTTGCATCAGTATAATGCTACTTTTTCAGCTTCACCTTGCCGGCGACCATCCGCGCGGCGTAGTCATATTCTTCGCGGGGAAGGTTCAGCGTCATAAAGACAAAGGCATAGGGCCGGTAAAGCTTGATGCGGCCCGCGTGCGGGCGGAGGGTGTAGCGCTTGGCATCCTGCCAGACAAGATACTCTTCGTGCGCCATATAAAAGGGTTCGCCGTCAGGGTTTTGCTGTACCGCGCGGGGGTCGTAGCGCAGGCCCCTTGACCAGCAGCGCAGGCGGCCGGGTTTGATCCAGGTGCGCTTTAACACGCCCTTGGGATCCATCACATACTGCACATTCTCATGTCCCTGCATGGCGAGCACCAGCAGCGCCAGGCCGATCGCGCCGAAATACAGCTGCACCATCTGCGGCAGGATGCCCGAATCCGTCAAAAAGATGAGCGCGCGCGAACCGGTCAGGATATATTCCAGCGCCAGCATGACAGTGATCAGCAGCGACAGGGCAATCAGCGGCAGGCGGAATGCCTGGCCCAGCTTGACCGCGTCGCCCAGGGACATGCGGTAATCCGACCAGATGAAGCGGGCGGAGGTGCCGGCCAGGCCTTTGCCGCAGCTCTCGCACACATTGTTCGCGTTCTGCTTCTGGCACTTGGCGCAGTAATAAATCAGCATGGCCCCTCCCTCAAGACTTGATACTGGGGAAAGTATAGCATCCCGAACCGCTGATGGCAAACGGGCAGGTGATTTGTTACAATTCGCGCGCCGCGCGGCGCTGTCAACAACTCTCAAAACCCGTCCTGAAGGTTTGTGAAAATTGCCGAAGAATCCCTTGACATTTGTGGAATCCGTCCATTAGAATAAGGTTGTCCGGCAGACAGGCGGATGATGCCGCTTGTGCTTGCTGTTTTGATACACTACCGGGCTTAGTTGAAACAGGCGGCCGCAATTGGTGCGGGCCTTTAATCATACAGTTTTCGCATTGGATTTGTGACTGTCTGAGCGATCATGCTTTTTCGTGTATAAAAATCAGCGGGCTGCCGTGAGGTTCATTCCTCCCGGTTTTTCGTGCTGGACAGGCAAAGGGGTTTGATATCCCGGTGCCGCCTGAATATTGAATGAAACGGTTTATCACCAAAGAAGGAGGAACAGATGTCCCCAATAGTAGCCATCCTGCTGATGCTGCTGGCCGGCGCGCTGGGAGCAGCCGCAGGCTTTATGTACCGCAAGCAGGTCACCGAGCAGAAAATCGGCCGGGCGGAACAGTACGCCAACGACCTGCTCAACGAAGCCACCCGCAAAGCTGAAGATCAAAAAAAAGAACGTATCCTTGAAGCCAAAGAAGAGGTGCTGCGCTTAAAGCAGGACCTGGACCGCGAGATCCACGACCGCCGGGCCGAGCAGCAGCGCGGCGAGCGCCGCGTCGCACAGCGTGAAGAGACCCTGGACAAGAAGCTTGATAACCTTGAAAAGCGCGAGGAGCGCCTCAACCGCAAATCAGAAGAGATCCAGGCGGCCCTTGACGAGGCCGAGCGCCTGAAGAACCTGCAGTCGACAGAGCTTGAGCGCATCGCCGGCATGACCGCCGACGAGGCAGCCCAGGTCATCATCAGCCGCGTGCAGAAGGAAGCCTACCACGACGCGGCCGCCTCCGTACGCGAGATCGAGCAGAAGGCCAAGGAAGAGGGCGACAAGAAGGCCCGCAACATCATCTCCCTGGCCATCCAGAAGTGCGCGTCCGACCATGTGGCCGAGACCACTGTCTCCGTGATCGCGCTTCCCAATGACGACATGAAGGGCCGCATCATCGGCCGTGAGGGCCGCAACATCCGCGCCCTAGAGACCGCCACGGGCGTTGACCTCATCATTGATGACACGCCCGAGGCCATCATCATCTCCGCCTTTGACCCGGTGCGCCGAGAGGTCGCCCGCATCGCCCTGGAGAAGCTGCTGCAGGATGGCCGCATTCACCCCGCCCGCATCGAGGAGATGGTCGAGAAGGCCAAGCTCGCTGTGGAGGAGCAGATCAAGGAAGCCGGCGAGCAGGCTGTCTTTGAGACCGGCCAGCACGGCCTTCACCCCGAGATCGTCCGCCTGCTGGGCCGCATGAAGTACCGCACCAGCTACGGCCAGAACGTGCTGAAGCACTCCATCGAAGTGAGCCACCTGGCAGGGCTGATGGCTGCCGAGATCGGCGCCGACATCCAGATTGCCAAGCGCGCTGGTCTTTTGCATGACCTGGGCAAGGCCGTCGACCACGACCAGGAAGGCACGCACGTCTCCCTGGGCGCCGAGATCGCCCGCAAGTACCGCGAAAGCCCGGAGGTTATCCACGCCATCCTGGCCCACCACAACGATGTGGATCCCACCACCGTCGAAGCCGTTCTGGTGCAGGCAGCCGACGCCATCAGCGCCGCACGGCCCGGCGCCCGCCGCGAGTCGCTTGAAAACTACATCAAGCGCCTCACCAAACTTGAGGAGATCGCCAACAGCTTCCAGGGCGTTGAAAAGACATTCGCCATCCAGTCCGGCCGCGAAGTGCGCATCATCGTCAAGCCTGAGGATGTCAACGACGAGGGCACCAAGGTGCTGGCCAAAGAGATCGCCAAGCGCATTGAAAACGAAATGGAGTTCCCCGGCCAGATCCGCGTAAACGTGATCCGGGAGACCAGAAGCGTGGAATACGCGAAGTAAGATTAACAGATGTTTTAAGAGGGCCGCGGCAGATGCCGCGGCCCTTTTAATGAGAGTACTGGGTCTGAAGGGTATAATTCTATTGCACAGGCGCGACTCGAATGTGAGAAGGTGAAGGCTGACATGAAGTATATCCGGTTTGTGGGGCTGGTTCTGCTAACGCTTTTAGTTTTACGGCTGCCAGACATCGCCGCGGGCGGGTCCTTCCTGAGGGGAGCTAAGGCGGAGAATCCGGCCCGGCTTGGCATATTCTCATGGCAGAAGAACAATGCCTCCAATGAGGCGCTGCGCGAAGAAATGCTCGGGGTGCTGGTAAGCAAAGGAATCACCGAAGTGTATCAGACGCTGGATGTGAAAACCGCCCCTTCATTCATACGCCGCGCGCGGGAGCTGGGAATCGATGTCTATATGCTTGCCGGCAAGCCGGAATGGGGAATGGACAGCGGCGCCAAGAAGATGCGCGGCGAAGTCACTCGGGCCGCGCGGCTGATGGAAGAAACGGGTAAATCGGGCCTTGCCGGGCTGATGCTGGATGTGGAGCCGTACCTGACCTCCGTTTATAAAAAGAACCGGCAGAACGCGATGGACAGGTTCTCGGAGGCGATGCGAAACACCTATGCCTACGCCCGTGAGATGGGGGTTCCTTTGATCATCTGCATTCCTCACTTCTATGACGCCATCGGTTTTGACGAGGAGCTCAAAGAACTGATCGAAGAGGGAAGCGACGCGGTCGCTGTGATGAATTATGACAAAAGTGATGAGATCGGCCAGATAGACAGGGAGATGGAACTTTCCATGCGGGCAGGCAAGCGGCTGATCCATATCTATGAGCTGCAGCGGCCCGGGCTGCACGACCTGACCGAACGCAATACCTATTCTCCGGATGGTCTGCCGGCTGTTTGGGCAAGCAGGGATACATTATCCGCTCACTTTGATTACGAGGGGCTTTCCTTTGCCCTGCATGACTATACCGCCCTGCGTGAGCTGATGAAGGGCGAATAGTGCCGGTCGAATTGCCGTCACTCTTGTTAATTAAGAATTACTGACGCTTATCTTCTTTCGTCCCAGTGGTATTCGTGCATAAGGTCAAAATAGATGCATTGCAAGTATGTATATAATACATTCCTCTTTATGCCCCTAACGCTTGGGTGAACGAAATCCAGGAATATTGAACCTGTATCGTCACAGGTGAAAGTTTTTGCTCCTGTAGACCACTCGACTTCGTGTTTGCGCTTAATGACTTTTGTCAGAATATCATAGGTTCCCCCACAAATGACGAGGTGAGGGGACAAGATGCGGATTTCTTCCATAAGCAGCTCAAGATGCTGGGGTTGTTGTACATACGATAGCAGAACACTTGAATCGCTCTCGCTGGTACCCGGTGTCTTTTTGATATTCAATACTGCAACTCTCGACAATGCCCGCTTGCATATTTTATCGAAGTTATCTGACCCGCCCGATGAAATGGATTGATAACTCGGCATGTTTCCTGTGATGCCTGCTACCATACAGCCGACAAACTTCCATATATTGTAAAGCCTTGGGGAAGACAATGGCCCGTCAATTATTCCCTCTACCTGATTCCTTAAATGCTGAGGAAGGCTCCAAACTTCATTTGGGGTTTGACAATTTGATTCTTTCAACAGAAACAGGATTCTCGGAAATGATGAGAGATATATACTTTCATAAACAGCACCGCCCCAAACCAGGCCGCTTTGGGTTCCAAGGCGTTGCCTGTTAAGGTATTCTATATAAGGATTAAGCTCCCATGGATTGCTCATATCAATGAAACTCCCACTGATCTGTTTCTTTTCTAAGACTAAATCATCTTTATTCCTGGCCTTGAGAATATGAAAATGGAGCGTATTAGTTGTATGGTTTTTTATCCATAGTCATCTTTTCTCCGTTAGAACTTGGGATAATAAAGCAAGAGCCGCTTCTCAGCGGCGATATGGTTTTTTGCTCTGGTTGCAGCGAATCCATCTCCCGCACTCCCTCAATTCGCAATAGTCGCGATACGCGCGCCTGATGGCGCTTTATCGCTTCTTTGCTCATTGGTCATACGCTCGCTTCATCTGCCGGAGGGCAGCGCTCGCTCCTACCCCTTGACAGCCCCGGCGGTGAGACCGGCGATGAACTGCTTGCTCATCATCAGGTAGAGCGTGATCACGGGAAGCGCTGACAGGGTCAGTACGGCCAGCACCTTGGACCAATCCGTCTGGTATTGCCCGAACAGGCGGGTCACACCCAGCAGCAGCGTTTTCTCGGATTCCTCGGTGATGAAGATCAAGGGGAACCACAGGTCGTTCCAAAAAGGGACGAGGTTGTAGATGGCCACCGTCGCAAGCGCTGGTCTCATGAGGGGTATTACGATGGTCGAAAAGATGCGGAAGTGGCCCGCGCCGTCTATAAAGCCCGCCTCGATCAGCTCATGCGGCGTCTGGCGCACGAATTCCGTCAGCACAAAGACAGACATCGGGATGCCCATCGCCAGGTAAATGGGCACCAGCGACCACTTGCTGTTCATCAGGCCCAAGGTCTTGACGATCTCCAGCAGCTTGATGGAGCCGATGCGGATGGGCAGCATCATGCCCGAGATCAAAAAGAAGAACAGGATGCCCGATATCTTTCCCCGCCAGTTGGCCAGCGCGTAGGAAGCCAGCGTGCCGATGACCAGCACCAGGATCAGCGAGGTGACGACAACTAAAAAGCTGTTGAGGAAATAGCGCAGAAAGTCGCTGCTGCTGAGGATATCGGTATAGTTTTTCACATTCCACGTCGAGGGGAAGGCGAAGGTATTGGTGTAGATCGAGCGCTTGTCCTTGAACGAGCCCATGATCATCACCCACAGCGGGAACAGCACGATCAGCGACCACAGCGAGAGCATCAGGTGGGAGGGAAGGTGCAGGTTCATGATCCGCAGCGAGCGGGGATTGCGCGGCTTTTTCATATGTCCCCCTTGCTCTGCGTCAGGCGCAGCGTGGGGATCACGAAAATGGCCAGAACAATAAAGGTGATCACGGCGATAGCCGCGCCCAGGCCCTGGTCGGGGATGCCGACGGGGTGCTGGCCTGCGATGCCGACACGGTAAAACAGCGTGCCGATCAGGTCCGTCGCGTAGTTGGGCCCGCCATTGACCGTTTCCAGCGCATAGACCGCGTCAAAGGCGTTGAAATTGCTGACAAAGGTAAGGATGGCAACCATCCCGGCCACGGGCCGCACGAGAGGCAGCTTGATATGCCAGAAGGCCTGGAAGCTGTTGCAGCCCTCAATGTCGGCGGCTTCCAGCAGATCCTCGCTGATATTGCGCAGCGCGGCGACAAACATCATCGTCGGGATGCCCAGCCACTGCCAGCAGGATACCAGGGAGACCGCTAACAGGGCCGTCCCCGCCTCGCCCAGCCAGGGGCGCGCCAGGGCACTCAGTCCCAGAGGATTGAGAGCAGCCTTGCTCCACAAGGGGTTCAGCAGCAGCTTCCACAGGTAGCCTGTCACCAGAACGGCAAAGGTGGTCGGCAGGAAGATGACGGTTTGGTAGAAAATGCGGCCCCTCATGGTGCGGTTGGTCAGCATGGTGGCAAAGAGTATGCCCAGCACATTTTGCACGCCCATGTGTACAGCGAAAAACACCCAGGTGTGCCCGAACGCGCTCCAGTAGCGCGTGCTTACTTCACCGGGCGTAAACAGCTTGCGGAAGTTATCAAGGCCAACGAAACTGCGGTTGGCCTGGTTACCTGTATAAAGGCTCAGCTGGATGGAAGAAAGAAGCGGCCAGGCCATGAACAGAGCGTAAATCAAGAGTGCCGGCAGCAGATACAGCATCCAGTACCAGCCGCCGGGGTACAGGCCGCCGCGTTTGGCCAGGCGTTTAGCCGGGGATGCGGTCATCATGGATACCCCCTCAAAAAAGAAAGGGCGGCCGCCCGCAACCGAGCGGCCGCATCAAGTGATCATCAAGTTCTTGTGACAGGCGGGCGCACCGCCGTATTTAATTCCGTCAGGGCATCAAAGCGGCAAGCGCGTCAGCTGCGGCCTGCGGTGTGG
>JAEWRJ010000181.1 GCA_023460055.1 Bacillota bacterium | reverse complement strand
GCCGTCAACAGTGCCCAGGTAATCGATCTTTACGATATCTCCCGCGGCAGCCGCGCGGCCGGTCACTTCCTGCTCGATGGTGGCCTTCTCCACATCATGGCTGATGCGGTGCTCGATCTGCTCATCGCTGACATCATGCACATGCTTGACGGCCTTGAGGCTCTTGTAATCGCCCAGGGTCACATCCGGCAGCACATAGACTTCAGCCGTAAACTTCAGTTCCTGCCCGCTGCCGATCTGCTGTACATCCAGCTCAGGCCTGTCAACGGGATGGAGGTCGCTCTTGGTAACGGCTTCCTGATAGGCATCAGGAAAAACAGAGTCCAGCGCTTCATCATAAAAAACGCCTTCACCATACATGCTCTCGATGAGCTTGCGCGGGGCCTTGCCCTTACGGAAGCCGGGCACATTAAGGCGCCCCCTCGTCTTCAGATAAGCCTTTTGCATCGCCGCGTCAAAATCAGCCGCCGCTACGGTGAACGTTATTTTTACCTTATTTCCGGACAGTTTTTCAGTGCTGAACTCCATGGAAACCTCCTGTGTTGTTGCGCAATCAATTTGTGCAGCGCATAAAACGCTACATTACATAATACCACTTTAGTCAAGACCTATGCAAGCATTCAGCGTGTTTACAAAAGTGACACAAAGCATGGTTGCAGCCGGATCACAATTAACAATCTGTTCATGCCCATGTCAAAATCAAGGGTAGAATAAAGACAGGCACAGAAAGTGCCGCGGATTTTATAAAAGATAGGGAGTGAAACCTGCTATGAGCAACAAAAAAAAGATCGGCATACTGACAGCGCTGCTTGCTTTCGCGCTGGTTGTATCGCTTGCCTTCACTTCGTCAGCAGCAAGCGGTACGCTGACCAAGGAGCAGATTGATGCCGTTGTCGGCACCGCGACCGATACCTCAAAGATTGAAAGCCCCTTCCTGGCTGTTGCCAACAGCGTTCGCGAGAGCGTCGTCGGCGTCAACAACTACCAGATGGTTACCTCGCGGGGCAACAGTTTCGGCGGCTTCGGGTTTGGCTTCGGCTACTACAATGAGCCCAACGCCGCCCCCAGAGAACTGCTGAGGGGCACGGGCTCCGGCGTCGTGATCAGCGAGTACGGCCACATCCTGACCAACAATCACGTCATCAAGGATGCCAGCCGCATCACAGTGACCTTCGGCACCAAGGAAGCGGAAGCCCAGCTGGTGGTCAGCGATGAGGCGCTCGACGTCGCCGTGCTGCTGGTCCCGGGAATCGGCCTGAAGCCTGTGGCATTAGGCGACAGCGACAAGATCCAGGTTGGAGAGTGGGCCATCGTCATCGGCAACCCGCTGGGGCAGGAGTTTGACCGCTCCGTGACCGTCGGCGTCGTATCCGCCTATGACCGTTCCATCCAAGGCAGCGGCAACGACCGCTATGGCCGCAGAACAACCGTGACCAACAGCATGATCCAGACAGACGCAGCCATTTCCAGCGGCAACTCCGGCGGCGGCATGTTCAACATGCTGGGCCAGCTGCAAGGCATCCCCACGCTGAAGTATGACAGCAGCCCCAGCATATATTCCAACTCTCCCAGCATCGACAACATCGGCATGTGCGTCCCGATCAACACGGCCAAGCCTTTGATCCGCCAGGCACTGGAACAGTACAACGCGGATACGGTACAGGCCGCGAAGATCGAGGATAAGGACGCGGAAGCCGCCGCGAACGAGGATACCCTCAACCGCCCGCGCCTGGGCATCACGGTCGGCACCCTGAACCCCAGTTTCAGCGCCTCTGTGTCCGGCGGCCTGCCTAACGGCGCCTATGTCAGGGAAGTCGAAGCCGGTTCCCCCGCCGAGAAGGCCGGCCTGCAGCCCGGTGACATCATTGTTGAAGTCAATGAGACCATTATCACCGATCAGCAGGTCCTGATTGACACGCTGAGCGGATTCAAGGAAGGCGACAAGGTCGAGCTGACCTACTTCCGCGCCCCGGGCCTGGCTCAGGTAGTTGCTGGCAGCGCGGATGTGAGCACCGTGCAGGAAGGCGATTACGCTACCACCAGCGCCGAGCTGAAAATCATCAGCAAATCCCTGTGAACATAGTAGATCGTCTCACCCGGTGAGACAGCCGGGAGGGGAAGGCAAAACGCCTTCCCCTCCTTCTGTCTATCACTGATTTCTCCCTTCCCGGCGTATCCTGTGGATGATATCGACATCCGCCGGGCAAAATTCATAGTCAGGTATCTCACGGGGCAATATCCAGCAGAGAGCTTCGTGCTCTTTGCTGCGAAGCTCTCCTGACGCGATGACCGCCTCATACAGCGACAGGCGAATCTGAATATCCGGGTACTCGTGGGTCACCTGCATGTACAGCTTACCTACATCAAGCGTGACATCCAGCTCTTCCATGCACTCACGGATCAGGGCATCCCGCGGACTCTCCCCCGCCTCCACCTTGCCGCCGGGAAATTCCCACATCAAAGCCCGCGCCTTATGCGCCGGACGCTTGCAGATCAAAAACCGCTCCCCGTCCCTGATGAGCGCCGCTACCACATCAACCATAGAATGACCTCCTATGTTCATCGGTCTATCATAATACGCGCGCAGGACGCATCACAAGCGCGGATGATAAGAAAATATGGTTACTATTCAGCCCTAAGAACTAAGAGGAGAGCACGCGCTGGTCATCCAAGGCCATCAGGATCGCCTTGAAGGGTAAAATGGATCGTCTTTTGCAGGTTTCAATGAAGCTCAGTATGTCGCAGT
>JAEWRJ010000180.1 GCA_023460055.1 Bacillota bacterium | reverse complement strand
TTGTACAGGTCGATACCTTTTTGTGGATTTTCAGTATGTCCATTCAGTCAACTATTCCGTATTAAAAGCCATAAAAAATTCAACACGAATTCTGCCAAAGTAAAAATCGGCAAAAAGCACAATAAATAATAAAAAATTCAGTTAATATGACTTGCTGAGGTTGATAAGAATGCCGGTGTAAAGAATCGGCGTTCCTATTTATTTGAAATGAAGCGAACATGCTTTCTTATTATTCGCAGCATATTAAAGGGGAGGCGCTCTGAAGCAGCCCCAAAGCCCGGAGAAACAGGAGAACAACGTTTGACTGGGCTATTTTATAAGTGGTAGATTGTGTCTGCAAGAGGAAATATGTGGCGATTGGTGGTGATTGAATGTCTGATGATATCAGCAAGACGGGAGAGGACTCCCCCCGGGATTCGGCATTCAACTCCTCCAGACCAAGGAGAATTAAAGGATTTTTCGGTGCCTATAACCATAGCGTGGATGCAAAAGGGCGAATGATTGTCCCGCAGAGCTTCCGGGAACGCCTGGGAGAGGATATTGTCATAGGCTTGAACATGGCTCAAAACAGTATTGCGATCTACCCTTACGAGATATGGGAAAAGAAAGTGGATATTCTGACCGAGCTGAGAGATCAGGATGCCAGGGCGGAAGAATTTCTGGACAGGTTTTCACGGTTTTCATTTGACAGCGTCAGTTTCGATTCACAGGGGCGGGTATTGCTGCCGGCGGCGCTTCGTGACATGTATCTCAAGGACGCGGCCGGTGTACAGGTATCAGGCGCAAATGATTATGTCAAGGTAGTCTCCAGCCAGCAAGCGGCGGAGGAAACCCAGCGCTTCCATGATGAGCATCCCGATGTTCTGAGTGAGATCAGTAGAATCCAGGAGAGCCTTCGAGGTAAAAAGGGAAGCTGAATATCCATGAAAGGGAGTAGATATGTCACAGTATGCGCAGCCGATAAAGTCGAATAATTATGTACTTGCCGGGAATCAGATGCATCCCTTTGAACGGATTGTTGTATCCAACCGTGTTGAAGTTCCGGACCTTCCCGCGCAGGAAGAGGATGTCCGGGTGGTTTTTAAAGCCGGCGAAACTCAAGAAAGAAGACGCTTTGGCCTAACGTTGCCCTGGGCAGCCTTGATGATTGCGCTTGCAATTGCTATAATGGGCATGATCACTCTGAATACGGCGCGTCAAGGAAGCGCCCTCAGAGATGAGATTGCTCAGCTCCAAAACAAGTACACGGCCTTTGAACAGGAACGTCTTGCGCTGGATGAGCGGCTTAGCGCGGCCAGGGACAGCAACTTCATCTGCTATTATGCTTCCCAGAATCTTGGGATGAAGCTTGCGCTCAATGAGGAGACAATTCGTGTATCGGCACCCAGTATGAGGCCTTTTAGCTCCGGCTTGACTGCGGATATAGGGATTGCTTCCGGGCGGCGTTAATACTGACAAACCTATTTATTGAATATTATTGCACAGGCCGGCTGTTCCAACGGCGTTTGTTTTGATATTATAAAACGGATTGTCGGTATGAGAGATCTTTCTTTGAAAGGCATGTAGAATGAAATTATCGCATTTGGCGAAAGAGGCTGCGCCGTTTTTTCTTGAACAGCGCGGCGACTGCCAGATCAGTTCGCTGTCACAGGATAGCCGCCTTAAAACAGAGGACGGCCTGTTTTTTTGTATTTCAGGCGCCCGTTCGGATTCCCATGATTTTGCCGCGCAGGCTGTTGAAAACGGCGCGGCAGCCCTTGTTGTAACCCGCTTTCTGGAGGAGGTCGATGTGCCGCAGGTGCTGGTCAGCAATGACCGGGCAGCTATGGCGCTGATATCCTCCGCGTTCTACGGGCATCCGGGCAAAAGGATGAAATTGATTGGCATTACGGGGACGAAGGGAAAGACCACAACAAGCTATTTTATCAAGGCGATCCTCGAGGAAGCGGGATGGGTTTGCGGCTTGATCGGCACCACGGGCAATATGATCGGCAGCAGATGGATGAAGAGCGGCCTGACCACGCCGGACCCCATTGATCTTAACAGAACACTTCGCGAGATGTCAGACGAAGGCGTGCAGGCTGTTTGTATGGAGGTTTCCGCTCACGCGATCAACATGAACCGTCTGGAAGGCCTGCAGTTTGAGGCGGGATGCTACCTGAACCTGTCACAGGATCATCTTGACTATTTTGGCAATATGGATCATTACTTTGAGACCAAAAAGTCCTTTCTGACAAGCGGAATGGTGAAAAATGCCGCCGTGAATGTGGATGACGACCGGGCAGCTGATGTGATCAAGGATCTTGCTATCCCTTACAGTACCTTTGGTATCTGTACCAATGCGGACATTTTCGCGCGTGATATCGAGATCAGCGAGAAGGGTGTATCCTTTCAATTAGCCTTATGGAATGAGCATCTTTACCCTGTTCATTTGAAGATGATGGGCATGTTTAACGTATACAATGCCCTTGCGGCCTGCGGTCTGGCGCTGATCATGGGGGTTGAGCCTCAAGTCATCTGCCGCGCGCTGGAAGGGGTGAAGAGTGTTCCGGGCCGTGCGGAAGTACTTGATACGCATACGCCTTACATGGTTATTCTTGACTATTCTCACTCACCTGACGCGCTTGAAAATATCCTGAAGACAGCGAAGGGTTTCGCGCGCGGACGCGTGATCGTACTGTTCGGCTGCGGCGGCGACAGGGATTATATGAAACGGCCGCAGATGGGAACCATCGCAGGCCGCCTGGCTGATTACTCTATTCTGACGAGCGATAACCCGCGCAGCGAAGAGCCGATGGCGATTATCCGGAGCATCGAAGAGGGGATCAGGAAAACACAGGGATCCTATGAGATCATGGAGGATCGCAGGGCAGCCATATCCAAAGCCCTTGACATGGCGCAGGATGGTGATGTGGTCATACTGGCCGGCAAGGGGCATGAAACCTACCAGGAAATCAGCGGCGTCAAGCGTCCCTTTGATGAAAAGCAGATCGTTCGGGAACTGCTTTCGGGGAGGGAGGGTAAATGACACTGTCAATCGGTGCCATGCTGGTTGCCTTTGCCGTTTCAGCGCTGGGCATGCCCTGGCTGATCAAAAGCCTGAAAGCGCGCCAATTTGGTCAGACCATCTATGAACTCGGGCCGCAAGCACACCTGGGAAAAAAGGGGACGCCGAACATGGGCGGCTTGCTGATCGCAACCGCATGCGTTCTGTCTGCGCTGATGTTCGCTTTGGCGCAAGGGTCTGCCTGGAGCCTGCTGCCCATGCTTCTGGCTGCGCTTGGCGCGATGGCCATCGGGTTCAGGGATGATTATATTAAAAATATACGCCACAACCATGAAGGGCTGAAGCCCCGGCAAAAGATTATCGGACAGGTGGTCGTCGGATTGCTGTTTTCTGTTTACTGCTATTTCAGAATTGGCAGCAGCGTGTACCTGCCCTTTACAAACCATGTATGGGACTTGGATATCTTCTATATCCCCTTGATGACCGTACTGTTTATTTTCATGACAAACAGCGCCAATCTGCAGGACGGGGTCGACGGGATACTGTCGTCCGTATCGGTGGTGGGCGGGATTGCCTTGGGATTGATTGCCGCTTTTTTGAAAGCTTCCGCAGAAGGACCTGCCGCTTCGCTGATCAGCTTCTCTCTTGTTGGTGCCTGCCTTGGCTTTTTGATCTATAACCGCTACCCGGCCAGGATCATTATGGGGGATACAGGCTCCATGTTTATCGGAGGTCTGTTTTGCGCGGCGGCTATGGCACTGGGGCTGCAGTTTTGGCTGATCCCTATTTGCTTTACAATGATCATATCATCCCTCTCGGTGATCATGCAGCGGGCTTATTTTAAGATGACGCACGGAAAACGTATTTTCAAGATGTCACCGATTCATCATCACTTTGAGCTGTCAGGCATGAAAGAAAACCAGATCGTTATCATGTACGCGCTGGTGACGCTTGGTTTGAGCGCTGTGGCTGTCCTGGCCGCGCTGCCTTTGATGAGGTAAACATGAATACATTGGAAGGCCTTGATTGGGCTGGGAAGCGGGTGCTGGTCATTGGGCTCGCAAGAAGCGGTCTGGCAGCGGCTGAACTGCTGCTGCAGGCCGGCGCTGTGCCGGTTCTATATGACGCGAAGCCGCTTGATGAACTGCCCGCAAAAGAGCATATCCTTCGCCTGATCCAGTCCGGGTGTGAGCGGGGCATGGGGCTTGATCCCTTTGCCCTGCTTTTGAATTGCCATATACTGATGATCAGCCCGGCGGTCCCGGTGGAGGCGCCGCTTGTACTGATGGCAAAAGAACATCATCTGCCGGTGATCGGGGAACTTGAGCTCGGTTACCTGTTTGCCAGAGGCCCCATCTATGCTGTAACGGGCACCAACGGAAAAACGACGACCGTATCCCTGCTGGGCGAGATGTTCAGGCTTTCCGGCCGCCGGGCCGGGGTGTGTGGCAATATCGGATACCCGTTTACCTCAGCGGTCCGGGAGATAGAACCCGGGGATCCTTTGGTGACAGAGGTCTCCAGCTTTCAGCTGGAAACGGCCAATGCCTTTCACCCGCGTGTCGCGGCTGTAACAAACATTACTCCCGATCATTTGGACCGCCACGGCAGCATGGAACGCTACATTGCCCTGAAACGCGCTATTTTTTTAAGACAGGAAGAGGAGGATTTCGCCGTTCTCAATGCCGATGATGAAGCGGTACGGGCCATGGCGGAGGGTCTTCGGAGCCGGGTGATTTGGTTTTCCCTGCACAAGGAGGTTAATCGCGGGTGTTTTACCAGGGACGGACAAGTTATCCTGCGTTTGGATGACAAGGAGCTGTTTGTATGCAAGACATCGGACATCAGACTGCCCGGAGAACATAATCTGCAAAACGCGCTGGCGGCAATTTCGCTGGCTGCCCTCGCCGGTATTTCCATCGATGCCGTCAGGAGAGCGCTTTTAGAGTTCGGCGGTGTGGAACACCGCATAGAATTTGTCAGGACGCTGCGAGGCATCACGTATATCAATGACAGCAAGGGAACGAATCCCGAGTCTACGATCAAGGCTGTGGAGGCGATGAAACGCCCCAGCGTGCTGCTTGCGGGCGGATATGATAAGAAGGTGAGTTTCGCCGGTCTTGCGGAGGTTATCGCCCGAAGCCCGATGATTGAATCTGCCGTGTTATATGGGCAGACCGCCCCGCAGCTGGCAAACGCGCTGCATCAGGCCGGGTTTATGAGTACCTTCACCGCGGATACCATGTTTGCCGCTGTTGATCTTGCCCGGACGATCGCCGGATTTGATGAGGGAAATATATTGCTGTCGCCTGCCTGCGCTTCCTTCGATCAGTTTCGGGATTATGAACAGCGAGGCGTTCAGTTTAAAGACTATGTTCTTTCGCAGAGTGATGAACGTGATGACTGACCCCGGATTTGAGTATTACCCGCCGCCGGAATTGCCTGACAGGCAAAGGGATCAGCGTCCGGGCGCTGTTCAGCCCCGGCTTGCGCGGGACGGACAGAATCCAGATCCGCAGCAGCAAAGCGATCTGCCTCCGATGACACCGGGAAGAAGAATGTTGATCATCAGCTGTGTGCTGCTGATGGCTGTCAGCATTGCTTTTATCCTGCGGGCAACCGTGTTCAGCATCCGCTATGTGCGCGTGATCGGCATCCATAACCTGACCTGGGAGCAAGTGGCTTCTTCTGCCGGGATCACTCAATCAAGCAATTATTTCAGCCTTCGGGAAGATAAGATCAGGGACGGCATCAACGCCAACCGTTTTCTGGTGTATGAGCGCATGCAAAAAGTATTTCCCAACTCAGTGGTTCTGTATGTCAGGGAAAGACAGCCCATTGCCAGCATCAATTATATAGGGGTTTCCTATATCATGGCTGATGACGGCATCATTCTGTCACGTCTTCAGCAGCCGGAGGGCAGTAGCCCTCTGATGCGGATTTCTGGTCTTGCTTTGCGCGATATTCGTGAAGGCAAGCTTCCATTGAGCACCAAGGAAGGGCAGATCGAAAGCTGTATTGCCCTGGCGCAGGAAATTTATATGCAGAGCTTCAGCGGGGAAATACTGGATATCAATCTGTCGGAGCCTACCCGCATCTACCTGACCACCAGGGATGGGTATTCCATCCATTTGGGGGATATCAGCAGCCTGAAGGCAAAGATCGGCACAGTGCGCGCCGTACTGCCTGAGCTGCGTCGATTAGGCCGGGTGGGCGGAACCATTGAGGCAACAGTATGGGGAGAAGCGACCCATCGGCCGGATTCTCTCTAAGAACATGCCTCTATCGCGGAGAATAAGTTGTTTTTATGATTAAGCTCTTGCCATTGTATCACAAAACAGTTACAATAAGGTATCCAAATGACTTCCGGGGTTCGGTGTGTTTTTTTGCTGGGCGGCAAGTCATACGGCAAAAGCCAGAGAAATGGGGATGAACGTTTGATGAGAAGCACGATCACGGTCATCGATTTTGGCACGAGCAAAGTCGTTGCGCTTGTTGCCGAAGTAACAGGCCGTCAGCGCACAGACATCATAGGCGCGGGAATAGCAAGCTATGACGGTTTTGCGGACGCCAGATGGAACAACCCTGATTTGGTGAATGATACGATCGCCCAGGCTGTCAGGACTGCTGAGGAACAGGCACGCACAAACACACGCGAGGTGTTTGTCGGGGTCCCCGGCCAGTTCTCCCGGATATATACGGTAGAGGTGAAACTGGACCTGCAGGGCGCTGATCCGCATGTGACTTCACGTGATATTGAAACGCTTTTCGCGCTGGCCAACGAGGAAGTGCGGGAAGTAAGGGGAACGCCTATCCACCGCAGCCCGGCCTGGTTTGTGATCGATGACGGCAAGAAAACATTGGAACCTTTGAATCGCCACGGCAACGAGCTGCGCGCGATGATTTCCTATGTGATTGCCGATCAGTTTTTTATTGACGATGTGTCTGAGCGCCTTCGGGCGATTGGCAAGAGCGCCAGCGGGTTTTTCTCAACCCCGATGGGAGAGGCAATGCTCTACATTTCTGATGAAGAGCGTGACCGCACGGCTCTGCTGATCGATACCGGCTATCTGGCGACGGAGGTCATGGCAGTGGAGGGCGATACGATCATCTTCCATAAAAATATTCCGCTTGGCGGAGGACATATCACCGCCGATCTGACCTATGGGTTGGATATTCCGCTGGACCAGGCAGAGCAGATCAAGCGATCCTATATTTTCGGCGCTCCTGCCTCACAGCCTTCTTTTGATATACTGGGGACTGACGGCAGAACGCAAACCTTTGCCTATCATAAGGTTTCTGAAATTCTTGACGCGAGAGCGGAGGAAATCTGCGATGAGATCGCTTCCTGTGTCAAGGAGTCCGGCGTGCGGCTGGGCAACTGGTCGGTTGTCTATCTGACAGGAGGCGGTCTGGCCATCAACCGCGGCGGGCGCGAGTTTTTAAGCGAACGGCTGGGCCGGCCGGTACGTGACCTGCCCCGCAAGGCAGTGAAGCTTTCAAGCCCTATTTATTCAAGCGCGCTGGGATTGCTTGATTTGATCATTGACACCAAAACCGGCGCAGGTGCTGCCCAGGGCGGCATTGGCGCTTTCTTCCGCAATCTGTTCGGCGGCTGATACTACCTGAGTTCCACATGAGGAGGATAAACCATGCTTGAATTGCAGCAGGTTGACCAAGAGCAAACCAAAGATTCTTTTGCGACGATCAAAGTAGTCGGATGCGGCGGCGGCGGTACCAATGCCGTGAACCGCATGGTCGAGGCCAAACTGAAGGGCGTCGACTTTATTGCTGTGAATACGGACAGCCAGGCGCTTACCGCTTCGCATGCGGATTACACCCTGCAGATTGGTGAAAAGCTGACCAAAGGTCTGGGTGCGGGTGCTGTGCCCGAAATCGGCAAGCGCGCCGCTGAGGAAAGCCGCGAGGAGCTCGCTCAATTGCTGAAGGGAGCCGACCTTGTCTTTGTCACCGCCGGTATGGGCGGCGGCACAGGCACCGGCGCTGCGCCTGTTGTGGCTGATATCGCAAGAGAACTGGGCTGTCTCACCATCGCCGTTGTCACCAAGCCCTTCCAGTTTGAAGGCAAGCAGCGCATGCGCAACGCGGAGATGGGCATCAACGAGCTGAAGCAGTATGTGGATACACTGGTGGTCATTCCCAATGACCGTCTCCTTCAGGTGGTTAGCAAAGGCACTTCCATGCTGGAAGCTTTCCGTGTAGCCGACGATGTGCTCCGCCAGGGCATTCAGGGCATCTCTGACCTGATCGCTCTGCCCGCCACCATCAACCTTGACTTCGCGGATGTGAAGACCGTGATGGAATCGGGCGGAATGGCCCACATCGGCATCGGCAGCGCCAAGGGCGAAAACCGTATGGTCCAGGCGGCAAAGAACGCCATTTCCAGCCCGCTGCTTGAGACCAAGATCGATGGCGCGCGCGCCGTTCTGATCAACATCACCGGCAGCGAGGATATGCCGATCCTTGATATCAATGAAGCAGCCCGCTTGATCCAGGAGGCCGCGGACAGCGAGGCCAACATCATATTCGGCGCGGGAGTCGATAACAGCCTGAAGGATGAGGTCCGAATTACTGTTATTGCCACTGGTTTTGAGAAAACGGCGTTCCCTGTGCGCGATGCCAGGAAAAAGTCGTCTAAAACAGCTTCTTTGCCTTACGGCGCGGCGAGCGCTGCCTATAACCCCTATGAAAACCGCAGCCCCGCGGAAGCGCCTTCAGCGCAGGCGGGTGTGCCCGGCTTTGAAGCGCCGCAGGTGCCTGCCATGTATGATCAGCAGGATACCTCCTCGTTCTTCCCTACACCCGGCCGGCCCGGCAGCGTACCGCAGATGAATATTCCCCAGCCTTACGCCCCGGCCTACCCTCAGCAGGGATACGGAACAGGCTATATGCCAGGCCAGCAGCCTTTTGTGCAGCCGGCAAATCCTTATCAACCGCCGGTACAACAGCAGCCTCAGACCGCTCCTGCCCTTGAGAAGGATGATCTTGGTGTTCCCGCCTACCTGCGGAAGGCAAAAAAGTAATAGTCGGTTGATCAATCCGGGAGAGACCGCAGGGTCATGCTATGACCCGGCCGCGGCGCCGAAGGGGACTGCAAAAACTCTCAGGCTACAAGACCGGATTGGGACGAAACTCTGGAAAGCAGCGATGCACCAAAGAAGCAACTCTGCCGGGCGGAGGAATCTTCAAGGTAAAAGAACAGAGGCACGCAATAAAATTTGCGTGCCTTTTTTGAAGGAGGATTACTATGGAAAAAAAAACACCGCTGTATGACCTGCACCTGAAGCTGGGCGGTAAAATCGTACCTTTCGCGGGATATCTTCTGCCAGTACAGTATCCATCCGGTGTGATTGCCGAACATAATGCCGTACGCAACGCATGCGGCCTGTTTGACGTATCACACATGGGTGAAATTGTATTTGAGGGGCCGGATGCGCTGAATGCCCTGCAGAATCTGCTGGTCAACGATATGTCCGGCATGGAGATCGGACGCGTACGCTACAGTCCGATATGCAACCATGAAGGCGGGATTGTGGATGATCTCGTATGCTGCAGGATGGATGATGACCGCTATATGCTGATCGTCAATGCGGCCAATAAGGATAAGGATTTCAAGTGGTTCACCGAGCATAAACAGGGCGACACGTCTGTGCTCGATCTGTCTGAAGAGTATGCGCAGCTGGCGCTGCAAGGCCCTCGCGCAAAAGCCATCCTCTCCAAGCTGGCAGATGCGGAACAGCTGCCGGAAAAATACTATACCTTCAGGCAAGATATTGAGGTGGCCGGCATTTCCTGCCTGGTGTCACGCACCGGCTACACGGGCGAGCTGGGATATGAGCTGTATTGCAGGCCGGAGCAAGCTGTATCCCTTGCTGACGCTTTGCTTGAGGCCGGGAAGGATGAAGGGCTGATCCCCTGCGGGTTAGGCGCCAGGGATACCTTGCGCCTGGAAGCGGGCATGCCGCTGTACGGGCACGAGATGACGGATGATATCACGCCGCTAGAGGCCGGCCTTTCCTTCTTTGTGAAGCTGGATAAGCCGCATTTTATCGGCAAGGAAGCTTTGATTAAAAAAGGTGCCCCAAAGCGTACGCGCGTTGGCCTGGAAATGGTTGACAGAGGCATTGCCCGTGAGCGCTGTCCCGTTTATATGGACGGCGTGCTGATCGGGGAAACCACCAGCGGCACCATGGCGCCTTATCTTGGAAAAGCAATCGCCATGGCGCTGATTGACGCGTCCAAGGCAGATCCGCAAGCCGTATACGAAGTGGATGTCAGAGGCAGAATGCTGAAAGCGAAGACAACAGAGCTGCCGTTTTACAAGAGGAGCAAATGATCAGCGGAGCTGATACATATATTTTGAGGAGGACGGACACATGAGTTTCCCTAACAATTTACGCTATACCAGGACCCATGAGTGGGTGAAAACAGAAGGGGACAGCCTGTTGATCGGGCTGACCGATTTCGCGCAGAAGGAGCTTGGCGACATCGTTTTTATCAACGTTCCTTTTGTGGGAGATGGCGTTACAGCCGGTGTATCCTTTGCGGATGTTGAGTCTGTCAAGGCGGTCAGCGAAGTGATCAGCCCCGTGAGCGGCAAGGTGGCGGAAGTCAATGAAGCGCTGGTGGACGCGCCGGAGACCATCAATGAAAAGCCTTATGAAGCCTGGATCATCCGCGTGAACGAAGTGACTGGGACAGAAGAACTGCTTAGCGCGCAGGAATACGAGGATTTGGTGAAGGAGGGCTAAGCATGGGAAGCTATCTCCCGTCAACACACAAGGAGCGGGAAGCGATGCTGAAGGCCATCGGTCTGGATCAGATCGATGACTTGTATCAGGATGTCCCCGCAAGCATGCTGCTGAAGAAACCTTTGAATATCCCGCAAGGTTTGTCCGAATTGGAAGTGCGGGCCAGGATGAAAAGCATAGTGGCTAAGAATATTGCCTTTGATACCGTACTGCGCGGCGCAGGCGCCTATGATCACTATATCCCCGCGATCGTATCCAGCATCACCTCCAAAGAGGAGTTCAGCACAACGTATACGCCCTATCAGGCAGAGATCAGCCAGGGAGTTTTGCAGAGTATCTTTGAATTTCAGACGATGATCTGTGAGATCACCGGCATGGATGTCAGCAATGCCTCGATGTACGATGGCGCATCCTCCGCTGCGGAAAGCGCAATGATGTGCCTTGACCGGAGGCGCGGCAAGGTCCTGATCTCAGCCGGCGTTCATCCCGAGACCATAGAGACTGTCCGTACCTATTGCTGGGGGCGAGGCGTTGAGATGAAGCTGATCCCTCTGAAGTCTGGCTTAACGGATCAGGCTGCTCTCAAAGAAATGCTGGATGATCAAACGGCCTGTGTACTGATTCAGCAGCCTAATTTTCTTGGGCAGATCGAGGAAGCGGCTGCAATCAACCGGATGACTCATCAGGCAGGCGCAAAAGCCGTCATGGCTGTTTATCCGACTTCATTGGGATTGCTTGACACGCCTGCGGCGCAAGGTGCTGATATCGTAACGGGTGAAGGACAGCCTTTGGGTATGCCTCTCAATTACGGCGGCCCCTATCTTGGCTTCCTGGCATGCAAAAAGGAGCTGACCCGCCTTTTGCCCGGCCGAATTGTTGGCCAGACGAAGGATGCTCAGGGCAGGCGTGCCTTTGTATTGACCCTGCAAGCCCGCGAACAGCATATCCGCAGGGAAAAGGCGAGCAGCAATGTTTGTTCCAACCAGGCGCTTTGCGCCATGACAGCGTCTGTATACATGGCCGCGCTGGGTCCTCAGGGCTTCATGCAGGCTGCGGAGCTTTGTTACCACAAGGCGCATTATTTTGCCTCTGAGATGGAAAAGATACCAGGGTTTGATCTGGTCTATCGAGGAGATTTCTTCAATGAGTTTGTTACAGCCTGTCCCATTGATGCCAAGAAGCTTGAAAATGCACTGATGCAGCGCGGCATATTAAGCGGGCTTCCCATAGAAGAAGGCATGCTGTGGTGCGTGACCGAAAAGCACAGCAAGCAAACGCTTGATGCTGTGATCAAGGAAATCAGGGAGGTGTGCGCGCGATGAAACTGATTTTTGAAATCGGAGCGGAAGGCCGCAGAATGAACTACCTCCCCGAATGTGATGTGCCCAAGGCAGAACTGCCTTCGTCTCCGCTTCGCAAAGATGCCCCTAAGCTGCCCGAGCTGACGGAGGTGGAACTGTCGCGTCATTACACAAGGCTAGCCAAACAGGCTTTTGGCGTAAACAGCGGTTTCTATCCGCTGGGCTCCTGCACGATGAAATATAACCCGCGGATCAATGAGCTATCCTCAGGCGATCCGAACTTCCAGGGGATCCACCCGCTGCAGCCCCGTGACAGCGCGAAGGGGTGCAGTGAAGCTTTGGAACTTGTCCAGACGCTGCTATGCGAGATCACGGGCATGGATGCCATGACTTTTCAGCCGGCAGCAGGAGCGCACGGCGAGTACACAGGTTTGCTCTTGATTAAGAGATATCACGATGTACGCGGCGATACCAAGCGCAGCAAGATCATTGTGCCCGATTCGGCACATGGCACGAATCCCGCAAGCGCGGCGATGGTAGGATACAGCGTGATCAACATTCCCTCCAACGCGCAGGGCTGTGTGGATATGGAGGCGTTGAAAGCCGCCTGCGGCGATGATGTCGCCGGTCTGATGCTGACGAACCCCAACACGCTGGGTCTGTTCGATCCCAATATCCTGGAAATCACGCGTCTGGTGCATGATTGCGGAGGCCTGTGCTACTATGACGGCGCAAACCTCAACCCCATCATGGGCAAGGTGAGGCCGGGAGACATGGGGTTTGATGTGGTGCACCTGAACCTGCACAAGACCTTCTCCACCCCGCATGGCGGGGGCGGCCCGGGCTCAGGCCCTGTTGGCTGCAAAGACATACTGAAGCCCTACTTGCCAGACTCTCTGATGGGCGAGGGAAGAAAACCCGAAAGCATCGGCCAGGTTCGCTCATTCTACGGCAACTTTGGCATTGTCATGAGGGCGCTGACTTATATTCTGACGCTTGGGGCGGATGGCATCCGTGATTCCGCTGAAACGGCAGTGCTCAACGCCAACTATCTGATGCATCAGGTAAAGCAGTATTTCCCGGTGGCATACGACCATTCCTGCATGCATGAATTTGTCCTGACGCTTGAAAGCGTCAAGCGTGAGCATCATGTGTCAGCGCTGGATGTCGCCAAGGGGCTGATAGACTTTGGCATGCATCCGCCGACCATGTACTTCCCCCTCATTGTTCACGAAGCGCTGATGCTGGAGCCGACTGAGACGGAAAGCCGCGAGAGCCTTGACGAGGCGGCTATGGCTTTCAAGGCCATCCGGGAGAAGATAGAGGCAGATCCCGAAAGCCTGCATCAAGCGCCGCAGACCACCCCCATCGGCAGGCCTGATGAAGTGACAGCTGCCAGAAACCCGATTTTGCGGTACATGCCCGAGGCATAACCCGTATAAGCAAAAAGGCAGTCATCCCATTGAGATGGCTGCCTTTTTGATGCAAAATTTACAGGATATACTCGGCCTTTGAGGCGGGCGCTGCGGCCATCTCCGCTTGCTTGTGCCTATACTTTTCACCTGTATTGCCAAGCACGGCATAGGAAGCGATTTTTGATTCCTCAACGCCGGGCTGGTTGAACGCGTCGATATCCAGCAGCTCGCCCGCGTACGCGGTGACCAGCTCAAAGAAGTAGATCAGCTGACCGATCGTATGCGCGTTGACCTCCGGCAGCGTGATCGTCTGGCTCATGCGCTTTGACTTCAGCAGGGCATATTCCGTCCCCAGGCGTTCAGCCTCGATCAGCTCATTGTGGCTTTTGCCGCCCAGAAAAGCAACATCTGAAAATTCCTCGCAGCCGTGAGGAATCATTGTGATCGTACGGAAGTTTTCTACCTTCAAAAAGGTAATCACCTTGTCGTAAGGGCCCTCAGTGTAGAGCTGAAGCTGGCTGTGCTGGTCGGTTACACCCAGGGATTTTACAGGCGTCTGGCCGACATTGACGGGTTCGCCCATACGGGTTGCATTCTTGCCCAGGCTTTCAGCCCACAGCTGGCAGAACCAGTCGGCCATATACTTGAGACTGTCAGCGTAGGGCATCATAACGTGCACGTTGATGCCTCGCTGCTCCATCAGGATATATTGGATGGCAGCCTCAAGCAGGGCGGGATTCTTCCACATGTCTTCGGACGCGCAGTGCGCATCCATAGCAGCCGCGCCGGATAAGAGGGCCTTTATGTCGATCCCGCACACGGCGGCAGCCAGCAGCCCTACCGGGCTCAGCTCGCTGAAGCGGCCGCCGACGGAACCGGGAATATAAAATAACTTGAAGCCTTCTTTTTGCGCCAGTTTGATCAGATTGCCCTTTTCCTGATCGGTGGTGGCAATGATATGCTTTTGCC
>JAEWRJ010000179.1 GCA_023460055.1 Bacillota bacterium | reverse complement strand
TTACAGTATACCATGCGTGGGAAAGCGATAGCAAATTGCCGGCGGGTTGAAGCGAAGCCGACAGTTTGGGGAAAATTTCAAAATAGTAATGCATGAATCATGAAAATGTGTATAATAACATCCTGTGAGAAGAAGAGGCTGAGCGCAAGGGCAGAGAGATCTGCCGCCCCAGGTTGGGCCCAAACGCGGGCCCGAAGGTTTTATAGCGCAGGGCACAAGCGCCCTGTAGGTCTCGCGGGGATATCCTGCCAGCACTTGTATAAAACAACATGGAGTAGTAAAAGTAATTCGTTACTGTATAGACTCGAGCACACGTCCTGCGAATTGACATAAAAGACAAGTACCCATGCGTCACAATAAACTCAATAGACGGCGGAGAATGTTCCATTACAGGTGCAATTGGTTTATGAAAGGGAAAGAAATGAAAAAACTGATTGTATTCGCCTTGGTTTCCGTTCTGCTTTTTGGCGCGGCATTTGCTTACGCGGAGGCCGCACCCGTCCTTGATTCGTCCCCCTCACCCGCATACTCGGATGAGATGAAGATCCCCTACACGGTTGACCTGAGCCCGGAAGACGGCGCGGACAGCGTTGAGCGGGCAGGCGACCATCAGGAAAGTCCTTACTTCCGTCACCCGGATTTCTATCATATGGAAGATACGGATTCCCTGACCATCCTGACCGGCTTCAGGACCCAGCAGCAGACCTCCGAGTGGAGCTGCGGTGTCAGCAGCGTGCTGATGGTGCTGGACTGGTACGGCAAGCTGGGCGATCACAATGAAGAGACCCTGGCGGCCTTCCGCGAAAACGGACTGACCCCCGGAGCGACCTCTACCCGCGGCATGATCGAGATGCTGGAAGGTGTGGGCGGCTTTGACATCTACTCCGCGTTTGACGCGGGCGAGAAGGTCTATGAGGTTTTTACACTGGATTATGTACGTGAGACATTGGGAGAGGGCAAACCCATCCTGATCGGCTGGAACGATTGGGGCGGCCACTGGCAGGTCATCATCGGCTATGACACCATGGGGACCGAAACCCAACAGGATGATGTGCTGATCGTTGCGGATCCCTACGACACAACCGATCACAACCAGGATGGCTATGGCATCTATCCCGCTGAGCGCTTCCTGTATAACTTCACCTTCTATGATTTCTTCCCCGACGAAGAACTTAACGATATGTGCTTCATCGTGCCGAGTCTGCAACAGTAAGCAGATTGGTATAGCCTGAACCTTCTCACGGCCCTCCCCGACGTTGGGGAGGGTTTTTTTTGGGCACGGCAAGAAGTTCCATATAAAAATTTTTGCTCCAGGCTCTTGCCATTTCCGCTGATATGCGCTATAGTATGCACAGGCTTAGCACTCGACCATTAAGAGTGCTAAAGAACCGAGAGCAATCTTGAGGAGGAAAAACAATGCAAGTTAAACCCTTGGGTGACCGTGTTGTCATCAAAAATGTGGAGAGTGAAGAGACCACGAAAAGCGGCATCATTTTGACAGGTGCTGCCAAGGAAAAACCCCAGATGGCTGAAGTTCTGGCTGTCGGCCCCGGCGGCAATGTAGACGGCAAGGAAATCACCATGCATGTCTCGGCCGGGCAGAAGGTGATCTACTCCAAGTATGCCGGCACCGAAGTGAAGGTGGACGGTCAGGAGCTGATCATTGTCCGCCAGAGCGATATTTTAGCTGTTGTAGAATAAGAAACAAGATAAGGAGTTTATATCATGGCTAAGCAGATCAAATTCGGAGATGACGCCCGCAAGGCTCTGGAAAAGGGCCTGAATATCCTGGCGGATACCGTCAAGATCACCCTGGGGCCCAAGGGCCGCAACGTGGTGCTGGACAAGAAGTACGGCGCTCCCGCCATCACCAACGACGGCGTGACCATTGCCAAGGAAGTAGAACTGGAAGATCCCTTTGAGAATATGGGCGCGCAGCTGATCAAAGAAGTTGCCACCAAGACCAACGACGTGGCCGGTGACGGCACCACCACCGCGACCCTGCTGGCGCAGGCGATCGTTCGCGAGGGCCTGAAAAACCTGGCTGCCGGCGCAAACCCCATGATCCTCAAGCGCGGCATCGAAAAAGCCACTGACGCGGCTGTCGAGGCTTTGGCCGAACTGTCCCGTCCCATCAGCGGCAAGAACGCCATCGCGCAGGTCGCCTCGATCTCTGCCGGTGACGACAGCGTGGGCACCCTGATTTCCGACGCCATGTCCATTGTGGGCAACGACGGCGTGATCACTGTTGAAGAAAGCAAGACCATGAAGACCGAGCTGAACACCGTTGAGGGCATGCAGTTCGACCGCGGCTATGCTTCCGCTTACATGGTGACTGATTCCGAGAAGATGGAAGCAGTGCTGGACAACCCCATGATCCTGATCACCGACAAGAAGATTTCCAACATTCAGGAGATCCTGCCGGTTCTGGAGCAGGTGGTGCAGCAGGGCAAGAAGCTGCTGATCATCGCGGAAGACGTGGAAGGCGAAGCGCTGGCCACCCTGGTGGTCAACAAGCTGCGCGGCACCTTCACCTGCGTGGCCGTCAAAGCCCCCGGCTTCGGTGACAGGCGCAAGGAAATGCTGCGTGACATCGCGGTGCTGACCGGCGGCCAGGTGATCAGCGAGGAGCTGGGCCTGGAGCTGAAAGAGACCACTGTGGACATGCTGGGCCAGGCCCGCACCGTGCGCGTGGATAAGGAAAATACCCTGATCGTGGAAGGCGCCGGCGCCAAGGAAGATATCGATGCCCGCATCAACCAGATCAAGGCTCAGATCGTGGAAACCACCAGTGATTACGACAAGGAAAAGCTGCAGGAGCGCCTGGCCAAGCTGTCCGGCGGTGTTGCCGTGATCCAGGTCGGCGCTGCCACTGAAGTGGAAATGAAGGAGCGCAAGATGCGCATCGAGGATGCCTTGGCCGCGACCCGTGCCGCGGTGGAAGAAGGCATCGTGCCCGGCGGCGGCGTGGCCCTGCTGAACGTGACCGAAAAGGTCCGTGAGCTGCTTGAGAAGACCGAGGGCGATACCAAGACCGGTGTCAATATCATCCTGCGCGCTATGGAAGAGCCTGTTCGCCAGATCGCTGCCAACGGCGGCATAGAGGGCAGCGTGATCATCGACACCATCCTGCGCAGCGCCAAGAAGGGCTACGGCTATGATGTGCTGAAGGACGAGTATGTCGATATGATCGAGCGTGGCATCATCGACCCGACCAAGGTGACCCGCAGCGCGCTGCAAAACGCGGCGAGCGTGGCGGCCATGATGCTGACCACCGAGAGCCTGGTGACCGATATCCCCGCGCCTGAACCCGCGGCACCTGCTGCCGGCGGCGGCATGGGCGGCATGTACTGATTAAAAGGGGTCCGGCTGATGCCGGGCCCCTTTTTCCTGAATAAAGGCTTTCCGTGTCATGAAGAAGGGCGAACTGTGAGCAGCCCGAAAAGGTGGATTGTTTTGTGAGACCCGGCAAGGCCGGGTCTCCTTTATTTTTTGGATTTTCGGGATCGCCGAACGATTAGCCCGCGTGAAGAGAAACCAATTTCAACTGCTGATCGTATGGTGGTTAGCAAGAGAGATCAGCATGATGGCGATCAAACGCTTCAATGAAGAGATGTATCAGTATACGGCCAGCGGACCGTGCGGCCCGTCAATGATGTCGATCCTGGTTTCAAATATTTCCGACAGCACCTTGGCATCCATGATTTCTCCCACTGTGCCGAAGGCGGCAATCGCCCCGTCTTTCATCGCGCAGATGCGGTCGGAGTACTTGGCCGCGAAGTTGATATCGTGAAGCACAGCTAAAATCGTCCGCCCGAATTCTTTGGCAGCGTGCCTGAGATGCTCCATCATCTGAACGGAACGGGCGACATCCAGATTATTCAGCGGCTCATCCAGCAGCACGTATTCCGTCTCCTGGCACAGCACCATCGCCACATAGGCCCGCTGACGCTGCCCGCCGGACAGCTCATCCAGATAACGGTTTTCCAGCTCTCTGAGATCAAGAAAATCGATATACCTGGAAATGATTTCCTCATCCCTGCCGGTCAGCCTTCCCTTTGAGTGCGGGAAGCGGCCGAAGCCCACCAGCTGGCGGATGGTCAGGCGGGTGATAAAATGGTTTTCCTGCCGAAGAATGGTCAGAACCTTCGCCAGATCCTCCGATCTTGCGCTGGTTACATCCATATCCGCGACTTTTATCTGCCCTTCCTCCATACTCAGAAGCCTGCCGATCATTAAAAGAGCCGTTGATTTACCCGCGCCGTTGGGCCCGATCAAAGCTGTCAGACCGGCCTTGGGGATCTGAATATTCAGGGGACCTATCTCTACAGAGTCATAGGATTTTTTTGCGTTACTGATCGTTATCATAGGGCACCCTTCTTCAGAATGATTGCGAGGAATGCCAGTCCGCCGAACATCTCTATGATGACGGAGACCACGCCTTGCGCGTTGAATACATGGTACATAAAAAAGTAGGACCCGGTGATGACCAGAAAGGCGATGGCGAGCGCCATCGGGAAGACACGGCGGTGATCATAGGTGGGGGAGGCCTGATAAGAAAGGGCGGCCACCAGGAAACCGTAGAAGGTGAGCGGGCCGACCAGGGCGGTGGAAACGGACATCATCACCGAAACCAGAATGAGCGGATAGATCACGCCGGACCCTTGCCTGACCCCCAGCGCCGTGGCAGTATCTCTCCCCAGGGACGCGACATTCAGCTTTTTGGCATGCGCGAATATGAGCAGAGCCGCGATGACAACAAGGGGGATCGCGATGGGAAAATACGCAGCGCTTGCGTTGTTGACCGAACCCAGCAGCCGCGCCTGCAGCAGATCGAACTCAGACGGAGAAAGCAGCCTTCGCATGAAGGAGGACAGGGAGCGAAGGCCGGTCCCCATGATCACGCCGATCAAGAGCATGAGCTGCAGGTTGCCGTATTTGCCCGACAGCAGCCAGCCGAAGAGAACCAGGCACATGGCAACCATCACTGCCACCTGAATCAGGAAAGCGCCTGTGCCCGTGAAGGCTGTTACGCCTCTGACGCCCAGAAAAAACATGGAAGCGGTATGGATCGCAGTGTAGAGCGCTTCAAAACCAAGCAGGGATGGCGTGATGACCCTGTTATTGGTGATCGATTGAAAAGTTACTGTAGAGAGGCTCTGGCAGATCGCCGCGAGCATCATCGCCCCAACGGCGTACATCCGCCGCCTGACGACAGGCAAGAAGGAAGAAGAGCTGATGGGGACGGGGTTGTCGTAGATCAGCAGACCCAGGGCGGCGGCAAACCCCAGAACAAGAAACATGCTCAGCAAAGCCCGGTATCGCCTGGCTTCCTTCTTTGATCGAAACGGCCCGGTGCAGCGTGAATCCCGTGGCAGCCGTTCTCCGCTTATCGATAGGTTGCTCACCGTCGCCTCCTTTGCCCCAACAGAATGAGAATAAAGGCGATTGAGCCGACCGTACCCAGGATCAGCGAAACAGGAACTTCAAAAGGCATGATGATCACACGGGAGAGTATGTCGCACAGTGTGATGGTACCCATGCCCAGAAGGCAGACCCAGGGCAGGTTGAGCCTCAAATCGTCGCCTCTGAAGCGTGAAACGATATTGGGCACGATCAGCCCCAGGAAGGGAAGGCTGCCGATGACGGCGGTGACGATCCCAACAGTCAGGGAGATCAGGGCCGTGCCCGTCATGACGATCCGGCTGTAGTTGACGCCCAGGCTGGTTGCGATATCTTCACCCAGCCCAGCCAGAGTCAGGCGGTCGGCATAGAGGAAGATGGCTATGGCGAGCGGGATGATCAGCCACAGATACTCATAGCGGCCGGTCTGCACAGCGGAGAAGGTGCCAATAAACCAATTGGAGATGATTTGCGTCATGTTGAAGGCGAGGCCCAGGAAGGTGGAAAGGGCCGACATCACCGCGCCCAGCATCATGCCTATGATCGGTACGATCAGAGAGGAGCGAAGCCGTACCCGCCGCAGTAAAAAGAAAAAAGCCATCGTTCCGGCGAAGGAAAATATGATCGCTCCTCCCATGCGCGCAAGCAGGGTGGGATTTGGAGAGAAAAGATAGACCAGCAGCAATCCGAAGCCTGCCCATTCGATCGTGCCGGTTGTGGTGGGTTCCACCATGCGGTTTTGCGTGATCAGCTGCATAACAAGGCCGGCCATCGACATGGCCGCTCCGGTGAGCATCAGGGACGCGGTTCTGGGTACGCGGGTGATGAATATCATGGCAAGCCCATCTTCCTGCCCGCGTATGTCGTAGATGCCCGTGAATATGGAGAGAACTCCGAGCGCTGTGACCGCCAGCACCGCCAGGATGAAGGGAGCGGTCCACAGCTTTTTTATGCCGGCAGGCTGGATCTGGCGGATCCCGGCCTGCCGGATTGTTGTATGCATTGACAAAGAATGTGTCTCCCGCTTGTTTATTGCTTTGAGAAGGCGGCGGCCAGATCGCTGAACAGCTTCAGATAGGTCTGGATGGATTCGTTGGTATAAGTGTCATCAGGGGCATAGACAATCTGTCCTTTGGTGACGGCTGTGATGTTCCGCAAAGCCGGCGAGTTGTCGATCACATCCTTGGCGGGCGGCGAATCCGAGTTTGCGACAGCGGCGTCACGGTCAAGCACGAAGATCCAGTCAGGGTTGCTTTGCGCGATGGCTTCCACATTGATGTCATCGCCCTGGTGGCCTGATGTGGAGTTCTCGATATCAAGCGAAGACTTCCAGCCGAAGATATCATACATGGGGCCCCACACGCGGCCGGCCCCGGGGGCGGAGAAACCGATATTGCCGCCGGAAACAATGACGCTCATCACGATATCTGTACCCTTATAGGCTGCTTTCGCAGCCTCGATTGCCCGGTCGAACCCGGCATTCAGCGCCTGCGCTTCCGCGTTCTTATCAAAGATCATCCCCAACGCGGCCGTAGAGTCCTTGAGGCCGCCTACCAGCGCTTCACCTGGCTTTTCAACCGCGGCGGACACATCAAAAGCCAGGTCGATCACGGCGGCTTCAGGCAGCAAGGCTCTTATTTCCTCATAAAAAGCTGCGAATCGCTGGCCGATAATAACCAGGTCAGGCTGAAGTGAGGCGAGAAGTTCCAGGTCGGGATCAACGTGGTTGCCGATGTCCTTAACTGACGGATCCTGCACATAGGGTGATTCCTTTGGCATTACACCCTTGGGAACGGCGGCCAGCCTGATACCCCAAGCATACAGTGTATCAAAGGTCCTGTTGTCAAGCGATACAACAACTTCCGGATTTATGGGGACGGTGGTTGTGCCGTGAATATCAGTAATGTCAACGGTGGTGTTCTTTTTTTCGGCGCTTCCGGGAGCGGCAATCGCAACAAGGATGAGAAGGGATAGACAGGATACGAGAAGTCTCTTCATGATAAATAAACCTCGTTTCATATTTGGTTAGCCACCGCTAACGAAGAGACTATATCATCGCTGTTAAGGCATGTCAACAGAAGAATCAGCGGAACATGTCATAATAATGTGAAAACAATAGCAATGGCGCGTAACAAAAAGACCGCGGGCTGAGTATCCGCGGTCAATTGGAATAGATCATTCCAGGCATACAAGTGAATAAAGAACTTGGCTTTTGCTCAGGCTCAGTCGTGATGCACCATGATCCTCCGGCCGGTCTGTGCCGATTCGAGGGCGGCGAATATGACGCGCATGGCCTTCAGCGCCTCTTCCGCGTCAATTGGGGGGCGCTTGCCGATGATGATGCTGTCAATAAAAGCGTT
The DNA here is from genome assembly GCA_023460055.1 of Bacillota bacterium. Taxonomy (GTDB): domain Bacteria; phylum Bacillota; class Clostridia; order Christensenellales; family Aristaeellaceae; genus UBA1038. The sequence goes on along the minus strand of JAEWRJ010000179.1, from coordinate 9,571 downwards.
GATCACGCCCGTGTTCTCTCGCTTGCCTGCTTTCTGCTCCTCATTGCTGGTGAGGCCGCGGAAACGGTATTGCTGGACCTCCCCGTCCTTGGGCTCGTGGATGAGGGAGAAGCGCGGGTCATCATAAAGCCGCAGAACACCCTTGGTGCCGTAGATGCGGGTGGAGTTTTCTTCGCAGGCGTTATAAGTCCAGCTGACCTGCATGGTGCCCATCACGCCGGAACGGGTGCGGTACAGGCAGGTCGCGTTATCCTCCAGGTCGATCAGGCTGCCATCCTCATAACGCTTGTCCAGCGTGCCGAGCTGGGCTGAGACCTCGACGATCGGTTCATTCAGCAGGAAGTGGATCAGATCAGTCTTGTGGATGCCCAGGTCGCCAAGCACCCCGAATGCAGCGCGGTCACGGTGTATAAACCAGCTGTTGGGATTGTGCGTCCATACCTCAGGTCCGCTGTGGCCGAATGTGGTGCGGAAACTGAGCGGCCTTCCGATCAGCCCCTGAGCGATCAGTTCCTTAGCTTTGATATGGGCAGGCGCAAAGCGCTGGTTGTGCCCCAGCATGACGATCTTATTGCTGGTACGGGCCTGTTTGGCGATGGTGCGGCAGGCTTCAAGCGTGGCGGCCATGGGCTTTTCAAGCAGCACGTGCTTGCCGGCGCGCAGCGCCGCAAGGCTGACCTCCGCGTGAAAGGTGTTGGCTACGCAAACGCTGACCGCGTCGATCTCGGTATCGGCCAGCATTTGATCGATGCTGCCGTAATCCTTTCCGCCGAACTTGTCGGCCATCAGTCGCGCCTGGCCCGGTTTTGTGTCCACAAAGCCAAGCAGACGGACATTCTCGTTCTCAAGGTATTCAGGGGCGTGCCGGTATTCTGTGATGCGGCCGCAGCCTATGATGCCTACGTTAACCATAATGGCCTCCTTCTGGTTGATAAATGCATTTATTTTCCTCGATTGCGCAGACTCTGCAGCAGAACGGCGATAATAATGATGGCCCCGGAAATGGCGCCTGTCAGGAAGGTTGGCACCTGGGCGGCCACCAGGGTATTGTTGATGATCTTGAACATGAGGACGCCTAAAAAGGTACCGATGATTTTACCGCGTCCGCCGGACATCGCGGTGCCTCCGATGGCGACGGCGGCGATGGCATCCATTTCAAACTGCACGCCCGCGTTGGCCGCGGCGACAGCCATCAATCGGGAAGAATATACCCAGCTGGTAAAACCGCACATAAGACCGGTGATGGCGAAGACCGCTATTTTGGTCATGCCGACGTTGACGCCGGCCATCCGCGCGGACACTTCATTGCTGCCTACGGCGTAGATGTGCTTCCCCAGGCGCGTGCGCTGCATGATGAGCCCGGCCAGGAGAGCCAGCGCGATAAACATCAGCATCGGGTAGGGCACATTATTGCCCAATACGCTGATGCTGCCATTCCCTACGCGGCGGAAGGTCTCGTAAAATGGCTCGGTGGCAATGCCGCCCGCGACCGTGAAGGGGCCGCCCTGCCCGAAGTGATTGACGATCGCCCTGCAGGATGTCTGCATGGCCAGGGTGGCGATCATGGCGGGCATATGTCCCTTGGCCACCAGCACCCCGTTGAGGCTGCCGATGAAAAAGCCCAGCGCCAGGCAGAAAACCAGCATGAACCAGATGTTCTGCGTAGCGTTTAGTACCTCGATGCCAAAACCCGAGATTATGGCGACTTGTGCGCCGACGGAGATATCGATCTGGCCTGCGCAGATGACCATGGTCATGCCCAGGGCGATGATGCCTGTGGTGGTCGCGGACTGCGTGAATATATTGGACAGGTTACGCCAGCGGAAAAAGTTGGGATTGACAGCTACGGCGATGATGATGATCAGTAAAAAAGATACGATGTAGCTGTATTCCGTGAACAGCCGCTTGAGGACGGACTTTACATCGATGGATTGTTTCCCGGCAAGGCTGTGTTCAGGCATGCTGCTTCTCCTTGATATCCGCGGCTTCCATATTGGAGCCGGTGGAATAGTACATCATATGCTCTTCATTCATGGCGTCCCGGCCCAGATCTGCGTTGATCCTGCCCTTATACATCACAAGGCACCGGTCCGCGACCTTCATGATTTCTGGGAATTCGGAGGAAAATACCAGGATGGCCTTTCCCTGGGCCGCCAGACGGAGCATCAGATGGTAAATTTCAAACTTTGTACCCACGTCAATACCCTGGGTGGGGTTGTCGAATATCAGTACATGGGCATCCGCCTCCAGCCAGCGGCCAAGGATGACCTTCTGCTGGTTGCCACCCGACAGGGATGAGATCTGATTTTTCGGGTTATCCGCCCTGATATCAAGCGCCTGCTTCTGGCGTAAATACCTTGATTTTTCCTGCCGGAAGCGGATCAGCTTTTCCCGCATCCGCGTGTTGAAATAGCCCATCGACAGGTTGTCATAAACATTGAGATCATTCAGGATGCCGCGTTCCTTTCGATTGCGGGGAACCATGGCCACCCGATGCTTGAGAAAGCGGGCAATGCCGCCGCGCAGTTCTTCCCCGCCGACGAGAAGCCTGCCTGTATGAGGGATTGCGCCGTAAAGCGCGTCGGAGAGGCTGTCGCGGCCGGAACCCTGCAGCCCGGTAATGGCCAGTATCTCCCCCTTGTGCAAAGCGAAGGACACATCATAAAAGCCATCGCCCGAGAGGGTTTCCGCCTGGAGGGCGATCTCGTCTGTTTTCCTCGTGGGGCGCAGCCTGAACTCATCATCAGACAAGGTCTTTCCTGTCATCATCTCTGTGATCTGGCGCTCGGACACATCGCCGATCGTCCCGGCGGCAACCCACCTTCCATCACGAAGCACGGTATAGGTGTCGCAGATTCGAAAGATCTCCGGCATTTTGTGCGAAATATAAATAAAGCTGACGCCCTGCGCCTTCAATTGACGCATAATATCAAACAGGACATCGATCTCCTGGTTGGACAGCGCGGTCGTCGGCTCATCCATGATGATCAGATCGCATTTAAATAAGAGAGCGCGGGCAATCTCAACCAGCTGCTTTTCCGCGGCCTGCAGATTGTAAACGACGGCGCGCGGATCGATCTCCACGCCCATGCGCTTAAAAACTTCGGCGGCTCCTTTGATCATCCGCGTTTTGTCCAGCAGGCCGCTTTTTGTTTTCAACTCCTGCGCCAGATACATGTTTTCAAATACGCGCAAGTCGTTGCAGAGGTTGAGCTCCTGGTGAATCAGACGGATGCCGGCCTTCATGGCCGCCTTCGCGCCGGAAAAGCGAACCTTGCGCCCATCCAGCAGGATATCCCCCTCTTTAGGCGGAAAGGTCCCCGCCAGAACATTCATCAAGGTGGATTTACCGGCCCCGTTTTCACCGAGCAAGCCGCGTATTTCACCGGGCTCCAAGCTCAGGCTTACATGGTCGACGGCGCGTACGGGCCCGAAGTCCACCACAATGCCGGACATTTCAACGTGCAAGCTTTGTTCCTCCTGCATTCTGGTATATTGGTGTACAGCAGAGGGGCTGGCTGGACAGGTCCGGCCAGCCCCTCGGATTAAGCGGCGAAGGGACGCCGCGCGGGATCAGTTTGCGATGGAATAGCGGTCTATATAGTCCTGGCTGGTGCGGTATGCTTCAACCGTGGTCTTGTCGATCTCGATGGTGGGGATCAGGAAGAGCTGGCCTTCGATTGCCTGGCCGGCATACTGCTCGCCCTTGGCGGCAGCGACGCCCAGACGGATCGCCTCGCGGATCATGGAGGGGCTGAAGAAGTAGGTGACAAGCTCGGGCTTGGTCACCACATCAAAGGTGGCCAGGGTCTCGCGGCGGCCGCCGACCGAGGTCAGCAGACGCAGATCCTTCAGCGCTTCGTCATCGCGGATGACCGTCATGATGCCATCGATGATCTCATCGTCGTGGGTGACGATCATATCAAGCTCCGCGACCACGGCGGGGTCAGCGGTGTTCAGCCAGTTCTCCATAAACTCTTTGGACTTGGCGTTGGACCAGTCTGTCTGGAAGCCGTCCTGCAGAAGCTTGAACTGATCTTTGTACTCGCTTGCCGCCAGCACATCCGTCATGCCCTGGGTGCGCTGCTTGGATACGGTGGAGCTGTCGCCGATGAACAGAAGATAGGTGATCTCCTTGCCGGCTTTCAGGTCTTCCGCGTAGAAGTTAAGCAGATATTCGCCCATCATGTTGCCGATGCCTTCGTTATCGCCCATGATTTCGCCGGCCATGCCCTTGAAATTCTCAATCAGGCGGTCATAGATGACCAGCGGGATCTTTTCGTCAACGACACGCTGGGCGGCGTTGCGCAGCTGATCGCCTTCAAGCGGCCAAAGCACGATGGCATCAGGCCCCCAGGCCAGGATTTCATCGAGCTGCTCGATCTGCTTGGCAGCCTCGCCGCCTACACCCATCATATAATCGCCGATAACGCCGGCGGCCTTCAGCGCTTCTGCCTCGGCGCGGGCATGGGCGACGGATTCGCCGGTGAAGCCATGGTCTGCGTCGGGGGTGACAATGCCGATTTTTACGCCTTCGGCCATGGCTGACAGAGCGCTGAGAACCATCATCAGGGAGAGGAGCAGGGCCATCATTTTTTTCATAGGTGTGCCTCCTGTTAGATAAATTTATTGGATAACCCGCCCTGCGGGTTAAAACCATACATGGAAGTAGAGTATGTGTTAATATTAGTTGAATTCTTCCGTTTTGTCAATGCTAAATCGGCGTTTGCGCCGTCCGGCGGCTGACGGATCGATACAGAATTGACAGATGCTTGCGCCGGGAATAAAATGAACAGCGTGTCGGACATTATGAGCAAGCGGGGGACAAGATGACTTACAACACCATCAAAAACGTGCTGCCCCATTTCTGCTTTCAAGGGCAGTACAAGGGCGTAAGCGAACTGACCAGCGGCAATATCAACTCCACCTATTTGCTGGAGTATCAGGATGAGTCACAGCCTTGCCTGTATATCCTTCAGCATATCAATACCTATGTGTTCAAAAACCCGCGTGAAGTGATCAGCAATATTTCCGCGGTCACCGACCACCTCCGCGCCGCGCTGAGACGCAACCATGAGGATACGGCGCGCCGTGTGCTGGAATTGATCCCCACGCGCGAGGGCAGCAACCTGCATGAGGACGCGGACGGCGATGTGTGGCGCGCTTATGCCTATATTGAAAATGCCAGGGCGCTTGATGTTGTGACCAGCGCCTTTGAGATGGAGCAGGTGGGCCGCGGTTTTGGCAGCTTCCAGAGGCTGCTGTATGATTTCCCGGCTCAGGATCTGTTCTGTCCGATCCCCAATTTTCACCATACGCTCAAGCGCTTCTATGCCTTCGTCCGATCTGTGGATGAAGACAGGGCGGGGCGGGTAAAGCATCTGAATGATGAGATAGAATTTATGTTTGAACGCCGCCGGATGATGGGCAGTATCGTGAAGATGCTTGATGAGGGGGTCATCCCCTACCGGGTAACGCATAACGACACCAAGTCCAACAATGTGATGCTTGACAATACGACGGGCGAGGCTATCTGCGTGATCGATCTGGATACGGTGATGGCCGGATCGTCTCTTTACGATTACGGCGACGCGGTGCGCTTCGGCGCGTCCACCGCGGCCGAGGATGAACCGGATATATCAAAAATTGCCTTGGATATGGACAAAGCCAACGCGTTTACCAAAGGGTTTGTTGAAGAGACGAACGGCTTTCTGACGGATGCGGAACTGAAAAACCTCCCGCTTGGCATCAAGGTGCTGACCTGTGAGCTGGCCATGCGCTTTTTGACGGACTATATTGACGGTGATGTATACTTTAGGGTGAACTCGCCTGAGCACAACCTGGTGCGCGCCAGGGCACAGATGGCCCTGCTGCGCGATATCGAGCGCCGTGAGAAGGACCTGCAGGCGATGACCGAACGCTGCATCGCGGGAAGCAAAAGCCTGAAATAATTTATACCGTCTGCCAGATGATGAGCGTTCCGTGCCTGACGCTGATGAGCGCGCGGCGACCGGCAGCGGCGTTGCTTACCCCCAAAGGAACATCGTTTCGCAGAGTCAGGTTGTTTTCTTCATAATCAAGGCCGCGAAGCATGACGCCAGAGCTTTCGGGGCTGTAACTGAAGACTGATATGATTTTCCCCGGTATGGTCGGAATGATCAATGAACCGCCGGTGATGGCATAGAGCGTGAAGGATGAGGCGATGAGGCGGATCTCCATGCCTCGCCGGCTCGACCCCGCCATCAGCTGGATGGCGGCGAAGAAGTGATCCTCTCTGGGGCCCCCGCCCGCCCCGTACAGGCGGAAGCGCCTGTAGCCCGCAAGACTGCCCAGCTTCAGCGCCAGGGATAAATCCGTATCATCCTTGCGTACGGGGAATCGCAGGAGCGGAACGCCAACCACGTCCTGTGTGGCGGAATCCATATCCCCGACAACAATGCCGGGGCGGATGCCCAAGGCGGTCAGGGATTGGTAGCCCCCGTCGGCCGCGATGACCAGGTCGCCCTCCTTTGGCAAAAAACCCCGGGGCGTAAACTCACCGGCCCCAACGATATAGCATATTCCCTTCATTCCGCTCAGGGCCTCCTTTGATCTGCGTGCAGTATAGCATGCGCGGCCGGGACGGAGAAGTCTTATCATGATATTCAGGAGGAAACAGTGGCAAAAGCAAAAAGCATCCATGTCTGCAGCGCCTGCGGCTATGAGTCCCCGCGCTGGTACGGAAGGTGCCCTGCCTGCGAGGCGTGGAACAGTCTGGAGGAAACGATTTCAGCGTCGCCTGAGGGATCTCCTAAGATAAAAGAAAAAAAGCAGCGCGGCGGCACAGGAGCCCAGGTCCTTTCGATCCGTGACATCGAGGCTGATGATCAGATGCACCAGCCAACGGGGATGGAGGAACTGGACCGTGTGCTGGGCGGCGGCATTGTGGAAGGCTCCCTGACGCTGCTGGGCGGAGAGCCCGGCGTGGGCAAAAGCACTTTGTTGCTTCAAATCTGCTCAAAGCTCGCGCAGGCCGGTAAAACCGTTCTGTACATATCGGGAGAAGAAAGCGCCAGGCAGATCAAGCTGCGCGCCAAGCGCGTGGGTGCGGGGCATGAGGGTTTGCTGGTGCTGGCTGAAAACGCCATGGATGAAATAGAGGATAAGCTGGAGAAGACAGCACCCGACCTGGTGATCGTGGACTCTATCCAGACCATGTACCGGCCTGAGATGGCCAGCGCGCCGGGTTCTGTCAGCCAGGTACGCGAATGCGCCTCCCTCTTCATGCGCTACGCCAAGACAAATGGCTGCGCGATCTTTCTGGTAGGCCATGTGACCAAAGACGGATCGATAGCCGGTCCCCGGGTGCTGGAACATATGGTGGACGTCGTGCTTTATTTTGAGGGGGACTACCAGCGCGAGTACCGTCTGCTTCGTGCGGTAAAAAACCGCTACGGTTCTGTCAACGAGCTGGGTATTTTTGAAATGACGGGCGAGGGCATGCGTGCCGTGGATGGGGCGTCGGAGCTGCTCCTTTCCCAGCGGGCAAAAGACGCAAGCGGTTCGGTGGTGTTCTGCGGCATGGAGGGGACGCGCCCTGTGCTGATGGATATACAGGCGCTGGTCGCTCAATCCTTCTATTCATCCCCCAAGCGCACAGTGAACGGCATGGATCAGGGGCGCGTGGCGCTTCTGCTGGCGGTGCTTGAGAAACGGGCGGGCCTGCGGCTGTATAATCAGGATGTGTATTTGAATGTCGCCGGCGGCATGAGCCTGAATGAGCCGGCGGCGGATCTGGCTGTATGCCTGGCCGTCGCGTCATCGCTATGGGACAGCGCGCTTCCGATGGATCTGGCGGCAATGGGCGAGGTGGGCCTGGCGGGCGAGGTCCGCTCGATCCCTCAGCTGGAACGCAGGATGGCCGAATGCAAGCGGCTTGGGTTTACAAAAATCATGTGTCCCGCTGACCGCAAGCTGAAAGGCGGGCAGGTTGAGGGGATACAGATCATCTACGTATCAAGCGTAGCGCAGGCGATCGGGCTGCTGAAGCCGAAGTGATAGGCCTTGATTTTATCTTGTTACAATTGAATTGAAATCAGGCCTATTCATTTCTTCTTTTAGAATGTATAATCTATTTGTCAGGAGCGTTCCATTTAATAAGTAACGGAGGTATGTGTGCATGAGAAAGAAGTTATGTCTGACCTTGGTGTTCGTTTTACTTTTATCAACTATTGGTGCATCGGCGGCAACAGTAAAACATGGCTCCAGCGGGGATACGGTGCGTCAGGTGCAAGCGGCGCTCAAAAATCTCGGATACTATAATGATGAGGTAGATGGCGTATTCGGCGATGCTCTCTACACAGCGGTTTGGTGGTATCAGAAAGATAATGGCCTTGCGGTTGATGGAGTTGCGGGCACAAAAACTCAAATAGCCCTCGGATTAGTAGGTGGTTCCGGATCGCAGTCAGTTGCTGGCAGTCTTGCTCATGGAGCTAAAGGGGTTGAAGTATTCAGACTGCAGACCGCATTAAAGAACGCGGGATACTATAACGGCGCGCTCGACGGAGAGTATTTTGATTCGACGTTTACAGCTGTCTGGCAGTATCAGCGGGACCATGGTCTCTTACCGGACGGCATTGCCAATTCCCAAGTGCTGTCAATGCTGGATATCAACAGCATCACGACTGCTCCTGCTGTCCAACTCGGAGGTACGTCATTTAAAGTGGGATCCTCCGGTGATATGGTTAAAGCTATTCAAACCGCGTTGAACAAGCTGGGATACTTTACTGAAGCTGTCGATGGCGTGTATGGTGACTCAACATTTACAGCTGTTTGGAAGTTTCAGCGCGATAGGGGATTGGTGCAGGATGGCGTCGCAGGCGCAAAGACACTTGAAATGCTGGGGATAGGCTATGCGCAATCAGCAGATGCAGAGTTCCCTGAGGGCAGAGTGCTTTCGATTGGCAGCAGCGGCGAGTATGTCAGGATCTTGCAGACAGGGCTCAAAAACCTTGGCTATTTCAAGGGCACAGTAGATGGAAAATTCGGAGACTCCACATACCAGGCTGTATGGTGGTTCCAACAGAACAATGGCCTGGTTTATGATGGAAAAGTCAACTCGTATACTTGGAACGTTTTGTTTGGAGGTGGAGCCGGTTCAAGCGGAACGGTAAGCGGTACACTGCGTTATGGCAATGCAGGGGATGCGGTTCTGGCTCTACAAAAGCGTTTGGCGGCTCTGAAGTATCTGCCGGGGAAGCTTGATGGCATCTTCGGACAAAACACATACAATGCTGTCAGAGACTTCCAGCAGAATAACAAGCTGACGGTAGATGGAGTTGCCGGCACCAGAACGTTGAATGCGCTGAATAGTCCCTATGCTGTTACCAAGCCTTAAATAAACCTTGTCAAAAATGGGCGGCTTTGATGGCCGTCCTTTTTTTGTGAAAAAAAGATGCGATCATGCGGTTACTATTCAGCCCTAAGAACTAAGAGGAGAGCACGCGCTGGTCATCCAAGGCCATCAGGATCGCCTTGAAGGGTAAAATGGATCGTCTTTTGCAGGTTTCAATGAAGCTCAGTATGTCGCAGT
>JAEWRJ010000178.1 GCA_023460055.1 Bacillota bacterium | reverse complement strand
CTTATTTTATTGCTCACAAATGTATTTCCGGCTGTGTCCTTAACTCTTACATAAAGCTGTTTGCTTCCAGCCATATCAGGACCCGGGAACCATGTGTAATTTCCGTATCCTGCCTTGTATAAAACAGTTTCAACACCCGTATTGTTATCAACGGCAACATATTCTGTTTCCGACACTCTGAAATTTCTTACTGTTCTAAGAGTTACCGAGCCGTCGATTGTCTGGTTCTGAGAAACACCGCCAAGTGAAAATATCCTGTTTGCTTCTACCTTCACCTTAGTATACGGACCGTAATATGGATTTCCCTTAGTATCATACGCTACAACACGCAGGGACATATTGCCGTTATCCTCCATTTCGGGAACCATTGTAAACGAACCTAACGGATCCTGCTCAGAGGATATATAGTATGCTCCCGTATCGGGATTTATTATTTCATATTTAACGTACAGTGCCGCAAAATTCAGTTCTGCGGTTAACGGTACGCTGTCGTTTTTTACCAGCTGACCTTCCGCCAAGCCCTTAAGCTTTATGTCCGGCACAATGTTAACATTAACAGGAATCGAGTCCCCTGCTAAGAATTTACCGTTTTTATCATATATTGCGGCAACAAGAATTTTTAAGCCCTTGTCCTCCATAGCCGGAATCCATTTGTATGATCCTGTCAAATTCGCTCCCTTGGCTATTATAAGACCTTTTTTTGTATCAGGATTAAGAAGCAGATATCTTATTTCAGCCGCACCCTTAATTTCACTTCTTGTTGTTGTGCTAAGATTTGTTGTGCCTGTTATAACTTGTCCGGATTTTACGGATGAAATATTGACATCAAAAACCGGCTCTATAGTTGACTTTTCTTTTGAATTAATTACCACTGCTCTTTTATCATTGTCCCATTTAATTCCCACTCCCAGGGCATTGCTCACCAGTCTGATGGGAACGAAGGTACGCTCTTCCTGAATAATGGGTGCCACGTCACTTAAGTTATAAATTGTTTCGTTGTCCATTGTATACTCTATTAAGTGGCTGTCAATCACAAGAGCTACCTGCATGTCATCCTTTGAGATATGTACTGTTCTTTTTTCATTGTCCCAGCTTACTTCCGCATCCAGTTCTTCAGCTATTATCCTGAGAGGAACAAGGGTCCTGTCATTTTTAATAAACGGCTCCGGATCGGAAGTAATTCTCTTTCCGTCAATCGTAATTCTGATCGGTCCGTCTGCGTACGCCGCCGGTACAGCATTGAACAAAACCACCATCAGGAATACGACAATCAAAACACCACCAAATACTTTTTTTCTCATTTCTTCACCTCTCTTATTACTTTCTGCACCCTTATCAGCATACCATATTGTATGCAAGAAAGCACATTTTGCATTATTGGTGAGTACATTATATCACATAAATCGACACCTTTTGTTACGGATATATTGCAAGGTTAAATTAATGTAGAAGTCCCAAGATTATTATAGTCCGTATAGCAGCTGTACCAATTGTTACAAGTTAAACCGGCATTAGTCTGTCCTGTGGAATTTAATAAGGCTTCTCTAAATGAATGGGTTGTTGGCATCATAACTGGGTCCCCGGGCATCCAGTTTGCAGGAGTATAGACATCATAAGCATCAGTCAGTTGAAGCGAATCTATAATTCTCAGCATTTCATAAGTATTTCTTCCGCATGAATTAGGATATGTCAATATGCAGCGTATCCTGCCGTCAGGACCAATTATGAACACATCCCTGACACTTTGTTCATAAATTCTGTCAGGATTTACAATATTATATCTCTTTGCAATATCCGCATTCCTATCCTCCAAAAGCGGGAATGGAACCAAAACCCCATAAGTTCTATATATGTCTACCAACCACTCTATGTTTGCAAAATTGTTATCTATTGTTAAGCATAAAATCTGTACATTTCTCTTTACAAATTCTTCATAATGATTAGATAGTGCTAAAAGAGATGAAGTAGAAGTAGAAGCAAAGTTTCCCGGCTCATCTACCAGAACCACCCATTTACCCCTGAATTGCGACAATGTTATAACTCCCTCGGTTGATAAGGTAGTAAAATCAGGAGCCATCCTTCCGATAGTAATACAACCGGTATCTATATTATTATGATTATCTATACCCATATTTGCCTCCGCCAATAAGTAATACTATATATTATGAAAGCGAATGAATAAAGTGAGATAAAATAAAAAGAAAAAGTGACAAATAAAGAATCCAAATCTTTATTGTCACTAAACATGTTAATTAATTATATTAATCGGTTCCCCTTTTAAAAATGTTTCAAGATTCTCTATGGCAAAATCCATTAGACGCAGTCGACTTTCCTTCGGAGCCCATGAAATATGCGGCGTTATAATGCAATTTTTTGCTTTAAGCAGAGGATTGTCAGCTTTAATCGGTTCTGAGGATACTACATCAAGTCCCGCTGCATATACCTTTCCTGAATTCAGCGCATCTGCAAGGTCCTGCTCCACAATAAGCTGTCCCCGGGAATTATTTATAATTATAACTCCGTCCTTCATCTTCGCTATTGTATCCTTGTTTATTATCCCCTCTGTAGACG
>JAEWRJ010000177.1 GCA_023460055.1 Bacillota bacterium | reverse complement strand
GCGCTCAGCCCATCAGCTGGCAGAAGAACTCCGGCAACACCGCGCAAGATATCGTGTATACCACCTTTGACGGCGTCAAGCCCGCCGGGCTGTCCGCCAATACAATGCGCATCTATGGGGAGGGCCGCACCAAGTACGCGGGCATCTATCAGGACATGCCCCTGTCAGGGGCCGCGGGCGATGTCTTTGTGGCCGGCGGCTGGTCGATGAACCATTCCATGCCCATTGAAGGTGAACCTTACCGCTACGGCATACGCGTTGCCTTCCTGCAGGCCGGCACATCCACCCGTGTCAATACGCCTGCCATTGAGTGGAGCGAGGAATGGTCCGACTGGCAGTTTGCCGCGGGGCCTGTGATCACGCCTGTCAACTACAGCGCCGTTCGCTTTAACGTTGACTATGAGCGTAACATCAACTACACGGAGTTTGACGGCTTCTTCTTCAATAAGGAAGAGTTTGGCACAAGCTTCGCCTATGACAGCAAGGGGAATATCCTCTCCAGCCAGGATCTGGCGGGCCTGAAGGATCACGCCGTGTATGACGCCTTCAACAACATGACCTCCTACCGGCAGCCAGGCAGGCCTTCCTCTGTGCAGACCGTGATGGAGTACGGCACGACGGACGCGCAGAAAAAGAAGCACCTGCTGCTGAAAGCCACCAGCCCGCTGGGCACCATTGACGAGTTCACCTACGCCCTCAAGGGCGTCCAGACAAAGGCCGTGAAGAAATCAGCCTCTGCCGCGGCCTTCATGGAAAGCTCCACGCTCTATACCCTGAACTACAACTACCCCATCACCGGCAAGGATGCCCGTAACAAGGCGACGGAAACGACCTACAATATCGTTCTGGGTACTTTGCAATATATTGACGACCCCATGGGAAACCGGGTCAACTATTTGTACGACCAAATCCGCCGCGCGACCAAGGTGTATGCCGCATCCGGCGGCAAAACTTATATGAATGAGTATGCTTATACCGGGGATTACCTCACCCAGGTGAAGCACAATACCGGATCAAACACTGTCAGCGATGTAATCTACTACTTCTCCTATGACCCGCTCGGAAACCCGACCACCGTCAAGGTGGGCACGCAGACCCTTTCGACCAATGTGTACACCAGCAGCGGCGATAAGCTGCTGCAGCGCATGGACTACGGCAACGGCGGCAAAGTACACTATATCAGGGACGCGTTCAAGCGCGTGACAGGCATCCGCTTTGACAGCGAAACCGCCGACCGCTACCAGTACGCTTTCGACGCGGCAGGCTTTGTCGCGCGTGTGAAGGATAACGCGCTCAACCGGATAAATTTATATGAATACGACGTGGCTAACCGCCCCGCAAGGACGACCCAGCTGGACAGCAGCAATTGGAACCTGCATACCGCTGTGCTCAGCTATGACGCCTACAACAACATCAGCCGCTTTGAGGAGCAGCTGGGCTACTGGCGCACCAAATATCCCACCGACTTCATCTACGATAACGAAAACAGGCCGACCTCCCTGCGCTATAACGGCACCGTCAACCGCACAGATTATGTGTACGATGCGCTGGGCAGGATCGCCAGCAGGAACGCCGTGCTCAGCAACGCCTCCTACCTCAGCAGCTATGGCTACGCAGCCGGAGGCTATGGCGCGAACAGCACCTCCCCCCTGGTCAGCAGCATCACGCAGAACGGCCATAACCTGAGCTATGCCTACGATGACAACGGCAATATCACCTCCGCTGTCTACAAGGGGCAGACCATCGGCTATGTCTACGACGCGCTGGGCCAGCTTGTCCGGGTGAACGATCAGGTCAACAACGAAAGCTGGACCTATGACTATGACCGCGGCGGCAACATACTGGGCAAGAAGCGCTACAGCTACACCACCGGCACACTGGGCAGCCCCAACCATACGGAAGAGTATCAATATGGGGACGCCAACTGGAAGGACAAACTGACCGCACGCGTGATCAACGGTGTCTCCTACCCTGTTGTCAGCGACGCCATCGGCAACATCACCGGCTACGCCGGGTGGACCTATGCCTGGCAGGCGGGCAGGCAGCTGGCCAGCCAGACCAACAGCGCAGGTACGGTGGAGTACAAGTACAACGCTGACGGCCTGCGGGTGCAGAAGAAGCACGGCAGCACGGTGACGGATTATGTGCTCAGCGGCAATAACATCGTACACATGACGGTGACGGGCGGCCATACCCTGCACTTCTACTACGACGGGCAGAACAGGCCCGCGCAGGTGCAGTACAACGGCACGATGTACCGCTATGTGCATAATTTACAGGGCGATATCATGGCCATTCTTGATAGCGCCGGGAACACCGTGGTACAATACGCCTACGACGCCTGGGGCGGCAAGAAGACCACCACAGGGTCGATGGCAGGTACGCTGGGGTACTACAATCCTTTCAGGTATAGGGGGTATGTCTGGGACGAAGAGACTTCGATGTATTACCTCAGGAGCAGGTATTACTATCCTGAGTTGCAGAGGTTTATTAGTGCCGATACTATCATCGGTAAGCGCGGGAGCTTATTATCCCATAACGTGTTTCTTTATTGTTTAAATACCCCTATTAATGGTAAAGACTCTACAGGACACAATTTTGTTCAGAACGCCATCAATTTTTTCAGTGGTCTCTGGAATAGATATGTTAATGGCCTACGATTAACTCAAGAAGTTCAAGTAGAGCTTGCAGGGAAGCAATATAAGAATGAAATCAGAATGGCTTCAGGATTTGTACTTGACCAAAAAAACGCTCCATTATCCAAAGCGCTCTTCCATCATTTTCTGTATGGAAACGGAAAACAGCTTCCTAATTCGATAAACAATGACCTTGCAAGTGCTTTAAGTAAATCTGTTACTTTATCCGATGCAACATCAGGCGCGTACAGAGAAAAGACGTCAAACCAGTTTTTTAGGGGTGAGGTAACCTTTCACAGCGGGGACTTGCACTATGCAATAGGGAAAGCAAGCTTCTATGTTGAGGTGGAAGCAGACTATGGCGATCTATTGAAAACGACAGTTACACTATCAGATATCTATAATTTCGATGGAGAGCGCAAGCATGATGGGGAGTTTTCAACACTCAGTGTTTTGGCCAACAATCTTGGTTACAATCTACAAAACATTGGCCAAGGAACACCTTATGCTATAGAAACATCGTTTGTAATGTATGTAATTAAGTAGAAGGATGGTAAAATGAGAAGATCTGTAGCTGTTACATTTTTGATTATCACAACAGTTTTATTTTTCTCTCTGTCAATCTTTTTGTTCGTTTTTCGAGTTCGCGATTTTGATGAGATTGCCATACCATACGTCTCAAGAAAGCTTGGTGTCGATCTGTCCGGCGAAGTAAAAGATTATTATCACATGGCATATGGCTTCCGCGGAGATAAAGATGTCCTTGTTGAAATAGAGTTGACGCCGGAATCGGTCAATCGATTGTTAGACTCGACCGAACTTAATTGGTCAATGTCACCTTATATTAAAGGTATAGAAATGAATGTGGATGTGCTGTTCGCATCTGATCAACCTATTGGAGATCACATTCATGGGCTTTTAAAGTCACCGGGGTATCACTATTATTACAGGGACGATTATGCTATATCACACAATCTATCAGTAACATTTTTCGATCAATATCGCCCATATGCAGTTGATTTGACCATCTGTGTTCTCGATGTTCATACGAACACACTTTATTACCGCGAATGGAATTCTTAATGACAAAAGCAACTGAAAACATAGAAACCTCAATAGAAAAAAGCTACCGTCCCGCTATATAACAGCTATGCCTACGATGACAACGGCAATATTACATCCGCTGTCTACAAAGGGTAGACCATCGGCTATGTCTACGACGCGCTGGGCCAGCTTGTCCGGGTGAACGATCAGGCCAATAACGAGAGCTGGACTTATGAGTATGACCGCGGCGGTAATATCCAGAACAAAAAGCGCTACAGCTATACCACCGGCACCCTGGGCGCGCCCAACCATACGGAGGACTATCAGTATGGGGACGCCAACTGGAAGGACAAGCTGACCGCCCGCGTGATCAACGGTGTCTCCTATCCCGTGGTCAGCGACGCCATCGGCAACATCACCGCCTACGCCGGGTGGACCTATGCCTGGCAAGCGAGCAGGCAGCTGGCCAGCCAGACCAACAGCGGCGGCACGGTGGAGTACAAGTACAACGCCGACGGCTTGCGGGTGCAGAAGAAGCGCGGCAGCACGGTGACGGATTATGTGCTCAGCGGCAATAACATCGTGCACATGACGGTCACAGGCGGCCATACCCTGCACTTCTACTACGACGGGTAGATCAGGCCCGCGCAGGTGCAGTACAACGGCACGATGTACCGCTATGTCCATAACCTGCAGGGGGATATCCTGGCCATCCTTGATAGCGCCGGGAACACCGTGGTACAATACGCCTACGATGCCTGGGGCGGCAAGAAGACCACCACAGGGTCGATGGCGGGCACGCTGGGGTATCTCAATCCTTTCAGGTACAGGGGGTATGTCTGGGACGAGGAGACCTGGATGTACTACCTCAGGAGCAGGTATTACTATCCGGAGTTGCAGAGGTTTATTGGAGCAGATGCTCTGCTTGGAAAAATTGGCAAATTGCTGGCTCACAATCTTTTTTTCTACGGGAATAACAATCCTGTGGTTATGGTTGATAATCATGGCAACAGTAGTCAAGTATCATACAAGCCACTATCCGCTATCGGCTTAGAAATACCTATGGGTCCTCTGACCAAAATGACAAATCTTGAGTTTGTCGCTTATTTGCGTCAAATGGCCGATGAAAACTGGACGTATAAATATGGTAACGCCAGCTATAAATCTGTTGATTGCGTAGGTGCTTACAAGCATATTATGAAGTGGTATTATGATTACAATAGCTTCATCAAATTGCTAGGAGTATACGATAAAGGAAAGAAAAAAATATGGCCTTTAACGACGGTAGATTTATTGGTTAAACATGGCACGTATGGTGTAACGGATTTGACGAGTTACGATGATTTGCTCCCCGGCACGGCTGTATTCCGGCAAAACAAAAGCGGTAAATGGATGCATGTTGGTTTTTACATCGGTATCACTTCTGAGTACGGGCACACTGTGGTTGAAGCAAAAGATGAAGAACATGGGGTTATTTACTCTCCCCTAGAGGGGTCTACATTTACTCATTATGGTGAATTGACAGGTGTTGAATACTTAAGTCCTTATTATTGGAGGTAATGATGAAATCCTTACGTATAACATTATGTTCTTTGGTATTAGTTTGGATACTGTCTAATAGTACATTGGCTGAACCTTCAGAATTTTACGATAATCAGGTTTATCAGATTTTTTCAGCCGCTTACGAAATCGCTCGTGAGGTTGACAGCTTTGATGCATTCGTAGCTGATTTGGACGATCCCGATTATACCAGTCACGAAGGCGTTCTTTACTATAAGACCACCTTATTGTGCTATCCGGGAACGAAGGCTGAGGATACACACATTATTCCTGAAGGCGCTACTGCAATTTATGATTCTGCCTTCAATAGCTCGGATGAGCCTTCCCTAAAAACATTACAAATTCCCAGCACATGTACGGAAATCGACCCGGTCATGTTCGATGGGTATGGGCTTGATCGCCTCGAATATTATTCTGTATCCCCTGACAACCCTTCATTTGCTGATATAGATGGCATATTGGTTTCCGCTGATAAGAGCACGCTGATATCATATCCTCGCGGCAGAATGCTGACATCAGTAACACTTCCTCCCTCTATACAGCGCATTGGAAATCAAGCCTTTATCCGTAATAGTATTATTGAAGAAATTGTATTGCCCGATGGCGTACAAGTCATTGGAGATCGTTCCTTTGAAGCATGTACTAATTTATCCAGTATTAGTTGGGGAAGCAGCTTGAGCGAGATTGGTGTAGAAGCTTTTATAGATTGTGCTAGCATTGAGAAAATTGTACTCCCAGCTACTTTACGAATCATATATCCTCTTGCGTTTTCTCAATCACACTCACTTTCATCAGTTATTCTGCCTGAGGGGCTTGAAGAAGTCGGCGACTTTTCATTTGTTGGAGCCCCAATTCGAGAGATACATCTACCCTCTACCATAAAATCTATTGGACCGATTATAATTGGATTAGATGGACCGTATGAATTCAAGTGGCCTGTGAAAGTACATACTGTCAGAGATAGTTTTTCAGATCAATTCGTACGTGACAATTTCCTCAACTACGACATTCACTACTATGAGCCCTGACAAATATATTGATGAAACAAGCATAACATTGAAATTTTTGCTGGTTAGTTTCCAGAAATCCTGTTTAAAGAGATATTTCACTACTGGTATAATACTTCACAATGAAAGGGTTATCATAATGAAGAAACTATTGTCTCGCATTATCTGCCTTATCTTAATTTGTACCTTTTATATGCCGAACGTCCAAGCAGAAGTAGTCGCTAGTCCTGATGAACTACGCATGCAATTTGAAGACCCAAACTTCCGTGCCGCTCTCTATGAGTTCATCAAAGAGAATGGTAAGCCCTCTGTTCGAGATGATGAATTGCTGGCAATGGATACGCTAACAGAGTTTCTTGAGAAGTACGGACACCCTGTCCTGAGGCTTGATGAGATATTTGAGCGGGATATTCTCGATAAGATATACGGAACACCCCCTTCTTCGTCTGAGAATGGTGATTATGATAAAGTCTTGCAGGTTTGGGAAGATGTATATAACCCGATTGATCTGGGTGATATGCTGACGAATAGTAACACACCTGATACTTACGCCCGAATATTTTTTATGATATCCGGTGTTCGGGAAATTACACAGCATCGCCTTGACAATATTATTGATTCATTCTTCGAGGGCCCAATATCTTCTTCAGAGGATGAGGAGTACACTTACAACCTTAACACCTTTGCTTTTCACTTTGAATCAAAGCTGATACATGGGTCCATCCCCTATGTGATTGAACGCGTGATCGAGGGTGAAAAGTTCGGCATTCCGCTGGAGAAAGGGCTAGGGGATGATAAGCGCTTCATTGTTCGATATATGATTGAGGATCTATACGGTATAGAGTTGATAGGCTCTTATCATGGCACAGAAAACTCCATCCCTATGACCTCTCATCTGTCTGAGTACCCGAAGTTCATGTATAAGGACCATGAATACTTCACTACAATCGATGATTATCTGTTTGCGCGCGGAGATTGTATCTTGGATTCGGTCAAGTTGATTTTATTATCACCTTTTGAGGGCAGTAAGTACGAGGATGCAGAGCTTCTGTTGTATGAGGCTCCAACGCTAATAAATGATAATGTAAAGTGATTATGGAAAGCTGAGAAGAGCCAAAGTTTTGAGGCCTTCTACCAACATCAGCCGCTTTGAGGAGCAGCTGGGCTACTGGCGCACCAAATATCCCACCGACTTCATCTACGATAACGAAAACAGGCCGACCTCCCTGCGCTACAACGGCACCGTCAACCGCACAGACTATGTGTACAATTCCCTGGGCAGGATCGCCAGCAGAAACGCTGTGCTCAACAACGCCTCCTACCTCAGCAGCTACGCTACGCGGCAGGAGGCTATGGGGCAAACAGCACCTCGCCTCTGGTCAGCGGCATCACGCAGAGCGGGCACAACCTGAGCTATGCCTACGATGACAACGGCAATATCACCTCCGTTGTCTACAAGGGGCAGACCATCGGCTATGTCTACGACGCGCTGGGCCAGCTTGTCCGGGTGAACGATCAGGCCAATAACGAGAGCTGGACTTATGAGTATGACCGCGGCGGTAATATCCAGAACAAAAAGCGCTAAAGCTATACCACCGGCACCCTGGGCGAGCCCCAACCATACGGAAGATTACCAGTATGGGGATGCCAACTGGAAGGACAAGCTGACCGCCAGAGTCATTAACGGCACCTCCTATCCCGTGGTCAGCGATGCCATCGGCAACATGACTTCCTACGCCGGGTGGACCTATGCCTGGCAGGCGGGCAGGCAGCTGGCCTTGGAGACAGTGAAGCAGTAGGGAAGCAATGGGGAAGCGATAGGGGTACGGAGGCCGTCCCGACGAGAGATTTAGCATGGCCTACGCTTCCTTGGCCGTTTCCCTATTTCTGATGACTGGAGACTGAATACCGCTTACTTGCCGGAAGGCCTCTGTGCCAGGTATTTCTCCACCCTGTTTTGCGCGTTGGCACGGATATTATAGAAATAAAAAGGATAGTCATAGGAATGGTAGACGCCCTGCGGCCATCCCGGCCTGGAATACTGCAGAACATCGACCGATCCGCAGATGACCACGCCTTTTTGCGCGTCAACCCGCGCGGAAGCAAGGTTCTCTACAGGGCTCAGGTCGGATTGGAGCGCGCTAAGAGGCATGATGGACCCCAGGTTATCCTCCTTGGGTGCTTCCGTCTCATCCAGCGTCCAGGAGATCGGGTTGATCGCCAGCGCGCCGGGGCGCACAACAGGGTTTTGCTCCACCCCTTCCGCCTGCGTATTGAAGGAAATGATCACGCCGGTATCATCAGGCCCTGAGGCAAACCTGAGCGGCGGGTTCCCTGCCAGATAATCCCGCGTGACGGAAAAGCCGATCACATAGGCGGCCACCATTCTGTCCAGCACCTCCGGCTGATCCTTGATACGAGACAGGATATACAGCAGCACATTGGAGCCCTGGGAATGCCCGGCCAGGATAAAAGGCCTCCCCTGATTGAAATGCTCCAGGTAGTAATCAAACGCCGCGATACCGTCAGCGGCCGGGATGACCCTGATCGCTTCCTCCTGCTCCTCTATGGTGAGCAGCGTCAATACATAGCTTGCGTCCGCCTGCCTGTAATAAGGCGCGTAGATATTGCCCACAGAAAGGAAGGCCGACGCCTGCCGGTTGAAAGCCCCCTGCGCGCCCCTGAGCATCGAGGGGTGATCAGCCGGGCAGTAGCTGCCGTCCCCAGCGCCCCTTTGCCAGGCCGTGGGGTAGAGATAAAACACATCCACAGGCAGGCTGGCAGACCTGTCCACGCTAAGCCAGCTGCTTGTCCGGGAGTAATCCGTTACATTGCTCACCTTATCCGCCTCCATGATTTCTTCTCCACTCGAAGCCCTGGCCCCCGGCCCGGCAAGCATGCATGCGCAAAGCAATAAGGCGGCTATGGTGCATTTTCTGTTCATGGCGTTTTCTCCTTAGGGTGTTTTCATAAGGCTCGCGTCTGCCCGTCTCCCGAGAGATTGGTTGAAGGAATCCATCACGCTGCGCGCCTGAGCGCCTCCCTAAGTTTGGGCGCCAGCATCGCCGCCGTGATGATCTTCACGGCGTCGCCTGGCAGGAAGGGGTAAACGGCCAGGGGCAGCGCCTCTGCCGCCGTTCGGCCGGTCAGCATCATCAGCCAGAGCGTACCGGGGATGTAACAGGCAAGCAGGCCAAGTGTCAGGATGCCTATCCTTCCCGCAGGGCTGTCAGCCTTATCCCGCAGGGCGGCGATCAGGCCCGCCGCGCAGACATAGCCCAGCAGGTAGCCGCCCGTGGGGCCAAACAGCGCCGCCGGGCCGCCCCTGAAGCCAGCGAACACAGGCAGGCCGACTGCGCCTATCGCCAGATACAGGCCCACGCTGATCAAGGCCCATCTGGGCTCCAGCGCCAGCGCGCACAGATAGACGGCCAGCAGGCCCAGGTTGATGGGCACCGGCACCATCGGAACGGCCAGTTGGGAAAATACTGCCAGAAGCGCCGCGAACAGCGCCGCCAGCACCATGCCGCGGGTATCAAACCGGGTATCGGGCCGGGTTGACGGGACGCCGTCTTCCCCGCCTCTTTGGTTATGCCGCAAAGGGGAACCTCCTTACAGGCGGTCAGGGCCGGATGGCCCGCCCATGGCCGCCTTACGTTCATTAATCAAGCCAAGCGCCAGGCGCAGGGCGCTGACGCGCCTGTCAAGCAGGGTGCTTTGGGATGGCGGCAGTTTGCCGCCTGCCTGAACCTTTTCGCATTTGCGCAGGGTGGACAGGAGGGCGCCTTCAGCCTCCTCCAGCGCCTCCCGCGCGGGCCCGCTCTTCGCCTGGGCCACTGCAATCCGGTTGCCGTCCGGGTCCGCTATCCAAAGGGAGTAGGCGCCCCAAGGCTTCCTTTCGGGCGGCGCGATGATGTGAATATCCGGTATATCGCGCAGCAGGCGCTGGTACAGGGCGTCAATATCCGGGTCCAAGCACTGCAGCCAGACCGGGTTGCTCCGGGGTGCTTCGGCATCATCCCCCGGATCCCAGATGCTGACGCTGCCAAAGCTGTAATGGCTGCCCTGCGCAAGAGGCTCTGCCTTGAACAAGGCGCGGTAAAATGCCGCAAGGCGCGGCGCGTCAGGTGTTGTGATGCAGATGCCGCCAAACGTCATAGCCAAGTCCGCCTTTCACCAGATGCCGGGAACATAGTTGAAATGATACCGTAACCGCCTGCTCAGCGCAATGAGAAATACGCAAAGCACGGCATCAGAATATTATACATTGAATTTCCGGCCTGCCGGGCTTGCCCGAAGCCGGATTTCCTCCTACACTGTCCGGGAGGTGAACGATATGGATAAAGAAAAGAGAAAACAGCTGCAGGAAGCCTATAAAAACAGGAGGCCGCAGATGGGCGTCATCGCCATTATACTGATATAAAACGTTAATGCATCCAAAGCAGAGAGTTATTTTGTCTATGTGCGCGGAGCAGACGAAGAGAAGCGTAGCAGAGCTACGCTGACTGAGCAGCGACAAAGCACAGGGGCAAAAGAACCGATGCGACGATGCATTTACGTTTGGAATCAGTATGACCTGCAAAGGAACCGGCGAAAGCTTTCTGTGCGCCTGTGCTGATACCAAAGCGGGCTTTAACCGCAGCCTCCTGCAGCTGGGCATCGGCAGCCACCCCAACAAGCGCCTGCAGAAGCTGTGGAAGCAATACAGCGAAACGGGCTTTGAACAGCGCGTGGCGGAGACGCTTGAATATGAAAACCCTGAGGATGTCAGCTGGGACGATCTGGATACGCTGCTGGAACTGTGCCTGTCAAGGGATGACAAGGCCGTGAGGATGTACAGATAATGCGATGTCACGCCATACGGGGGATCGGGAATGGCGAAATTATTCAATCCCTATGCTTTTAAACCGCGCCCTGATGATGAAGCGCGTCATTTTCCAGCAGGATCAGAATAATTTTTGAATCCAGGGTTTCAAGAAAATGCGGGATGGATACTAAAATAACCAGGAGAAAATTCCAATGAGAGTACTCATACAACAGGCCAAGGGGATAATGAGTAATATCAATAGGAGGTCTGAGACGAAGAGCGTCACTTTCTCAACTGCGTAATCGCTAATACATACACTATCATTGTTAATTCGTTGGGCTAGAGAGGCATCATTATACTTTTTTGTTTCTCTATAGATGAGTATGCCGATTTAGCTCCTCCCGACCTTCGTACAAACGGGGGCTGTAGCAAAACTGCAGCCCCACTATCTGTTCCGTCTGTGCACCAACGGAAACATTTTACGAAGAATTATCTTGCCACTCCGGGCATTTCGGACAAACATACCACACTGATACAGGTTCATCTGCTGGAGATGCCGGAGCAATCGGAAGGCCGACACTCCGGCCCGAGGCCTTCTGCTGACAGATACAGGTCAAGCAGAGCAGATGCAGGGGCTCTTAGCTTCTCTCCTGCTCCTGAAACTACTGAGGCACAGGTGCTTCAAAGGCCCCGTGGATACTGGGTATACCGGCGTTCGCCCTCCCATACTTGAAGAAAAAGTCAGCAACAATCTTGAGAATCACGTTCATAGTCTTGCCTTCTTTCCTCTATTTGAGCGCAGTATAGCATGGAATATTGATGATTTGTTGCCATTGGCACGAATGGTCGTTAAAACGGCACGAATGGTATGTGCGGTTCATGTTAAACGTCTGTTTCTAAGTGTTGAACGCGTTTTGCCGCCAGGCGGGAGAGTGCGCACAGCGTGAGGACCAGGCCAAAGGCCCGAGCGATGCCGCTGCCGGGCAGGATCCATGCAAGCGACAAGGCCATGGCCTGTATCATGGGCGGTCCTCCGCCTCCGGGCTTGAATAGGGCAGCGC
>JAEWRJ010000176.1 GCA_023460055.1 Bacillota bacterium | reverse complement strand
TATTCGTATCCCTCGAAAAGGTAGTTGAAAGACTGTGCGAGACCATTTGCTCTCTGGATCATGCGACCGTCAGGTCAATCACTCATCGCAGTTGGATTTTATCGGCAGGTTAATCGCATATTAGTATGAGCGATCCCGCCCGTATCCCCCAGTGGTATCTGGCGCTGTCCTCCCGGGGAGATATACTGGGCGGCGCGGGCCTGATCGAGAACGATTTTCACCCCCGCAAGGACCTCAGCCCCAACCTCTGCGCCCTGTATGTCGAGGAGGCGGCCCGGGGTCAGGGCATCGCGGGAAGCCTGCTTGAATATGTCCGCCTGGACGCGCTCCATTTGGGGCATACGCGCCTGTATCTGCTGACAGACCACGAGGGATTCTATGAGCGCTATGGCTGGCGCTATCTGTGCGGCATACGCAGTGATTTCGGCGATGACAGCCGCGTCTATGAGATCGGGGACTAAGCCGCGCTGAAACGAAGCGCACAAATAAACAGTCCATTCTTCCTCAAGGAGGCCTTATGAAACCAATGATCCGGCTGGCTAATGCGCAAGACACGGAGGCGCTGCGCGCGCTGTATGCCCAATATATAGACACCGATATCACCTTTGAGATGACACTGCCGGGCCTGGATGAATACCTGCGCCGGGTCGAGGATACCAGGCGCGAGTTTCCCTACCTGGTGTGCGAACTGGATGGCCGCCTGATCGGCTATGCCTACGCCCACCGCATCCGCGAGCGCGAGGCTTATCAGTGGAGCGCGGAGCTGTCCGTCTATATGGACCCCATGATGACTTCAAGGGGGCTGGGTGTTCGGCTCTATGAAACCCTCATCCGCCTGCTTAAGCTGCAGAACATCCGCAACGTCTACGGCGGTGTCACCGGCAGCAACCGGGGCAGCGTCCGCTTCCATGAGAAGCAGGGCTTCAGCCTCCTGGGCTGCTTTCATAACATCGGCTACAAGAACGGCCGGTGGCTGGATGTGCTGTGGTATGAAAAGCAGATCGCGGCCTATGATGAACCGCTCCCCTGCACGCGCTTTGAGCAGCTTGATCAGGCGGAAGTCCAGGCGATCCTGGATGAGGCAAACGCCTGATAAAGCCCGAAAGGCTAACAATTTTTAAGCATTTCGTATATAATAGACGGCAGGGGCATGATCAGCAAACCATCAATAAGGTTATACAGGAGGATATGAGCAAATGGAAAGAACAGTCGTTCATCCCGTCAGGGGCTTGCGGACAAAGGACGGCGCGGGGGTCAGCCTGGTGCGCGTACTGGGACACGAAACGGTCGAGACCTACGATCCGCTTTTGATGCTCGACTCCTTTGACAGCATCAACCCCGATGACTACACCGCCGGCTTTCCCCTGCACCCGCACCGCGGCATCGAGACGATCAGCTATGTCTACCGCGGCTTTATGACGCACAAGGACAGCTTGGGCAATGAGGATACCATCGGAAACGGCGAAGTGCAGTGGATGACGGCCGGCTCCGGCATCCTGCATGAAGAGCAGCTGCCGGCCTCCCAGAGGATGCTGGGCGTTCAGCTGTGGCTGAACCTGCCGGCCAAGGACAAGATGGCTCCGCCTCACTATCACAGCATCAAAAACGCCGACATTAAGGAAATCCCCTTTAAGGGCGGCAAGCTGCGCTTGCTTGCAGGCAACTACAAAGGAATCCAGGGCTACCAGAGCCAATACCTGCCCCTTGACTACTATGATGTTCACCTGAGTGCCGGCGCGACGCATTGTTTCGACACGCCGGAGGAGCGTTCCGTCATGGCCTTCACCCTGCTGGGCGATGCCCGGATCTGCGGCCAGATAGTTAGGGAGAAGACCGCGGTCAAGCTCATCCAGGGGGATCAGGTGGTGATCACAGCCGGCGATATGGACTGCCAGGTGCTCCTGGTCAGTTCCTTGCGTTTGGATGAGCCCGTCGCCTGGGGCGGCCCGATCGTCATGAACACGCAGACCGAGCTGCGAAAGGCCTTTGATGACCTGAGGCAGGGTACCTTCCTGCAGCAGGAAATCTCCTACTGACGGCCATGCCATTTATTATCGTCAGGCAGGACATCACAAAGATCAAGGCGGACGCCATCGTCAACGCCGCCAACACCGACCTGCGCGAGGGCGGCGGGGTATGCGGCGCCATCTTCAGGGCGGCAGGCGCGGACCGGCTGCGCGAGGCCTGCGAAGCGCTCTCCCCGATACAGCCGGGCGAGGCGGTGATCACGCCGGGTTTTGACCTGCCCGCAAAGCATATCATCCACGCGGCCGGCCCTGTCTATCAAAAGGGCCAGAGGGAGCAGAGCGAACAGCTGCTGCGCGCCGCTTACACCAATGCCTTGAAACGGGCTGTTGAACACCGCTGCGAGAGCATCGCCTTTCCCTTGATCTCCAGCGGCGTCTACGGCTACCCCAAGGACGAAGCCCTGCGGGTGGCAAGCACAGCCATTCAGAGTTTTCTGGATGACCATGAGATGTCAGTCACCCTGGCTGTATTTGATCAGACCGCTTTCACCCTCAGCCGGGAGCTGCAGGGCGCTGTGGAAAGCTATATTGATGAAAACTATGTGCTTGCAAGGCAGGACAGGCACAGGCGCCTGCGCGGCGAACAGTCCGAGAGCCTGTATGATGAGCATGACTTCAGGCCATCTGCCTCTGTCAAGTACTCCCTCAGAGATAATCCGCCTGTAACATCGGCAGCCCCGCAGGCGCTTGCGCCATATGAAGCGGCGGCAGAAGGCTTCGCGGACCTGCTGGATGAGCCCTTCTCCCAAGCCCTGCTGCGCCTGATCGACTCAAAGGGCATGACGGATGTCGAGGTCTACAAGCGCGCCAACCTGGACCGCAAGCATTTTTCAAAGATCCGCGCCGGCAAGGGCTATATGCCCGGCAAGAAAACGGTGATCGCGCTGGCCATTGCCCTGCGCCTGTCCCCCGGGGAGGCGCGTGACCTGCTCAGACAAGCCGGTTTCGCGCTGTCGCGCAGCCAGCTGTTTGATGTGATCATCCAGTACTTCATCGATAACGGCCGCTATGACATCTTTGAGATCAACGAGGTGCTCTTCAAGTACGACCAGCCGCTGCTGGGCGGATAAATGCCGTAAAAATGTCGCCTGCCGGGCGACCTGCCGCATCCGGCATGATGCTATCCTTGCCTTACAAAAACAAGGAGGATCGCATCATGAAACAGGATTTGACGGAACTGGTCTTCATACTGGACAAAAGCGGCTCCATGGGCGGGCTGGAATCGGATACCATCGGCGGGTTCAACGCCATGCTCAAAAAGCAGCAGGACGCGCCCGGCGAATGCCGCATCACCACCGCGCTGTTTGACAATGGTTACAGCCTGCTGCACGACCGCGTCGACATCCGGGGGGTCAGCCCGATCACGGCGGAGGATTACCAGGCCGGCGGCACCACCGCGCTGCTGGACGCCATCGGCAGAACCATCGAAAAGATCGGCAATGTCCAGAAGAGTACGGCGCAAGAGTACAGAGCCGGCAAAGTGATGCTGGTCATCATCACCGACGGGCAGGAGAACGCCAGCCGCGAGTACAGCGCCCGGCAGATCAAGGCGCTGATCACCCGCCAGAAAGAACAATTCGGCTGGGAGTTCATTTTTCTGGGCGCCAACATCGACGCGGTGGAGACAGCAGGCCGGTATGGTATTGCGTCCGACCGGGCGCTTGACTACAAGGCAGACAGCCAGGGCACTCAGATCAACTTCCAGGCTGTCGGCAGGGTGGCCTACTCCCTGCGGGAAACAGGCGCCGTGGATGAAGCCCCTCTGGAGGCCATACGCCGCGATTATGCCGGGAGAAAGAAATAAGCGGAGGGACAGCCCTTTGACCAAGCGCTTAAACGACATGTACACCCGGCTGCTGGATCACTACGGCGATCCTCACTGGTGGCCTGCCGGATCGACCTATGAAGTCATGGCCGGCGCGGTGCTCACCCAGAATACAGCCTGGACGAATGTCGAAAAGGCCATCGCCCATTTCGGCGATGGCCTTTCTCCTCATGTTGTGGCATCTATAGACGAAGAAAGCTTAAGGGATATTATCCGGCCGGCGGGTTCCTTTACCCGCAAGGCGCGCTGCCTCAAGGCGCTGACCGCCTGGTATGCCCTGTACGGGGACGACGCGGAACAGGTCAGACAGCAGCCCCTGGCAGGTCTGCGCGGGGAGCTGCTGGCCCTGAAAGGCATCGGGCCGGAGACCGCCGATTCCATCCTGCTGTACGCCTTTGGCTTCCCTTCCTTTGTGGTGGATGCCTATACCATGAGGCTCTGCGGCCGCTATCCGCTGGACGCGGGAGAGGATTATCACGGCGTGAAGAGCTTCTTTGAAAACCATATCGCGAACGATGCCTTGCTGTACAACAGGTTTCACGCGCTCATCGTCATCAACGCCAAGGCGCATTGCCGCAAGAAGCCGCTGTGCGCCGGCTGCCCTTTGTATGACACCTGCGAAAGGAGAGGCCTGTGAACCGCCGGGAATTGATCGATTATTGCCTCACATACCCGGACGCGTATGAGGATTACCCCTTTGACCCCCTGCCGGATGACAGCGCGACCGCGGTGATCCGGCACAAGAAGAACCGCAGGAGCTTCGCGCTGATCATGCGTCATAATGGGATGCTGTACTTAAACCTCAAGTGCGATCCGTTTGAGGCGGAGCTGCTGCGCCAGGCCTACCATGACCTGATCCCCGGCTGGCACATGAACAAGCGGCATTGGAACACGGTGGTCATCGGCGGCGACGTGCCAAAGGACGAGATCGAGCGCATGATACAGCGCAGCTGGCAGCTGACCTTGTGATGTGGGAGGGATGTTTATGAGCCTTGTTCTTCGCCCGGAGCGGCCCGAGGATCGGGAGGAGATCCTGCGATTGACGTATGAATCCTTCATGACCCTGGATTATCCCGGCCGCCGGCGCCTGGATGAGCACTTTCTGCTGTCGCTGCTGTATGAAAGCGGCAAGGGCATCGCGCCGCTGTGCTTCGCCGCGATACTGGACGGGCGGATCGCGGGGCATATTTTCTACTGCGAAACCGCCTTTACGCGGCCTGACGGCACCAAGGCCCCTACGCTCACTTTCGGCCCCTTGTCCGTGCATCCCGATTTTCAGCGGCAGGGCATCGGCAGGGCGCTTGTCAGCCATACCCTGGAGCTGGCCCGCGGTCTCCATTATGGCGCGGTGCTGATCACCGGCGTGCCCGACTACTACCCCAGGCTCGGCTTCCGCCGCGCGCGAGACTACGGACTGACCCTGCGGGATGGCAGCGCCCCGGACGCGTTCATGGCCTATGAGTTGATTCCGGGATATCTTCAGGGCGGCGGCGTCTATGATACCTGGCCCGAAGAATTTGACAGGGCCGAAGAGGATGAGGCGGGCTATGCGGCCTTTGACGCCGCCTTTCAGAAAAAGCATGCCCCCGGGCAATTGACGCTGCGCCCCCTGTTTGAAGCGGACCTCGCGCTGATGGAGCAGTGGCTTCCCCTGCCGCATATCGCGCCCTGGTACACCCATCCGGAAGACTGGCTGAGGGAGCTGCGCCTGCGCCATGGTGAATTCAGCTTCATCAGGCACTTCATCGCGCAAATTGAGGGCAGGCCCATCGGCTTTTGCCAGTACTATGATTGCTTCGACGCGCGGGTCTACGAATCCTGGGACGCGCGCTGGGATGCGGGAAGGTGCCGCGGGCGGCTGTACAGCATCGATTACCTGATCGGCGAACCTGATTGCCTGCGCCTGGGCTTCGGCAGGGAGATGATCATGCGGCTCCTCGGCCGCCTGAAGGCAGCCGGAGCCGAAATCGTCATCGTTCAGCCGGACAAGGGGAACCTGGCCAGCCGCCAGGCGCTTCTCTCCTGCGGGTTCCGATTGCTTGGGGAGGATCTCGCCTTTTTCCTGAAAGAAGATGACGGTCAAACCCCATATCCGTGTTGACGGATGGGGTATAATCATTGTTGACAATGCCGCCCGCTTGCGGCGGGCAATGAGAAGGAGCAACCGATGACCAAATTCAGCCAAATGGAATACAAGCGCCCGGACTTCAACGCCTTGTTTGATGAGGGCAAAGCATTGCTCGGCCGGATGGAAAAGGCGGGCAGCGCGCAGGAACTGTTTGACGCCATGCAGACGCTGGACAATGAGATGCGCCACCTGGCCACCCAGCGGACGCTGGCGCATATCCGCTACACCATCAACACCAAAGATGAGTTCTACGACAAGGAAAACGACACCTTTGATGAGGAGCTGCCCCGCTTCCAGGAGATCAGCACAGAGGCCGCGCGCATCGTGCTGGAGAGCCCCTATAAGGATGACGTCGCCCAAAAGTACGGCCCCCATCTGCTGGAAAAATATGAGGTGCAGCGCAAGGTATTCAAGCCCGAGATCGTGGAAGACCTGGTGGAAGAAAACAAGCTGTCCAGCGAGTATCAGAAGCTGATGGCATCCGCCGAGATCGAGTTTGACGGCAAGAAGCACAACCTCTCCGGCCTCATCCCCTATATGGAGTCCACCGACCGCGGGGTGCGCCGCGCGGCCAATGCAGCCAGCTGGGGCTGGATCGCCTCCCATCAGCAGGAGCTGGACGAGCTGTATGACAAGCTGGTCAAGGTGCGCCACCGCATCGGGCAAAAGCTGGGTTATGAGAACTTTATCCCCGTCGCCTACGCCCGCATGGGCCGCACCGACTGGGACCAGGAGGACGCCAGGCGCTACCGCGACCAGATCGTAGAAAGCGTCGTGCCGCTGACAGGGAAGCTCTACCGCGAGCAGGCCCAGCGCATCGGCATCAACGATATGAAAAACTACGATTACTCCCTGATGTTCCTCTCTGGCAACCCCACGCCCAAGGGCGATGAAGCCTACATGGTGGAGCAGGCCAAGGTGATGTACAAGGAGCTGTCGCCCGAGACCGACGAGTTCTTCAAAGTGATGACCGGCCAGCAGCTGATGGACCTGACC
>JAEWRJ010000175.1 GCA_023460055.1 Bacillota bacterium | reverse complement strand
CCCTGTGTTATGCTTCTTCTGATCCATTTTGATTCTCTCCAGTCGCTTTTGTCTTCAACACTAAGCATAACTGGTTTGATCCCTTAATGGATCACTTTTTATGGGCAACTCATTTTACAACTCACCTGGGATTTCACGCCTGGGATTTCACGCCGCAATCCATGGCCGCCCTTGAATGCAGCCTGCGTGTGCCTGAATCGCGCGCTTGACATCGCGCGCGCTTGATACTACCCTGTCTCAGTAACACAGCTACGGGAGGCATCATTTGGCTAGTCAATGGAAAACCGTGTTAGGGCGTTTGCTTCACTTTACAAAGTGGATTCCCACTTCATCCAAAATATTATACCCTTTTTGGCTCTCGGCGCAGCTCGATGTTGTCGACGAATCGGCTGTTTTTAGTCATCTGCCGGCAGCGTTCGACGGCCTTGTCATCGCTTATTGCTCTGATATTCACTACGGCCCGTTTTTTGGCAAAAAGCGGGCGGAAGACCTGGCTCGGAAGTTAAACGGCATGCGGGCCGATATCATGCTGCTGGGCGGAGATTATGGTGAGACAGCCAAAACGTCGCTTGAGTTTTTCAAGGCACTGCCCGACTTGACAGCCCGATCCGGCGTATTCGCCGTCATGGGCAACCACGATCTGCTGGGGCACGAAGAGGAAATCAGCGAGCTCAAAGGCCAAATCCTGTCAAAGGGGATCGTTTTACTCTGCAACAGCGCCGTTCTTATCAATAAAGGCGGCTCATCCCTGTGCCTGTGCGCGACCGACGATGTCCTGGAAGGCAGGCCGGATACAGCAGCGCTCACAGGAGCCATTGCGCAAAGTGACTTCACGATTTTTGCGCCGCATTCGCCGGATATCCTGCCGGAGGCTGAAAAGCAGGCAGGATTCCGATTTGACCTCGCGCTGTGCGGGCATACACACGGCGGGCAGCTGGTCATATTCGGCCGCAGCCTGCATTCTTCAAGCGCTTATGGCGATACCTATGCCAGAGGGTGGATGGACGCGCACGGCGGGAAGCTTCTGGTTACGCATGGTGTGGGCACGTCCCTACTGCCCATGCGTCTGGGTGTGCGGCCGCAGATACACAGAATAACCCTGAAACGGAAATGATCAGACTAATCTGAGCGATGGATTGGCATTCAAACCAAGGCCTGATACCTGTCCCTGGCTGAGCCTTCTGAAGGCAGCCGCGCCGATCATCGCGGCGTTGTCCCCCGTATACTTCAACTCAGGCATAAACAGCTCGATTCCCTGCTGATCGCAGGCTGCAAGCATCTGGCGGCGCAGCAGGCTGTTGGCGGATACGCCGCCTGCCAGCGCAATGCGCCTTTGGCCCAGTTCCGCGGCTGCCAGCATGCATTTATCCGTCAGCTGATCCACCACGGCCTTGCGGAAAGCTGCCGCCAGATCCTGTACCGGCAGTTCCTCTCCCCTCTGTTCCATCTTGTGCGTCAAATTGATAAAAGCAGTCTTCAGCCCGGAAAAGCTGTAATCGTACCGGCCGTCAGTATGGGGGCGCGGTAGGACGTAAAGCGACGCGTCACCGAGTTCTGCCTGCACGTCCAGCTTCGGACCGCCGGGATAAGGCAATTTCAGTACGCGGGCCGCTTTATCAAAGGCTTCTCCGGCCGCGTCATCCTGCGTGCAGCCGATCAGGCGGTAACCATCCCCTTCCTCCACCATGATCAGATGGCTGTGCCCGCCGGATACAACAAGGCACAAATAGGGAGGCTCAAGCTTAGGAGAACTGAGATAGTTGGCGCAAATATGTCCTTCGATATGGTTGACGGCGATCAGGGGCTTGTCAAGCGCTAAGGCCAGCCCCTTGGCATAGCTGACACCTACCAGCAATGCTCCGACCAGCCCGGGACCAAAGGTCACGGCAAGCGCGTCAATGTCATCAAAACCATGCCGTGACTCAGCCAGCGCGGCTTTTACAACAGCCCCGATCTTTTCAACATGGGCGCGGCTGGCAATCTCGGGAACTACCCCTCCATAGAGTGTGTGCAGATCGATCTGAGAATATACACAGTTTGAAAGGACCGTGCGCCCGCCCTCGACAACTGAAGCAGCTGTTTCATCGCAGGAAGTTTCGATAGCCAGTATCTTGACACCGGGCCTGCCCCGCAAATCCTGAGCCCTTTTCTTCATCCTCTCCAAGTAGCTCACGCGTTCTCCTTCCCGGCCTTGTGAAAGGCATATGCCGCCAGGGGCAGCGACAGGAGGATCAACGCGCTGTTCTTTATCAGGTCCAAAGCGTAAGATACAAAGAAATCTTCCGGCATCAGCTGCAGCAGCAGATCCTGCCCGGCGTCCAAAAGCCACAGATCATTCCTGAACAATACACGGTGAAAAGCGTAAAAAAGCGAATTGAAATCGATCAATCCCCAAACCGCCAGAACAAGCGCGGCACCGAAAAAAAGAAACAGCGAAAGGCTTAAGGCTTTTTGTGGCTTGATCAAGCCGATCAACTCAGGGGAAGCAGTCTTTCTGATGATAAAAAAAGCGATGATGGCCATGGCCGCCAGCCCCAGCGCGGTATACCTCAGGGAGTTGGCAAGCGCGATCAAACCCCTTATATCTTCAAGGTGCTGTATTTCCTTTTGGGAAAAGGCAGGAGCGCTTTGCCCATGTTTGATCACCTGTATTTGGGGTGTATCAGCCTTGCCTTTGAGATACTCTGTCAGGGATGAAGAGAGCGCTGGGTACTCCTGCGCCTGGACACCCGACAGCGAGGTATCAGAAAAGCTGTTCATTTTTTGAAGCATCCTGTCGGTGTCGATAGCGATAGCCGCCAATGACCCCGCCAGATAGGCAATCAGGCAGAAGACAAGCAGGAAAGCCAAAAGAACGCGCAATAAAACGGCTGTTCTGCTCATTATTGCATCTTCAGATAGGCGGTGATAAAGCCGTCAAGGTTGCCGTCCATCACATCCGTGATGTTGCCGGATTCGTAGCCTGTGCGGTGATCCTTCACCATGGTGTAGGGCTGGAAGACATAGGAACGGATCTGGCTGCCCCACTCGATTTTTTTCATTTCGCCCTTGATGTCAGCCATCTGCTCTTCCTTCTCGCGCTCACGCAGCTCGATCAGGCGCGCGCGCAGCATCTGCATGGCCTTTTCCTTATTCTGCACCTGGCTGCGCTCATTCTGGCAGGAGACGACGATGCCCGAAGGCATATGTGTCAAACGCACTGCGGAATCGGTCTTGTTAACATGCTGGCCGCCGGCGCCTGTTGACCGGTAGGTATCGACGCGCACATCCTCCATGTCGATCTCAATCTTGCCGTCGTCCTCAATCACGGGAGCCACGTCAAGCGAGGCAAAGGAGGTATGGCGGCGTGCGTTAGAATCAAAGGGGCTGATACGCACCAGCCGGTGCACCCCCTTTTCGCCGCGCAGATAGCCGTAGGCATTGTCGCCCGTCACTTCGAATGTTGCGGATTTCGTGCCCGCCTCATCTCCGTCAAGATAATCAAGCAGTGTCACTTTGAATCCCGCGCGCTCGCAGTAGCGCGTATACATGCGGTACAGCATCTGCGTCCAGTCCTGCGCCTCGGTTCCGCCAGCGCCCGCGTGCAGTGAAAGGATAGCGTTGTTGCGATCATAATCACCGCGCATCAGGGTTTCCAGCGCAAGCATATCCACTTGATGAATGAGCTTTTCAAGCTCTGCTCCGGCCTCATCTGCCATGGCCTGGTCCGTCTCGCCGTCAGCCAGCTCCATCATGATCTCAATGTCATCGCACATCGTCCGCAGACTGTTATAATGCCCGATCTTCGCTTCGATGGCGGCAATTTGCTGGTTGACTGTCCGTGACCTGTCCAGGTCATCCCAAAACCCCGGCGCGTTCATTTCCTCGCGCAGCTCAAGAAGCTCCTGCTCCATCTGGCCTATATGAAGGCCGTCACCGACTTCCAAAAGGCGCTCTTTGATCGCGGCCAATTCGCCGCGGTACTTTTCCAATTCAACGATCATGTTTTCTCCCTGTGTTTTGACAGAATTATGCCTTAGTCAGGCGTTAGCCCCGTGGCAGTTCTTATACTTTTTTCCGCTGCCGCAGGGGCAGGGGCTGTTGCGGCCCACTTTTTCACCCTTTTTGATCTGCTGGGTCCCCGGCCTGGGCGAAGGCGCGGCGTCGCCGGCTCCCACCGCGCGCACGGGCTTGGCTACTTCACGGCGCTCGGGCGCTTTCTCGATGCGCAGCTGATAGAGCGCGCGCACGGAATCCTCCTGCAAAAGGCGGACCATTTCGTCAAACATGTCATAGCTTTCCATCTTGTACTCGTTGACGGGATCGCGCTGAGCGTAGGCGCGCAGGCCGATGCCGTCACGCAGCCTGTCCATGGCGTCGATATGATCCATCCAGCGGGTATCCACGCTGCGCAGCAGCACATTGCGCTCAAGCTCCCGCATGTCGATGCCGATCTTTGAGATTTCCTCTTCACGCCGCTCATAGAAGTCTCTGGCTGTTCTTTTGAGGAAAGCGCTGATCCCTTCCTTGTCAAAGCCTCTGATCGCGTCAGCGTTCGCCTGAAGAGTACCGGCAGGTATGCACAAGCGTTCCAGATACTCAGTCAGCCCTTCGATATCCCAATCACGGTTTTCTCCGGCGCAAAAGCGCGCCGCGGCTTCTTCAACAAGCTTATCGGCCATGCCCAGAAGGGACTCGCGCATGTTCTCGCCTTCCAGCACCTGGCGCCTCTGCTTGTAGATCAGTTCGCGCTGCTGGTTCATCACATCGTCATAGCGCAGCACGTTCTTTCGGATCTCATAGTTGCGGCTTTCAATGCGCTTCTGCGCGTTTTCGATCTGTTTGGTCAGCATGCCGGCTTCCAAAGGCACATTTTCTTCCATACCCAGCTTGGCGATCAGCGGCTGAATACGCTCACCGCCAAACAGGCGCATCAGGTCATCCTCAAGTGAGATAAAAAACTGGGACGAACCGGGATCACCCTGGCGCCCGGCACGGCCGCGCAGCTGGTTATCGATGCGCCGGCTCTCATGGCGTTCTGTGCCGATGATATGCAGGCCGCCGACCCCGACGACCTGCTCGTGCTCCTTGTCAGTCGTCCCTCGAAAGCCTTCATACAGTTCGCGGTAGCGCTTCCTTGCGGCAAGGACCTCGCTATCCGCATCCTCATTGTGGGCGGTGGCCTGTTCAATCATGTCTTCGGAGAAATCCTCATGCGCCATCGCCCGGCGGGCCAGGAAATCCGGGTTGCCGCCCAGCAGGATATCCGTGCCGCGCCCTGCCATGTTGGTCGCAATGGTGACAGCGCCGAAATGACCGGCCTGCGCCACGATCGCGGCTTCTCTGGCGTGGTGCTTGGCGTTAAGCACCTCATGGGTAATGCCCCGCAGGCTCAGCATGCGGCTGAGCATTTCAGACACTTCGACCGATATGGTACCAACCAGCAGCGGCTGGCCGGTCTGATGGCGGCGGATGATCTCCTCCACCACGGCCTCATACTTGCCCTTTTTGCCGCGGTATACCACGTCGTTGAGATCCTGGCGGATCATGGGCATGTTCGTCGGGATCTGCACGACATCCAGGCTGTAAATGCCCTGGAACTCTTCTTCCTCTGTCTTGGCTGTGCCCGTCATGCCGGAGAGCTTGGCGTACATGCGGAAATAGTTCTGGAATGTAATGGTGGCCAGCGTCTTTGATTCCCGCTCCACCTTCACGTGTTCCTTGGCCTCTATGGCCTGGTGCAGGCCATCGGAGTAGCGGCGTCCTACCATCAGACGGCCGGTGAACTCATCTACGATAACGACCTCGTCATTTTGCACCACATAGTCGATATCACGCTTCATCAGCACATTGGCCTTCAGCGCCTGGATGAGATAGTGGTTCAGCTCGTTGTTCTGGGGATCAGACAGGTTCTCCACCCCAAACGCTGCTTCAGCCTTCGCCGTGCCGTCTTCAGTAAAGACAACGCTTTTTTCCTTCTCCTCCACCGTATAGTCGGTCTCGTTTTTGAGGCGGCTGACGAAGCGGTCCGCCTTTTCATACATATCAGTCGGCTTGTCACCCTGGCCGGAAATGATCAGCGGGGTACGCGCCTCATCAATCAGGATGGAGTCAACCTCGTCAACCACGGCATAGTGATGTCCGCGCTGCACCATATCGCGGCGGTAGATCACCATGTTGTCGCGCAGATAGTCAAAGCCCATCTCGTTATTCGTGCCGTAGGTAATATCGCAGGCATAGGCCTCGCGGCGCTGCTCTCCGCTCAAGTCATGGACGATGATGCCAACGCTCATCCCCAGAAAACGGAATAGCTTGCCCATCTCTTCGCCCTGGAACTTTGCCAAGTAGTCGTTGACCGTGACGATGTGAACACCCTTGCCGCTCAGCGCGTTCAAATAAGCGGGAAGACAGGCTGTCAGCGTTTTGCCTTCACCGGTCTTCATCTCGGCGATTCTGCCCTGATGAAGCACGATGCCGCCGATGAGCTGCACGTAGAAGGGACGCATGCCCAAGGTACGCTTGGCCGCCTCGCGAACGGTGGCAAAAGCCTCCGGCAGCAGCTGGTCCAGCGTCTCTCCGCCTTCCTGATGGCGGCGGCGGAACTCTTCCGTCTTGGCAGCCAGTTCATGATCGCTCAGTTTTTGAAACGAAGGCTCAAGCGCTTCCACGCTGTCCGCTATTTTCTTCAAGGGCTTCAGCTGGGTCTCAGGCCCAAAACCGAATACCGACTTCAATTTTTCTAACATCACGGTTCTCCTTTGGCATAGCGCCAATGATAATTATACATGCTGCATTCAAGCGCCGCAAGAAGCAAAGCAATCCCCTCCAAATCAGGAGGGGATCAAAGGGGATGCATTACAGAATGTACTTCTTGAGATCTTCCTTCTTGGCGGCGGCGACATGATTGCGCACATACTCCGCTGTGATCTTCAGATCCACCTCGGGCATGCCCTCGCCGCCCGCGTTATAGGAAATATCCTCAAGCAGCTCCTCAAACACACCATGCAAGCGCCTGGCGCCAATATCCTCACTGAGTGTATTGGCATTGGAGGCAGCGCTCGCGATCTCTTCCAGCGCTTCATCCTCAAAACTCAGCTTCACTTTATCTACCTCAAGAAGTGCCGCGTACTGGCGGGTCAGGGCGTTATCCGGCTGGGTCAGTATTTTGATAAAGTCTTCCCGGGTGAGAGAATGCAGCTTCACATGCACCGGAAAGCGGCCCTGCAGTTCGGGAATCAGGTCGCTGACTTTGGCGACGTGGAAGGCGCCCGCGGCAATGAACAGCATAAAATCCGTCTTGACCGCTCCATGCTTGCTATTGACCGTACTGCCCTCTACAATAGGCAAAATATCGCGCTGCACGCCTTCGCGGGATACGTCAGGTCCCTGGCCGGTCGAGCGGCCGGCGATCTTGTCGATCTCATCGATAAAAACGATCCCCTGCTGCTCCGCGCGCCTGAGCGCTTCTTCCTTCACGGCATCCTCGTCAATCAGCTTCTGCGACTCCTCGGCTATCAGTATTTTTCTGGCTTCTTTGACTTTTACATGACGCAGCTTGGTTTTCTTGGGCAGCATGCCGCCCATCATATCGCCGATATTGATGGCGCTGCCGCCGACTTCCAGCTGGGGGGCCGTTTCCTCCACTTCGATCTGGATCTCACGTTCTTCCAGCTCTCCCCGGAGCAGCTGCTGTTCAGCTTCCGAGCGCTTCCCCGACAGCTTCTGCTGTTCCTCCTCGCTCTGCTCAGGCTCCTTGTTGCGGGTGCCCAGAAGGATATCGATCGGGTTTTGAGCAGGCTTCTTGGGCGGATTGGTGA
>JAEWRJ010000174.1 GCA_023460055.1 Bacillota bacterium | reverse complement strand
GCCTGAGGCCCCGCCGCCGATGATGAGGCAATCCGCCTGATTGCCCTTGTTACTTCTTTCCGGGAACGGCCGGGAACTTGTCATAGGCCTCCTGAATAGCTTTCTGGTGATCCGTGTCGGGGGTATTGGGGTTGTTGTGCGTGGTGGATCCGACGAAGTGCACGCAGAACTGGCCGTTGAAGTCATTGTTGGCGATGGTATCGCCGGCCGGGTAGTTGTGCGGCACGCCGTATACGGAGGCGGCGTAGGTATGGCCGGCGACGGTGACCCAGGTGGCTTTGCGCTGATAGAGATTCTTATCCGCGATCTGCTGGGCGCTGGTGACGCCGAAGATGCGGCACATAACGGCTGTATCGGCGGCGGTCAGCGGCTCGACGTCCGCGTGTGAACCGCCGGCCCAGCGCTTGGCTCGGAAACTGAGGCCTGTCTTCACGTCGGTCAGCACGGCGGTCATGCCGCGCTGCCATACATTGTTGACCACGGTCCAGGCTTCCTTTTCAATGGGGTAGAGGGAGGGGTCGACCGTGCCGCCGGGGTTGTTGGAGCCGACCGGGACCGTGCCGTACATTCTGTGCTGGGTCAGGGGGCCGGCTACGCCGTCCACCGCCAGCCCGGCGGCGCGCTGGTAGGCCTTGACGGCCTCGGATGTTTCAATTGTATATGTACCCGTGACGGCGCTGGCCGGCAGGAAGCCTAAGTTCGACAGCTCGGTCTGCAGGCGGGTGACATCCGTCCCCTTATCGCCGCGGCGCAGGGTGCGGTAAGTGGCCTCCTGGGGCAGGTTGGGGTTGCCTGTGTTATTTAGCTGCGCTTCTTCCAACTTGGTGAGGATGCGCAGCAGGTCGCCCCTGATCCATCCGGTCACGCCGCCCGCGTTTACCTGCCGCCAGGTGTAGCCGCCGCTTGCGTTGGTCAGGCCGGTCAGCTTGGCAACGCTGTTTTTGGTGTACAGGATGGTCAGCGTGCGGGCGCTGGCATTGCCTTCCGCACGCACCAGCACGCGGTCCATCGTGGTGATGGCGGTGCTGGACAGATCAGCCGGGTTAACGGTGGGGGTGGGGATGCCGGGGGTTGCCGTCGGGACGGCTGTGGTGACGCGCGCGTAAGCCGTCAGGATATAGGCGCTGCGGCTGTTGTAGGTAATGTGGTACCACTCGCGTCCGCCGCCGCTCACGATACCCCTGTAGGGGAAGGTGACGCCTGCGTTGGGCAGCTGGGTGAAGGTGGTGGCGTTCAGGCTGGGCGCTGTGCGCACGTTCAGGCTGCCGATGGTTGTGATGATATAGCCGACGCTGCCGGCAGGCGGCGTGGTTGGCGTGGGATCCCCGCCCGAGGTGACGATCACATAGCAGTCACTGCGCACATAGCCCCAGGTGCCTGTCGCGGGGTGCTGGGCATAGACCCACTGATAACCGCCGTAGGAGACGGGCTGGCCGGAATAGTTCAGCGTCATGCCATTGGGCATTTGCAGGAGGCTTTCACCGCCGGGGGTCTTGCGCAGGTTGACCCCGCCCTTGGTCAGGCGGATGGTGCCCGCGGGGCTGATGACGGGCGGCTCCGTCGCGCCGGAGGGCGGAGGGGTGGGCTGGGACGAGGGAGCGGGGGCGGGATTGCCCGAAGCGTCCGTAAAAGTATAGCAGTCGCCGCGCACATAGCCCCAGATGCCGTTGTATACCACGTATACCCACTGGTAGCCCGCGCGGGTCAGGGGAAGGCCGTAGAAGGGCAGGATGGTGTTGATGGGGATCTGCGTCATGCTCTCGCCGCCGGGCGTGCGCCGCAGGTTGACATTATGCTTGTTCAGCTTGACATAGCCGCTTTGTTCGGCGGGGGCTTCTGTGGGGGTCACGATGCCCGTGGGAACTGGGGTCACGCCTGCTCCCGAGAGGTAGGCGGTCTCCTCAGCGGCGGTCATCATGCGCACCACATTGGCGCGCACGTAGCCCGTGTATTCCCTGCTGGGGAAGGTGGGCGTGCTTTTTGCTTTTACCTGGTACCACAGATCACCGTTGACCGTGGTCTCGCTCAGGCGCTCAAGCGGCCAGCCCGAGGGCAGCCGGTCGATATAATCGCTGGTGCCGGGCTGCGGGCGGAACATCACGTTGCTGAGCGTGGTGTACATATACTTGGCGGATAATGCCTCCGCCTCAGCGCCTAGCCCGGGCGACAGCAGCGCCATCGCCAGCAGCAGGCATATCAGCCTGCCGCGCCAGTTTTTGCCATTGTATGTTCCGTTCATGGAGCACCTCAACCCTTATCCCGGCCAAAGCCGCAGAATATTCCATCAGCAGTATATTACAGATTCATTACATGGTCAACAAACAATGGGTATTTTTGGTCTTAAATATCATAATTTCTGCCCATTTCCCCCCCAAGGCTCCGCTTGCGTGCCTGAGAAGGGACGATTATAATAAGAAGCGTGATATATATAAACAGGATTTGACTTGAAACCCGATCGGATGACGGCGATTTTGAGTGTGCGCATGGAGGAAAACGCGATGACGGTGATGGAGAACTATCATGCCTGGCTGGCGATGGCAGCGGATGAACCTGCCCTGATGGGCGAACTGGAAGCGGTCAGAGACCAGCCCGAAGGGATCGAGGACAGGTTTTATACGGAGCTGAGCTTCGGCACCGCCGGCATGCGCGGCGTGCTTGGCGCGGGCACCAACCGCATGAATATATTCAACGTGCGCAGGCTCTCCGCGGGGTTGGCTGATTATGTGAAGGATCTTCCCGGCGGGGCGGAGCGCGGCATTGTGATCGGCTTTGACAGCCGCCGGATGTCCCCCGAATTCGCCGGGGAAGCCGCGCTGGTCTTTGCGGCCAGGGGGGTGAAGGCGATGCTGTTTGACGCGCTGCGGCCTGTGCCGATCGTCAGCTACGCGGTGCGGCATCTGCGTGCCATCGCGGGCGTGGTGATCACGGCCAGCCACAATCCGCCCCAGTACAACGGTTATAAAGTATACGCCGAGGACGGCGCGCAGGTAGGACCGGGGATGGCTAAAGGCATTTCGGACCTGGTGTTCAGCCTGGCCTACAGCGCCTGCCTGCCGATGGATGAAGGGAAGGCGCTGGAATGCGGCTTGCTTTCATACATCGGTGACAAAGAGGTCGACGACGACTACATCAGGATGGTACTGGGCCTGTTGATCAGCCCCGAGCTGGTGCGGGAGCGGGGGAAGGACTTGAAGATCGTCTATACGCCTCTGCACGGCAGCGGCAACATCCCCGTGCGCCGGGCGCTGAAGGAGGCGGGCATCGTGAACGTGACCGTTGTGCCCGAGCAGGAACTGCCTGACCCCGATTTTTCCACCGTGTCCGCGCCCAACCCCGAAGACCCCAATGCCTTCAGGCTGGCGATCCCGCTGGCGCAGAAGGTGGACGCCAGCGTCATCTTCGGCACCGATCCCGATTGCGACCGCCTGGGCGTCTGCGTGCGCGACGGCGAGGGGGTGTACAG
Source organism: Bacillota bacterium (assembly GCA_023460055.1). Taxonomy (GTDB): domain Bacteria; phylum Bacillota; class Clostridia; order Christensenellales; family Aristaeellaceae; genus UBA1038. The sequence continues at coordinate 30,332 of JAEWRJ010000174.1, read as the reverse complement.
GACGCTGTCGGGCAACCAGATCGGCTGCCTGCTGCTGCACCATGTGCTGGAGGGAAGGAAGCGCGCGGGGACCCTGCCGGGGAACGGCGCTGTTTGCAAGAGCATCGTATCCACCGGGATGGCCCGCTCCATCTGCGAAGGCTACGGCGTAAAGCTCTTTGACACGCTGACCGGCTTCAAATACATCGGGGAAAAGATACAGCAGTTTGAGGAAGGCGGCGAGTACAGCTTCCTGTTCGGGTTTGAGGAGAGCTTCGGCTACCTGTCGGGCACCAGCGTGCGCGACAAGGACGGTGTAAACGCCTCGCTGCTGATCGCCGAAGCGGCCTGCGCCTGCATGGCGGAGGGCATCACGCTCTATGACCGCCTGCAGCAGCTATACAGGGAATTTGGCTATTACCATGAGGATGTGCTGTCCATCACCCTGCCCGGCAAGGAAGGGCTTGAAAACATGCGGTCCCTGATGAAACGCCTGCGGGAGGAGCCTATTCAGGAAGTGGCCGGTATTCCGGTCAAGGCCGCGCTTGACTATCTCAAGGGCGTCCGTACCGAAAACGGGCGGCAGGAGACGCTTGACTATCCCGCTTCCGACGTGCTGTTCTACGAGCTGGAAGGCGGGCACTGGTGCTGTGTGCGTCCCAGCGGTACCGAGCCCAAGATCAAGGTCTATGTCAACACGTACGCGGCCCAAAGCATGGAGCAGGCCAGGGCGCTTGGGGCAAAGGTGATGGTTGATATGAAAGGGCTTTTAAAATAAGCAAACCAGAGATCCGGGCCTCGAACAGCGCGCGGACTCCCCTGCCGGCTCTTGTTTGCGGCAGACGCTTGCCGTGTATACTTCATTGTAACCCGGCCTATGGCTGAGAGGAGGAAAACAATGAAGAAGTTAACAAGCGTGCTGCTGGCAGCCATGATGATGATATCATTCATTCCTGCGCTTGCGCATGAAGGGATGGATCATCACGCTGTCACGCCTACCGATACCTTTACCCCCGCGGAGGACCCGGCCTACCCGGTGGGCACCGAGGTCATAATGCTTGCCGACCATATGCCCGGCATGGCAGGGGCGGTTGCGCGCGTCTCCGGCGCTTTTGATACGGTGCTGTATGCGATCAACTACACCAACGCTGATACCGGCGAGGAGGTCCTCTGGCACCGCTGGGTGATCCATGAGGAGATCGAGGGACACGGCGACGAACCCTGGAAGGTGGGGGATCAGGTGATCCTGCTGCCGGGGCATATCAGCGGCATGGGCGGCGAAGGCGCGCGGGCTGAAATCGTCGAGGTGATGGCCGGCGTTGCCTACATGGTGGATTTTACACCCACCGATGGGAGCGAGCCCATCTTGAACCACCAGTGGGTCTCCCAAGAGGAGCTGCTGCCATACGAGCTTCCGACTGACAACGGATAGGAGCGAGTGGTAATAAGGAGCATCAAAGGCTGATCTTCAGATGAGGTGCTTCACAAAAACTCAGGAGACTGATACGAAGAGTAACAGCCTCCTGAGTTTTTACGAATATTGAGGAGATTGATTACCTGAAGATGATCTCCTCGCGCCTGGGGCCAGTGGAAATGATGGTCAGGGGCGTTTCGATGACGCGCTCGATGTAGCTCAGATAGTTTTTGCAATTCTCGGGCAGGGCATCGTAATCGGTCACGCCGCGTATATCCGTTTTCCAGCCCGGCAGGGTGACATAGACGGGCTTGGCGCGGGAGAGCCTGGGGGAGGAGGGAAAATCCCTCGTTTGCTCGCCGTCGATGTCGTAAGCTACACAAATCTTGATCTCATCCAGATAACCCAGCACGTCGATGTTGGTCATCGCGCAGGCGGTCGCGCCCTGCACGCGGCAGCCGTAGCGGGTGGCCACGGCGTCAAACCAGCCCACATCGCGGGGCCGTCCGGTCTTGGCGCCGTATTCGCCGGCGTCGCCGCCGCGCCGCCTCAATTCCTCAGCCTCCTCGCCCGCCAGGGCGGTAACGAAATAGCCGGTGCCCACGCTGCTGGAGTAGGCTTTGGTGACGGCGATGACCTCCTTGATCGCGGCCGGGGGGATGCCGGCGCCCACCGTGCCGTAGCCGGCCAGCGGGGAGGAGGAGGTGGTGTAGGGATAGATGCCGTGCTCCAGGTCGCGCAGCGCGCCCAGCTGGCCTTCCAGCAGGATGCGCTTGCCTTCCTTCAGCGCCCCGTACAGGTACTGCGTCGTATCCACCACGTAAGGCGCCAGGCGCTGCCCGAGCTCGTAATATTTTTCGGTCAGGGCGTCCGCGTCAAGCAGGGGCTTGTGGTACAGGTGCTCCATCAGGATGTTTTTTTTGACCAGGCTGAGCGTAATTCGCTCGCGTAAAAGCTCTTTATCCTGAAGCTGACAGACCTGTATGCCCACCTTGGAGGCCTTGTCGCTGTAGAAGGGGGCGATCCCCGACTTGGTAGAGCCGAATTTGCGGTCCGCCAGGCGCTCTTCCTCATAGGTGTCAAGCATAACGTGGAAATCCATCAGCACCTGCGCCCGGTCGGACACCAGAAGCTTTGGCTGGGGAAGACCGCGGGAAAGGATGCCGTCCAGCTCGTTAAATAGCGCCTCAATATCCAGCGCCACGCCGGGCCCGATGATATTGACGATGCTCTGGTGAAAGATGCCGCTGGGCAGCAGGTGAAGGGCGAACTTGCCGTGCTCGTTGATGATGGTATGTCCGGCGTTGGCCCCGCCCTGATAGCGGACGACGATGTCGGACTGCTCCGCCAGCACATCGGTCAGCTTGCCCTTGCCCTCGTCTCCCCAGTTAGCTCCAACGATAGCGCGTACCATGTTTCATCCCCCTTGATCGTCATTATTGGTCATGGAGGGGCTTTGGATGCCTTCATAAAGAAAGATCCTCAAAGCATCCTCTATTCCTGTTCGAACCATACCCCGTCAAATACAAACTCCTCGGGGCCGGATTGGTAGACACAGTTGTCTTCAGGGTTCCACATCAGTTCAAGGTTGCCGCCGGGAAGGCGTACCTGGGCGGTGCGGTCGCTCAGGCCGCACAGAACGCTCGCGACCAGGGCGGCGCAGGCGCCGGTGCCGCAGCCCAGCGTTTCGCCGCTGCCCCGCTCCCATACGCGCATCTGCAGGCAATCCCGCCTGACCACGCGCACAAACTCCACATTGGTCCGCTTGGGGAACAGGCTGTGGTTTTCAAGCATGGGGCCAATGGTTTGAAGATCCATCAGTTCGGGGTCGCGCACAAAGATCACGCAGTGCGGGTTTCCCAGGCTGACGGCGGTGATGAACAGGGTCTGGCCCAGTATCTGGACGCGGTGGCGCAGCACCAGATCGCCCGGCAGATCCACGCCGATCAGGCGCGGGTTCAGTTCCGGCGAACCCATATCCACCTTGACTCGGCGCACAATGCCTTCCGACATCTCGGGCCACAGGCGGCGGATGCCGGCCTTGGTGGACAGGGTGATCTCATCCTTATCCGTCAGACCGCGCTCCCGCACATAGCGGCCTACGCAGCGGGCGGCATTGCCGCACATCTCAGCTTCGCTGCCGTCTGAGTTGAAGATCCGCATGCCAAAATCGGCATATTCGCTGGCCTCGATCAGCACCAGGCCGTCTGAGCCTATGCCGAAGTGCGGCTTGCTCATCTGGATGGCCAGCGCCGCCGGATCTTTGACCTTTTCTTCAAAACAATCGATGTAGACGTAGTCGTTGCCGATACCCTGCATCTTTGTAAACTTCATGGGTGCTGCCTCACATCTGCTCCGGCGCTTCCAGGCCGATCAGGTAGAGCCCCCGCCCGATAACCGCTTTGACAGCTGAGGTCAAAGCAAGGCGTGCGGCGCTTTCGCCCGCGTCCTGGGTGAGGATGCGGTGCTCGTAGTAGAACTTGTTGTAGGCCTTGGCGATCTCTGTGGTCGCCCGGGTCAGCATGCTTGGCTCGCTGCGCAGCGCGGCGTCACGCACCGCCTCGGGGAAGAGGGCCAGCAGCTTAATCAGCGCCATCGCTTCATCGTCTGTCAGGGCGGCGTAATCAGGCGCTGCGTTTACCTCGCCCGCTTTGCGGAGCACCGAGCAGCAGCGCGCGTAGGTATACTGCACGTAGGGGCCGGTCTCGCCGTCAAAGTTCAGGGCGCGGTCCCAGCGGAAGTCGATGTCCTTGATGCGGCTGTTGAACAGATCAAAGAAAATGACCGAGCCGATGCCCACCTGGCGGGCTGTCTTTTCCTTATCAGGCAGGCCGGGGCTCTTCTCTTCAATGATGGCCAGGGCCTTCTCCTGCGCCGCGCGCAGCAGATCGTCCAGATAGACGATGTTGCCCTTGCGAGTGGAGAGGGCTTCGCCCTCGTAGCTGATCATGCCGAAGGCCACGTGCTGCATACGCTGCGCGGCCCACTCGTAGCCCATCAGCTCCAGCACCTTGAACACCTGGCGGAAATGCAGGTCCTGCTGATAGGCGACCACATACAGGCATTTCTCAAAATTGTAGGTGTCCATGCGGTAGAGCGCGGCGGCGATATCGCGGGTGGCGTACAGGGCGGCGCCGTCACGCTTGATGATCAGGCAGGGGGGCATGCCCCAGGGCTCCAGGTCCACCACATAGGCGCCGTCGCTTTCGACCAGCAGGTTCTTAGCCTTCAGCTCGTCGACCACACGGTCCATCTTGTCGTTATAAAAGCTCTCGCCCGCGTAGCTGTCAAAGGAAACGCCCAATATATCGTACACCCGGTCGGCATCCTTCAGGGTGATCTCCTTGAACCAGTTGAAGATCGACAGCGCTTCCGCGTCCCCGTCCTCGATGCGCTTGAACCAGGCGCGGCCTTCATCTTCCAGCGCTGAATCTTCCTCCGCCTCCTTGTGGAAGCGGACATACAGGTCGCTGAGCGCTTGCACGCCGCCCTGCTCGACCTCTTCCTTCGAACCCCAGTGCTTGTAGGCAGCGATCATCTTGCCAAACTGGGTGCCCCAGTCGCCCAGGTGATTGATGCCCACGGTGCGGTAGCCCATGTAATCATAGATGCGCTTGAGGCTGTGGCCGATGGCCGTGGTGGACAGGTGGCCGATATGGAAGCGCTTGGCGATGTTGATGGAAGAGTAGTCGATGCAGACCGTCTTGCCCTCTCCCTCGGTCCCGGCGCCCCAATTGCCCTTGCTGGCGAGTACGTTTTCGACTATACCCCCGCAAAACGCTTCGCGCGCCAAAAAGAAGTTCAGGTAGCCGCCCTTGACTTCCGCCCGCTCGATCAGCGGGTCTGAGATGCCGCCCGCCATTTTTGCCGCGATCTGCGGCGGCCCCATGCGCAGCTGGCGCGAGAGCGCGAAGCACGGGAAAGCCATATCGCCCATGGCCGGATCCGGCGGGATCTCCAGCGCGCGCGCAAGCGCCGCGGGCTCAAAATCAGCCTCCGGGAAGGCGGCCTTTGCCGCTTTGTTCAGTGCCTGTGCGATGATCTCCCGCATGTCCATCCGCTTTCTACCCCCTTGACAAAACACAGATTATCATACCATAGCGCGCAAATGGGCGCAAGCAAGCGAACAAGCGCCAATGGGTATACTCTATATTAAATGATCAGTCTGATCGATTGGGGGTGAACCGCCATGGCGAAGGAACAGAAGACAAAGCCGCTGGAGATGACGGCTGAGGAATATATCCAAACCCTGGAGACGGACAAGCAAAAAGAAGAAGCCCGGACGCTGATCCCCATCTTTGAGCGCGCCTCAAACGAGCCGGCCGTCGTGTGGGACGGGAGCGGATTTGGCTTTGGCAGGTACCATTACCGGTACGAAAGCGGCCACGCGGGCTTCGCCGCCAAAACAGGCTTCTCCCCCCGCAAGGGAAAGATATCGCTTTATCTGTTCATGTATGGCGGAAAGCTGGATAGTTTTTTGGCCAGGCTTGGCAAGCACAAGGCTTCCGTCGGTTGCGTGTATGTCAACAAGCTGGCGGACATTGACCTCGGGGTGCTGGAAGAAACGGTCAGGGAGTCCGTGCGGCTGCTGGATGAATACGCGGCCGAGCATAACTGGGGATAGAAACACGAACTCGCGGAAATTCATCCCCGGGGGCTTGACCGCGGGCTCGGTCAAAGGCTAACCTGTCAATGGAAAGCGAGGCATACTTGATGAAAGCGTTGGTACTGACAGGGCCCAGGGAATTCTCCTATCAGGATGTTAAAACGCCGGTTCCCGAGCCCGGTGAGGTGCGGGTGCGGATCCGTGTCTGCGCCGTCTGCGGCAGCGATGTGCATGGCATTGACGGGTCCACAGGCCGCAGAAGGCCGCCGGTGATCATGGGGCATGAGGCCTCGGGCGTGATCGATATGGTCGGCGAGGGGGTCAAAGGATGGCGCGCAGGGGAGCGCGTCACCTTTGATTCCACCATATACTGCGGTGTCTGCGATATGTGCCGGGCGGGTCATGTGAACCTCTGCGCCGATCGCCGCGTGCTGGGCGTATCCTGCGCTGAGTACAGGCAGGACGGCGCTTTTGCCGAATATGTCTGCGTGCCTGAGCGCATATTGTACCGGCTGCCTGACGCGGTCAGTTTTTTGCAGGCCTCCATGGTGGAGCCCTTGTCCATCGCCTGCCATGCCGCGCTGCAAGCGCCCATCAAGGAGGGCTGTACCGCGCTGGTTGCCGGCGTGGGCACGATCGGCATGCTGACCGTGCAGGTGCTCAAAAGCATGGGCGCCGGCCGCGTGATCGCCGCCGATATCGATGAGGCCCGCCTGGAGATGGCGCTGCGCTGCGGCGCGGACGCGGCTGTTAACACTGCCAAGCCAGATGCCCTGCGGCAAATCATGGACATGACCGGGGGGAAGGGCGTGGACCTTGCCTTTGACGCGACGGGGATATCCGCCACGGTCAATCTCTGCGCCCGGGCGGGCGCTTTAAACGCTCACATTGTGCTGATCGGCAATGTCGCGCCGGAAGTCGGCTTTCCTTTGCAAATTGCCGTCACCCGGCAGCAGACCTACCACGGCAGCTGCGCCTCGGCGGGCGAGTATCCAAGGTGTCTTGAATTGATCGCCTCCGGGGCCATTGACGCGGCGGCCCTGGCGAGCAAGGTGGTGCCTCTGAGCGAAGGGGCCCAGTGGATCAACAGGGTCTATGACCGGGAGCCCGGGCTTTACAAGATCGCCCTGGAGGTGTCGCGGTGAAAGAGGCGCTGAAGACAGCCGTTATTGGATGCGGCAAGGTGGGTCATTTTCACGCGAGGGCCTGGCGGCAGGTTGAGGGCTGCGAGCTGGTCGCCTGCTGGAACCGCGCGCTGCCCCGCGCCGAACAGTTTGCCGGGGACTACGGCATCCGCCCCTATGATGACCTGGAACGCATGGTGCGGGAATGCGGCGTGCAGGCCGCCTCCATCTGTACGCCGCATATGAACCACGCGGGCTTAGCCTCTGCGCTGGCCAAATTGGGCGTTCACATCATCGTGGAAAAACCGCTGGCCGTGTCGCTTGAGGATTGCGACGCTATCATAGCGGCTGTCAGGGAATCCGGCGTTACGGGCGCGACAATCAGCCAGCGCAGGTTTTATGAGCCTGTGATCCGCGTGAAGCGGGCGATCGATGAGGGGAAGATCGGAAAGCCCATTCTGGGCACCGTCAACATGCTGGGCTGGCGAAGCATGGACTATTACAGGTCTGATCCCTGGCGCGGCAGCTGGGCGATGGAGGGCGGAGGCGTGCTGGTCAACCAGGCGGTGCATCAGCTGGATCTGCTGCTGTGGTACATGGGGGAGGTCGACAGCCTCTTTGGCATCTGGGATACCCTCAACCACCCCGAACTGGAGGTGGACGATACCGCCGCGGCGGTCATCCGCTTCAAGTCGGGGGCCATCGGCAGCATCTGTGTATCCAACTGCCAGAACCCAGCGCTTTTTGGCAACGTGCGGGTGCATGGCTACAACGGCGCCTCCGTCGGCGTGCAGACGGACGGCGGGGCGATGTTCATCGCGGGGGTATCGGGTGCCGGCGAGCCGCCCGTCAACGACCTGTGGACGGTGCCGGGAGAGGAAGATCTCCTGCCCCGGTTCCGGGAAGAGGACAGGCAGGCCTTCCTGGCGGCGGACGATGTGCGCTATTTCAAGCTGCAGCTGGAGGATTTCGCCCGCGCGATCAGGGAAGGCCGCGCGCCCCTCGTAACGCTTGAGGACGGCCGCCGGGCGGTCGAGCTGTTCCAGGGCATTTACAGATCGCACAAAGAGGGAAGGAAGATCAGATTCCCGCTTCAATGAAAGGGGTTCAGCATGAAAGAAAAAGAGGAGAAGCGTATGCCGCTTGATATCAAAGGTTTTTCGGTCATAGGGGAGGAGAAGGTCCATCTGAAGGATTTCCCCACCCGGGGCGGGGATGATCTCAATAAGAAAAAGGCCATCAATGAAAAGATGCCTGATAATATCCGCAAAATGGCTGCCTTGCAGGAGAAGCTGTACGCCCAGAACAGGCATGGTCTGCTGATCGTGCTGCAGGCGATGGACGCGGCGGGCAAGGATGGCACCATCAAGCATGTCATGAGCGGATTGAACCCCCAGGGCACGCAGGTGACGAGCTTCAAAGCCCCGTCCAGCGAGGAGCTGGACCATGATTATCTCTGGCGCATCAGCAAGGCGCTGCCCCGGCGCGGGGAGATCGGCATCTTCAACCGTTCCCACTATGAGGATGTGATCGTGGCGCGCGTGCACGACCTGGTCAGCGGCTCGCAGCTTCCCCAGGAACTGGTCACGCCTGAGATCTGGGAAAAGCGTTACCGCCAGATCAGGGATTTTGAGCGGTATCTGGGCGAAAACGGCATCAAGTTGGTCAAGATATTCCTGCATGTATCCAAGGAAGAGCAGCGGGAGCGGCTGCTTGAGCGCATCAGCCAGCCGGATAAAAACTGGAAATTTAATTCAGGCGATATCGATGAGCGCCGCTACTGGGAACAGTACCGGGAGGCCTATGAGCACCTGCTGAACCACACCTCCACGCCTGAGGCGCCCTGGTATGTGGTGCCGGCGGACAGGAAGTGGTTTGCCCGCTATCTGGTCAGCGAGATCGTGCTGGACGCGCTCCAGGGGATCGACCCGCAGTTTCCCGAGCTTTCGGATCAGGAAAAGGCCATGCTGGCGGAGTGCAGGGACATCCTGGAGGCTGACGGCAAGGAAGAGGAAGAAGTATAAAGAGATGAACGAAAAAAGGCAGCGAATGGATCGAATCGCTGCCTTTTTGAGTTTTTGCCGCCTTGAAGGATGGATAAGCCGGCATGCTGTTGATACCGGTGCGCAGTGGCTTACGCGCGGCTGCTGTCTGCCTTTGCTTTTCTCAGCGCCTGCAGGAATACCTCCACCGGCTGCGCGCCGGATACCTGCCGGCGGCCGTTGATGATAAAGTGCGGCACGCCCTGAATGCCAAGTTTGGCGGCCTCCTCCTGATCCCCGCGAACCTCGTCTTCATAGCGTCCGCTAGACAGGACATCGAGGGCTGCCTGTTCATCCAGGCCGATTTCCCCGGCCAAACGGGCCAGGATGGCGCGGTCTGAGATGTTCAGGGAATCTGTAAAATAGGCCTTCATGATCCGCTCTTCCATCTCGGCCTGTTTTCCCTGCTCCCCGGCCCAGTGGCACAGGCGGTGCGCGTCCAGCGTGCGGGCCGGGATGGCGCTGTCCATGTGATAATCAAGGCCGTCGTCCTTGGCCTGGCGCGCGAGGCTCAGGTTCATGCGGCGGGCCTGGTCGTAGCTCAGGCCGTACTTTTCGGCCAGCGTGGCATGCAGGTCACGGCCTTCGTAGCTCTTCCCGCCGGGATCCAGCTGAAAGCTGCGGAAGCGCAGGCTGACCTCATCCGCCCCATCAAAGAGGGACAGGGCCTTTTCAAGGCGGCGCTTGCCGATGTAGCAGAAGGGACACACCATGTCCGACCAGATATCGATGACCATCATATAGTAAACTTCCTTTCGCGGCTGGCAGATCCATTCATCGTCCGCTGCTTCTATTTTACCCGTCTGATCCCCAAAGCAATCAGACGCCGGAGGAGCCTGCGCGGATAGCGGCCCTATCCCGGCTGATTGACTTGTTTTCTTCCTTCATGATAAAGTCAAAGCCGCAGACGCTGCTGTGTCTGCCGCGAATTACATGGATGGGGCGCGTGACTCCCCCTGTGAGTTTCAAGGAGAGAAAATGAAGGTCATTATTATTGGTGACGGCAAGCTGGGTTTCAACCTGGCTGAAAACCTTTCCCGAGAAGATAATGATGTGACGATTATTGATAAGAACCCGGAAGCCCTGCGCAAAGCGGACGGCCGGCTGGATGTGATGTGCATCAAGGGCAATGGCCTGAGCACAAGCGTCCTGCTGGAGGCGGGGGTTCAGGAGGCGGATATCCTGATCGCCGCCACCAACAGCGATGAGATGAATATGGTTTGCTGCCTAACGGGGAAAAAGCTGGGGGCTAAGCATACCATCGCCCGCATCCGCGATCCGGAATACGCCGACGAGCTCTCCCAGCTGAAGATAGACCTTGACCTTGATATGGTCATCAATCCCGAGCAGGCTGTCGCGGGGGAGATCGCCAGGCTGCTTGAGTTTCCTTCCGCCGCCAATATCGAGGTGTTTGCCGAAGGCCGCGTGGTGATGATGGAAATGAAGGTCACCCGCGACATGCCCATCGCGGGCATGAGCCTCAAGGAGATGACGCGGCGCGGATCGCTGCCCATCCTGATCGGCGGCGTGCTGCGCGGTGAAACGGTGATCATTCCCCGGGGCGATTTCGTGATGCGCGAGGGTGATCTCCTCTATATTGTCGGCCGCCCCTCCAAGGTGATTCTGTTTTTCAGGCGTTCGGGCGTGCATGTGCAGAAGATCAAAAACGTGATGGTGATGGGCGGCGGCCGCATCGCCTACTACCTGGCCAAATTCCTCGAGGAGATGGAGGTCGGCGTCAAGATCATCGAGATCGAGGAGCGCCGCTGCATCGAGTTGACGGAGATGCTGCCGGATGCCTTGATCATTCGCGGGGACGCGTCGGATGAGAGCGTGCTGCACTCCGAAAACCTGGAGAACATGAGCGCTTTTATCTCGGTGACGGGCAGGGATGAGGATAACCTGATCGCCGCCCTGCTCGCCAAACAGTACGGGGTGCCCAAGGCGGTGGCGAAGATCAACCGCATCAACTTCTCCGCCGCTATCAAAAACCTGGGCATCGATAACCTGGTCAGCCCCAAGATCACTACGGCCAACTACATCCTGCGCTATGTGCGCGGCCTGCAAAACGCGGTGGATAACCCCGTGAAGACGCTCTACCGCATCATGGAAGGGCGGGCCGAGGCGCTGGAGTTCACCGCGGACAGGCACACGCGCTTTTTGGATGTGCCGCTGAAACGGCTGAAAGTCGCGCCGGGCATTCTGGTCGCGGCCATTGTCAGGCAAAACGAGATCATCATCCCCTACGGGAACGACGTGATCAAGGAGCGGGACAGCGTGATCCTGATCGCCTATGATACCACCCTGTCCGACTTGAACGAGATGGTCTCTTCGGAGGAATAAACTGTGAACTACAGGATGATCGGCAAGAGCATAGGCTCTCTGCTGCTGGTGGAAGCCGCCTGCATGCTGCCTTCCCTGCTCGTTTCCCTGATCTATCCGGAGTCTGACGCCGCCGCCTTTGCCGCGGCCATCGCGCTCACGACAGCGGCGGGCTTTTTATTGTCCAGGCTGAAATCGAATGCCGGCGGCCTCTATGCCCGTGATGGATTCGCCATTGTGGCGCTGGGCTGGATCCTGCTGTCTGTTTTCGGCGCGCTGCCCTTCCTGCTCAGCGGGGCCATCCCCCGGGTGGAGGACGCGCTGTTTGAAACCATTTCCGGCTTTACCACAACAGGCGCGACAATTCTTCGGGAAATTGAATCGCTGCCGCGCGGCGTGCTGTTCTGGCGCGCGTTTACGCACTGGATGGGCGGCATGGGCGTGCTGGTGATGATGATCGCCATCATGCCCTCCGTAAAGGCCAACAGCATCCATATCCTCAAGGCGGAGTCGCCCGGGCCCACGCCCGGCAAGCTGGTCCCCAGGATCGGCCAGACCGCCAAGATACTTTACCTGATATATACCTTGCTGACCCTCACAGAGGTGATTTTTCTGGTGGCGGGCGGCATGCCCCTGTACGATTCGCTGGTGCATTCCTTTTCAACGGCAGGTACAGGCGGTTTCTCCAATAGAAACTTAAGCGTTGCCGCCTATGGCAGCAATTATATTGAAATCGTGATCACCGTGTTCATGTTCCTGTTCGGCGTCAACTTCACGCTGTATTACGCCGCCTTCAAAGGCGGGCTGAAGAGCGCCCTGCGTGATGAAGAGTTGAGGTATTACTTCTTGACGGTGCTTGCCGCGACAGCCGTGATCGCGCTGAATATATACGGAAATGTTTATAAATCCATCGGGGAATCCGTCCGGCACGCCGCCTTTCAGGTCAGTTCCCTGATCACCACGACTGGTTTCTCAACGGCGGACTTCAACCTCTGGCCTGTATTCAGCCAGCTCATCCTGATGCTGATCATGTTCATCGGCGCCAGCGCCGGGTCGACCGGCGGCGGCATCAAGGTGGTGCGTATTGTGGTACTGTTCAAGGTGATCAAGCGCGAGATGACCCGGCTCATCCATCCCCGCGCCGTGCGCACGATCAAGCTCAACGGGCATTTGGTGGACGAGGAAGTCGTGTCCGGCGTGATGGCTTTCTTCTATTTTTACATCCTTATTTTCGTGGCCGCGGTGCTGATTGTGGCGCTGGAGGGAGAGGATATCGTGACCACCGTGACCTCCGTGATCGCCACGATCAATAACGTGGGGCCGGGCCTGAGCAAGGTCGGGCCATTGGGCAACTTCGCGGATCTGTCCGTCCTCAGCAAGGCCGTTCTGTCCTTGTGCATGCTGATTGGCAGGCTGGAGATCTACCCGATCATGCTGCTGATGTTTCCCTCGTTCTGGAAGCGGGGAAGCATTTGAGGGAATGCTGAATGGACGAGACGGGAGCGGCACCGGCCGGGAAAGCGCGTGAGACGCGGCAAGGAGACGGGATGGACGTGAAGGTCATTTTTCACATCAATGAAATGGACAGGTGGCAGGGGCTGCTGCATAATGCTGCCAACCTGCTGGCAGCCTATGAGGGGGACGGGAAGACCCTTATTGTTGAAGTGCTGGCCAACGGCGGAGCGGTGGTCGGGTATCTCCGCGGCGCGCGGGACATTGAAGAGATGAGGGGACTCGCGGATCAAGGGGTGGTGTTTGCCGCCTGCAATCATGCCCTGAAAGGGCAGGGGATCGCCGCGGACCGGCTTGCGCCCTTTGCCGCTGTCGTGCCCGCCGGTGTGCGGGAGCTGGCGGACAGGCAGATGGCAGGCTACGCGTACATCAAGCCTTGAAGGACGCATGCGGAAATTGATCGGCGGGCTGTATAAAAAATGCTTGCGCCATCCTTGACATCCTGTTATACTGCATTCTACGGCTCATGGTCGCGCGCCATGAATCCGAAATGCAGCGCAAAAGAGGTGATTTACTGATGAAGAAGGACATCCATCCCAAGTATAACAAGGCGGTCGTCCGCTGCGTATGCGGGGAAACCTTCGAAACCGGCTCCATTAAAAAGGAGATGCGGGTCGATATCTGCTCCAAGTGCCATCCCTTCTATACCGGCAAGCAGAAGCTGGTGGATACAGGTGGCCGCGTAGACCGCTTCAAGAAGCGCTACGGCATTTGATCGAAAACGTACCTTACGGGCAGACAGCGCGGCAGCAGCAGCGGGGTCTGCCCTTCGTTATATGATGTTTGAAGGAGGATCAAGGCCCACATGTCAATCAATGAAAACCAATCGGCCAAAAAGCCCGATATCGGCGGGCAGGCGGTGCTGGACGGGGTGATGATGAAGGCCCCCGATCACATCGCGGTCGCGGTCAGAAAGCCTGACGGCGATATCGTCATCAAGCGGGATGCCTATGTATCGCCCGCGAAAAAGCATAAGTGGATGGGCGTTCCCATGATCCGGGGTGCTGTCAACATGGTGATGATGATGCGCCTGGGCATGGAAGTGCTCTCTTCCTCCGGACAGATGAGCGGCATGCTGGATGAGGAGCCCTCGCGCTTTGAAAAATGGCTGGCGAAAAAGCTGGGCAAAGGAGTGGATAAGGTAGTGATGGGCGTGGCGATGGTGCTTGCCCTGGCGCTGTCGGCCGGCCTGTTCGTGCTGCTGCCCAACCTTCCCGCCAAGGCAATGCGCGGCGCCGGCTGGTCGCTTCTTTCGGTCAACCTGATCAGCGGGCTGATCCGCATCGTGCTGCTGGTCGGCTACCTGATCTTCTGCGGGATGATCCCGGAGATGAAAAAAACATTCCAGTACCACGGGGCGGAGCACAAGACGGTCTACGCCCACGAGGCGGAAGTGGAACTGACGCCCGAAAACGCGCAGAAGTTTTCCTGCCTGCATCCCCGCTGCGGCACCAGCTTCCTCTTGATCACCTTCGTGTTTTCCATTCTGTTTTTCTCCGTCATGGACGAGCTGGCGCTCAGCCTGCTTGGGCTGGACCTGGGCAAGGTTTACTTTATCCGTATTCTCTCCCGCCTGCTGCTGCTGCCCCTGGTGGCCGGCATCAGCTATGAGATACTCAAGGGCTTGGCTCACGCGCAGAGCCCCTTTGCCCGCGCGCTTCGCTGGCCGGGTATGCAGCTGCAGCGGCTGACCACGCGCGAACCCAGCCTTGAGATGCTGGAAGTGGCCATTGCCTCCATGAACGCCGCGCTGGACGGACTGCCCCAGGGCGAGCGCACGGAGGAAGGCTATGCCCTGATCAAGAAGGCGAAGCCTGCCCTGCAGTGACGGCGAGAGAATGCCTGCGTCTGGCCCGCCAGCGGCTGGTGGAAGCCCATGTGCCGGATGCGGAGATCGACGCCGCCTGGTTGCTTGGCAGCGTGCTGGAAACAGGCAGGCTGCAGACACTGGCGCTGGGAGATCAGCCTTTGACCGAGCGGCAGGAGGAAGCCTTTGAAGCCCTGCTTTCCCGCCGCCTGACCCGCGAGCCGCTGCAGTATATCCTGGGTGAGACGGATTTTATGGGCCGCCGTTTTCTGGCCCGTCCGGGCGTCCTGATCCCCCGCAACGACACGGAGCTGCTGGCTGAACTGGCCATATCGTGCCTTTGCGCGGGGAAACGGGCGCTGGACCTGTGCACGGGTTCGGGGATCCTGGCGGTGACGCTGGCGCTGTCAGTGCCGGGTGCTCAGGTGGACGCGGCGGATCTTTCGCCCCGGGCACTGGCACTGGCTCGTGATAACGCCGCGCTGCACGGCGCGAATGTAAATTTTCTCCTGGGCGACCTGTTTTCTCCCTGCACCGGGACATGCTATGATATGATATGTTGCAATCCCCCTTATATCAATAGCGGGGATCTTCCCCTTTTACAGGCGGAAGTGCGCTTTGAGCCTGACATGGCGCTGGACGGCGGGGAGGACGGGCTTGATTTTTACCGCCGTCTGGCTGGAGAGGCTCCTTCGTATCTGGTCCCTGGAGGCTATATTTTGCTTGAGACAGGCGATGGGCAGGCGGAGGATGTGGTCGCCCTGCTGACAAACAGCTTTGAAGATATCCGCGTATATGATGACATGGCAGGGCTGCCCCGCGCTGTGGCGGCCCGAAGAAAGGAAGCACATGCCCTCGCTTGACGATCAGCTTGCCTGGATGGATGCCCGATATGAGGAACTGGGCGTCGCCTGCTCACAAAGCGATGTGATCGCCGATCTGCCGCGCTGGCAGCAGCTGATGAAGGAGCGCGCCGGGCTTGAAGAGGCGGTGCAGGACTGGCGCGGCTACCTGAAACTCCGGGAGGAGATATCCTCCACCGAAGAATTGGCGGACAGCCCGGATTTCGCCGATATGGCGGGGGAAGAGCTGCCCGGGTTGCGGGAAAGGGAACGTAAGCTTCGCGACCGGCTCAAGCTGTATCTGGTCCCCAGGGATCCCGATGATGACCGCAACGTGGTGATGGAGATCCGCGCGGGCGCCGGCGGGGAGGAGGCCGGGCTTTTTGGGGCCCTGCTGCTGAGGATGTACACGCGCTACGCCGAGCGCCGGGGCTTTCAGGTGAGCTACATGAGCCTCAATGAGACAGAACTGGGGGGTGTGAAGGAGGCTGTATTTTCCCTCACAGGGAGCGGCGCCTTCGCCCGCATGAAGTTTGAAAGCGGTGTCCACCGCATCCAGCGCGTACCCAGCACCGAGTCGCAGGGCCGCATCCACACCAGCACCGCGACCGTGGCCGTGCTGCCGGAGGCGGAGGAGGTGGATGTGGACATTAATCCGAACGATCTGCGCATTGATACCTACCGCGCCAGCGGGCATGGCGGCCAGTACATCAACAAAACCGATTCTGCCGTGCGTATCACCCACCTGCCAAGCGGCCTGGTTGTCACCTGCCAGGATGAAAAAAGCCAGCTGAAGAACAAGGAAAAGGCGATGAAGGTGCTGCGCAGCCGCCTGTATGAGCAGATCAAAGCCCAGCAGCACGCCGTCTACGCGGAGAACCGCCGCGGGCAGATCGGCACGGGTGACCGGAGCGAGCGCATACGCACCTACAACTTTCCCCAGGGGCGCGTGACCGATCACCGCATCGGGCTGACGCTGTACCGCATTGATGAGATCATGGACGGCGACTTGGATGAGATCATCGACGCGCTGACCGTCCAGTCGCAAAGCGAGGATATGAGGCGCCTGGCGCTGGAGTAGCGCTGAGCGATCAACTGATTCAGTGGGCGTGAAACAGGGCCGTCAGGGTCATGAAAAAGATCGCGCGGCAGGGAAGCATGAAGGAGGAATAAGCGAGGATGCAGTATAACCGTCAGCCTGACAGGCGGCCTATGTCCGCCGCCAACAAACTGGCTATTTTTGTGATCGTGCTGGTCATATTCGGCGCCGGAGCGGCCTCCATTTTTCTCAATAACCGGGATAGCGGCGGCGCGCTCCAGGGCAGCCAGCTGACGCCAACGCCCGGTATTGTGCCCGGCATCGCCGATGTGCAAAACAGGGCGGCGGAGGCTGCCGCGACGCCTGAGCCTACAGGGACCCCTGCCGTGCTGGTGACTCCGGAGCCGACCGGAACCCCCGTACCCAACTTTCAGATGACCCCCACGCCCACCGAGGTCCCCACCCTGAAACTCAACTCCTCCGGCGAGGAGGTGCGGGCGCTGCAGGAACGCCTGATCGAGCTGGGGTATCTGAAGGAAGGCGCGAATGACGCGCAGTTTGGGAAGGGCACGCAAAACGCCGTCAAGGCCTTCCAGGCCGCCAATGGCCTGGGCGCTGACGGGGCTGCCGGCCCCAAGACACTGACCCTGCTGTTCTCGGGCGACGCAAAGAGAAAGCCTGAATAAGCGGGTCATTGGATCCATAAAGGCTTAATACCAAAATCCATGCCGATTCGCGGCATGGATTTTGGTATAAGAAGGACCGCGTTATCGCGAATACGTGATTCAAGCATATCTTGAGCCGCCTCGGGAATGGCGCAAAACCGGGAAATTATCAAAAAGTTTCCGGAAATTTCCTCGATTAGAAAAGATTTGACCTCCTTTTCCTCTGGCGATCCGCATCCCTTGCCTGTTTGTCTATCATTTCCTCCCTGGATTGATATGCTTTCATGCCGTTTTTGCATTATCTATCCTCTTGTCTATTGCTTTGCTGCTTTGCCGGGGGATTATCCCCTTTTCTTCGCTGCCATTGACCGGATGGCAGGCTGGATGGTACATTACACACATCATAAAAACACGGGAGGTCAGCACATGATACATCACGCAGAGCGCATGGCAGAGGTCCGTTCGGATATCCGCGGCCCCTTGTATGAGGAAGCGCTGAGAATGCAGCGGGAAGGCATCCGGGTACTGAAGCTGAACACCGGCAATCCCGGCATTTTCGGCTTTGAGATGCCCGACGGTATCCGCCGCGCCTTGATGGCGGGAATGGACCGGGCGGTGCCCTACTGCGACCTTCGCGGCATGCCTGAGGCCAGGGCGGCGATCCTCAAGTATCATAAGGGCAAAGGCCTGCAAGGCATCGGGATGGATGATATCTACCTGGGCAACGGCGTGAGCGAGCTGACCAGCATGCTGCTTTCCGCCGCGCTCAACCCGGGGGATGAGCTGCTGATGCCGACCCCCTGCTATACGCTCTGGAGCAACGCCGCCAGGCTGGCCGACAGCAAGCCTGTCTTCTACCTGCTTGATGAGCAATCGCTGTGGTATCCTGACCTTGAGGATATCAAGCGCAAGATCACCCCCAGGACGCGCGGCATCGTGATCATCAACCCCAATAACCCCACCGGCGCGCTCTATCCCAAGGAGGTGCTGGAGGGGATGCTGGCCATCGCGCGGGAGCATAAGCTGCTTGTTTTTTCGGACGAAATATATGATCGCCTGGTGCTTGAAGACCGCGTGCATCACTCCGCCGCCGCCCTGGCCCCGGACCTGCCCGTCTTTACGATGAACGGGCTGTCCAAGTCGCACAACATCTGCGGCTTCCGCAGCGGATGGATGGTGATCAGCGGGCCCAGAGAGCAGACGGGAGAGCTTGCCGATGCTGTCACCCGCCTGGCCGCGATGCGCCTGTGCGCCAACGCCCTCATGCAGCTGGCTGTGCCCGCGGCTCTGGCGGACCCGGAGAGCACCAGGGCCATGATCGTTCCCGGCGGCCGCCTCTATGAGCAGCGCCGCGTCACGCTGGAAGCCCTGAAGGATGTGCCAGGCCTGAGCGTTGTGCCCAACAGCGCCTCTTTCTACCTGTTTCCGAAGCTGGATACGAAGCTTCTGAAGATAGAGGATGACCGCGCCTTCTGCTACGACCTTTTGCACGAGACCAGGGTGCTGGTGATCCCCGGTTCCGGCTTTGAGTGGAACCAGCCCGACCATCTGCGCATCGTGATGCTGCCCAAGGCGAATGAGATGAAAGAGGCGATGGGGAAGGTTGCGGACTATATCAGGAAACGGGCGGAATAAAAGTTAGTATTCAAATAGCAATGAGCGGGGCTGATGCCCCGCTCATTGCTGTTTGATAGAATCCTTATTCTGCCGGGATAAAATCGGGCATTTCGCCGGTTGCCACATAATAGCCTGAGATATACCCCATGCCGCAGGCATCCGCGTCCGCGTTGGAGCCCAGGCGGTTGGTGCCGTGGATACCGCCGGTGACTTCGCCTGCAGCGTACAGCCCGGCGATGCTCTGGCCGTAGATGTCTTTCACCTGGGTATGCTCATCGATCACCAGGCCGCCCATGGTATGGTGCACGGAGGGGAACTGGCTCAGCGCGTAGAAGGGTCCGTTTTCCAGCTTGACCATGGTATTTGACATCACTTTGCCAAAGTCCGCGTCAACGCCCGAATCGATGTAACTGTTGTGCTTTTCGATGGTGGCTTTCAGGTTATCGGCGCTTACCTGGGGGAGCTGGCCCTTGATGGGATAGGCGTTGATCGCTGCCGCCAGATCCTCCAGCGTCTCGCCCGACAGGATACGGCCGGAAGCCAGGCCTGCCTGCAGCTCTTCTTCCTTGGCAAAGCCCTTGACCAGATCCCAGTTGAAGATGGAGTAGGTGGAGATAAAGCCGGAGTTCGCGGCGGCATTGGCGCAGACATCGCGGCGCTCGCCCTCATTGACGTAGCGGTTGCCCTGATAGTCCACATACACGATGCCGAAGGAAGGACCGGTGAAGGGCCAGACGGCATACTTATCCAGCACGCCGTTGTTGGCGTCGGCAAAGGGGTAGCGCTGGATGTTTGACATCTGCGTCGTGCCGGCGCCGATGGCCTGGGCCAGGTAAAGCCCCTCACCGGTGGAAGCAGCGGGGTTGTTGGTGGTGGGGATGTCAGCCGACAGATAGGGGACCTGGGTCTCGCGCATGGCGACATTGGCTCCGAAGCCGCCGGTGGCCAGTATGACGCCCTTGTCAGCCCTGATGGTCTTGTAGCCGTCTTCGGTGGCAACGCGGATGCCGGCTACGCGGTTTTGCTCGTCACGGGTACGGTACAGCTCGACCATTTTGGTTTCCAGCTGGATAACGGCATCTGTCTCTTTGAGCATTTTCAGCTGCAGGTCAGTGATGTCGGAGCCTACCTGGTTCTCGGTTACATAGGTGCGGTAGCCGTAGTGTCCGCCGGGACGGGCCAGTACGTTTCTGATCACCAGGCCGTTATCCAGCAGCAGGTTCAGGTAGAAGGGGCTGGCATATACCATGTTGCGGACGAGATCGGGCATGCCCATGTTATCGCCGCCCTTGATGGTGTCTTCAATATGCTTTTCGGCGGTATCAGGCACCAGGCTGAACTCCTTTTGGAGCTGCTCCGCGCGCTCTGAGGTAAAGGAGGCATACTGGCCGCCGTTAATGGCGCTGTTGCCGCCGGTGGTAGAAAGTTTTTCGATCAGCAGCGTGCTGGCACCGTTGGTGACGGAGGCATAGGCTGCTGCCAGGCCTGCAAAGCCGCCGCCGACTACGACGACATCATAGGTTTCATCCCACTGGGCGGGCACTTCGAAGGAGCCCATCACGGGGAAATAATCTCCCGCCGTCTCTTCTGCCTTTTCCGGGACCTTGCTGTAGGGAGCCAAATCGATGCCGCCCTGTGTCAGCGCGTTCTCTACCGCGCTCAGGATACCTTCGGAGGTGCGGGTGGCACCGGCGATGGTGTCTATCTTGATGCTTTGAGCTGCCACGATCGCCTGGGGGATTTTTTCAAGCGCGGGCTGGCCGGGAGCGGTTTCGTTATTCTCGGTCACTTCGACAAGCTCGATCACGCCGCTATTGATGGTGACGGCGACCTTCAGGCCATCGTTAAAGCCCTTGGCTTCTCCCTCGAAAGTTTGAGGGGCGGCCACGGCGGTCAGGGAGAAGGCCATGCACAGGCTTAGAGCCAGGCACAGCATGCGACGGGTAATGTTCATCAGGATCCTCCTTGCGCATCGAAGCGCTGTTAAATAATGTACATAAGCATCGTAGCATCATGTGATATCCCTGTCAAGGCATAAAAAAACAAATATTTATCAATATATGTTCATTAATTGCTTATGTTATTATGTTATCAAGGCCATCCCATCGCATGGCGGCCGCACGCGGATGCCCCTGGGATAATAATGATTCTAAACGTACATGCCTTGCTGCATCGGAAGTCCAATGAGCAAAGAAGAGAGCAAGTGCTGTAAAGCACGCGGCTTTCGCCTATTGCGGATTGAGGCAATCATGCAGCTCTGCTGTGCTTGCCTTCAACTGTTCCTGATGTCCAGACAAAATAACTCACTGCTTTGGGTGCATCTATGAAGCGGCAAAAAATAAACCCAGCAACTCTATCGTTACTGGGTCTCTGTATGGTAGCGGCGATCGGATTTGAACCAATGACACTCCGGGTATGAACCGAATGCTCTAGCCAGCTGAGCTACGCCGCCAAAATGGTTGCGGGGGAGGGACTTGAACCCTCGACCTCCGGGTTATGAGCCCGACGAGCTACCAAACTGCTCTACCCCGCGTCATACGTCATGCGACGCAAGAAATACTATATAATGGATAAGTGGTTCTGTCAATACCCTCCCAGAAATTCCTCTCTTTGCCAGGGATTCTCAGGTCGGCCGGTACAGGGCGCAGGCGTGCGGCCGCAGCCTGGCAGCAACGCAAGGCTCCATAACCCCCAGATCCTCTTGCCGCCAAATATCGCGCGCCCGTGTGCCCGCAGGCAGATCAGCGCTTACAATGCGTTCCTCCTCTGACAGATTGAACAGCGCCAGATACCTGCCGCCATCGGGGTCATTGCTCATCCATACGGCCTCCCTTTCATTGCGTCTGATCTGCCGCGCGCCAAAGGATTGCTGATTGACGTGTATGACCTCCGGGTTGGTGATCAGGGCGAGAGTTGCCGGATCCGTATCCCGCAGTTCACCGCCCAGCATGAGGGGCGAGCGGAAGATGCTCCACAGGGTGACCATGGTCCGCTGCTCGTCAGGCGTCAGGCGCGTCCGGCGGTCTTTGCCGAAGGCGATCCCTATCCTGCCCAGGGGCAGCATATCGCAATCGGGCCAGCATCCGTGTCCCGCATGCTTCTCCCATACTTCGCATCGCTCGAACATGGCCTTCAATGCTTTCCAGTCATCCCAGAAATCATCGGTGATGCGCCACATCTGGGCGTTCTCGCGCAGATGCCAGGCTTTTTCGATGACGGCCGGCCCGGGGGATAGGCTGAGCACCATGCTTCTGCCGCATTGATCGATCGCGCGGCGGATCATCTCGATCTCCCGCTGCGCCGAGTAGGGATTGCTTGGGTAGAGATTGGTGTTGGCGATGTCATCGACCTTGACGTAATCCACCTCCCACTCCGCGTAGAGATGGAAGAGGCTCTTATAGTATTCCTGAGCGCCGGGTACATCGAGCAGGCCGTACATGTCGCTGTTCCATTTGCAGATGGAGAAGGGATTGGCGATCCTGTCGGCTGTCACCTCTGTGCCCAATACGGGGCATCTCGCGTGCGCCGCCTGGCGGGGAATCCCCCGCATGATGTGGATGCCAAACTTGAGCCCCATCGCGTGGATCTTCTCTGCCAGTGGTGCGAATCCTTTTCCGCCCGCGGCGGAGGGGAAGCGGTTGACAGCGGGCATCAGCCGCCCATAAGAGTCCATGGAAAGCTGCGCGAAGGGGATGTACTCACAGCCCGGCACGGTGCCGGCCAGAGGCTCATACCACTGTATATCGCATATGATATACTGAAATCCAAAGGGCTTGAGATGCTCTGCCATATAGCGCGCGTTGCCGAGGATCTGCTCCTCCGTCACCGCGGACATATAGCAATCCCAGCTGTTCCAGCCCATCGGCGGCGTAGGGGCGGCCATCTTGTTGTCATTCACAGTGCGGCATGCTCCTTTGACTGCATCATCATGGTTTGATTTTCGAGAAACTACAAACTCTCCGCCAGCTTCTGCGCGGCCCTCAGCCCATCGACGGCTGAGGACATGATGCCCCCGGCCATGCCGGCACCCTCGCCCGCGGGATAGACGCCCGCGATGCTGCCCTCCCCCCGCTCGTCCCGCGTCACGCGCAAGGGGGAGGAGGAACGGGCCTCGATAGCGGTCAGCACCGCGCCGTTGTCATAAAAGCCGCGCAGCTTGCCGCCGAAGGCCAGCAGGGCCTCGCGGATGCCCTCATGCACAAAGGGGGGGAGGGCCTCCCGCAGATCACAAAGGGTGACGCCGGGCAGCACGGTGGGGCGCACATCACCAAGTTTCGCTGAGGCGCGGCCGGCGATGAAGTCTTCCGCCAGCTGTGCCGGGGCGCGCCAGTTATGCCCGCCCAGCTCGAAAGCTTTGCGCTCCCAGTGCCGCTGGAAGCGGTGGCCGGCCAGGGGGTCATCGCCGTCGAAATCTTCTGGCCGCACATCCACCAGGATGGCGGCGTTGGCGTTCTCCTGGTCACGGCGGTAGGGGCTCATGCCGTTGACACACAATAAGCCGGGCTCGCTGGACGCGTTGACCACCTTGCCGCCCGGGCACATGCAGAAGGTATAGGCCCCGCGACCGTTTGACAGGCGGTGGCTCAAATGGTACTCGGCAGCGGGCAGGTTCTCATGTCCCGCCGACAGGCCGTACTGGGCCTTGTCGATCACCGATTGCTTCTGCTCCAGCCGCAGGCCGATGGAGAAGGGCTTTTGCTGCATATGAAGGCCTACCTTGTAAAGCATCTCCTGCGTGTCGCGCGCGCTGTGGCCCAGGGCCAGGATCAGCCGGTGGGCTGCACTCTCCAGGGTCTTCCCCTGATGGCTGTAAACGATGCCGGTCAGCCGGTTTGATCTTGTCCGGATGCCTTCAAGCTTTGCCCCAAACAGTACCGTACCCCCGAGGCTTTCGATTTCTCTCCTGATGGAAGATACCACGCCCGGCAGGCGGTCGGTGCCGATGTGCGGGCGGGCCAGGTAGAGGATGTCCTCCGGCGCGCCATGACTTGCAAAGATCTCCAGCACCTGGCGGCAGAAGGGATCCTTGATGCCGGTGGTCAGCTTGCCATCCGAGAAGGTACCCGCGCCGCCTTCGCCGAACTGTATGTTGCTCTGGGGGTTCAGGATACCCTTTGAAAACAGGGCGTTGACGCTGCGGGCTCGCTCGATAATAGGCTCGCCCCGCTCCAGCACCAGGGGCTTCAGCCCAGCACGCGCCAGATAGAGCGCTGCAAACAGGCCGCAAGGCCCAAGGCCGACGACCACGGGGGAAAGGGCCGATTCCTTTTGAGGGGGCGACAGCTGCTCACCCGGCTTGATCACCGCCGCGTCCTTCAGCTTCAGCCGCGCAATCAGGGCTTCTTCGTTTCCGCCTATGCCGGCGTCCACTGCGTAGACAAAGCGCAATTTTGATTTATCCCGCGCGTCCACGCTTTTCTTCGCGATGCGAAGCGGGACCTTGCTGTCATCCGGAAGGCGCAAAAGACGGCGGGCGGCCTGCAGGGCTGCCTCATCGCCGCCATCCAGAGGGATGAAAATGTTGTTTAGTCTGATCAAGCGAACTCCTTTTTTGCGAGGGAAGCGATGGGGGCTACGGTTGGGAAGCAATGGAAAAGCAGTGGGGGACGGGGACCCGTAAACCCCTATCGCTTCCCGCGGCCGCAGGCCGCGCTTCCCCAAACGCCCCCTATTGCTTCCCTATTCTGTCATCCCTTAATTCCCGCACTCAATGCTGATGTCGTTAAACTTCTTCAGCAGCTGTTCCATGGGCAGGTTCTTCTTTTCCTCACCCTGCACATCCATTTCGATGCCACCCTGATGCATCATGATCAGGCGGCTGCCGTACTTCAGGGCGTAGCGCAGGTTGTGGGTGACCATGATGGCGGTCAGCTTCTGCTCGCGCACCATGCGGTCGGTCATCTCCATGATCATGTCGGCGGCGTTGGGGTCAAGGGCGGCGGTGTGCTCGTCCAGGATCAGGAAATCCGAGGGGCACAGACGGCTCATGGCCATTGAGAGGGCCTGGCGCTGGCCGCCGGACAGGCTGCCGGCCCGCGCGTTCATCATGTTTTCCAGCCCCATGCCCAGCTCGCCCAGCATCTTCTTCCAGGCGGGAACGCGGGCTTTGTTGAGCGCGGGCATAAGGTTCATGCGCTTGAACTTGCATTCGGCCAGGGCCATGTTTTCGGCGATGCTCATGTTGGCGCAGGTGCCCATCGCCGGGTTCTGGTAGATGCGGGCGATGCGGCGGCAGCGGGCGGCTTCCTTCTGGCGGGTGATATCCTCCCCGTCCAGCAGGATCTGCCCCGCGTCGGGCGGCATGGATCCGCAGATCAGGTTGAGCAGGGAGGTTTTGCCGGAGCCGTTGGAGCCGACGACGGAGATAAACTCCCCCGCTTCCACTTTGAGGCTGAAGCCGCGCAGCAGCGCCAGCTCGCGCACGGTGCCCGGGTTATAGGTCTTGGAGATGCCGCGCAGCTCAAGCATGCTTCTTCTCCTTTTTCAGGTTGCCCGCTGCCAGTATACCCAGGAAGAGGGCGGCCGTAATGAGCTTCATATCCATCGGGGCCAGGCCCATGCTGATGGCGAACGCGACGCTCAGGCGGTAGAGGATAGCGCCTGTGATCACGGCGCTGGTCTGCTTCACCCATTCAAGCCGGCGCAGCAGGTTGACGCCGATAATCACGGAGGCCAGGCCCATGACCATGGCGCCCGTGCCCATGCTGACCTCAAACATGCGCTGGGATTGGCACAGCACGGCGCCCGACAGGGCGACCAGAGCGTTTGCCAGCACCAGGCCGACAATCTTCACGTTGCCCTTGTCGCGGGCAAGCGAGGTGACTACGGCCTCATTATCCCCCACAGCGCGCAGCAGGAAGCCGGCGCGGGTCTTGAGGTAGCTGTCAAGCAGCAGCTTTAATAGAATTACCAGGGCGGCCACGATGATCAAGAGACTCAGCCCCTCGGGCAGCGCGTTTACGACCGGGTTGTTGCGAAAGAGGGTAACGGCGGTGCGGGGCAGGGTCAGCAGCGCCTGCCCGCCTGTGATGCGCAGGTTGACCGAGTACAGCGCCGTCATCATGATGATGCCGGAAAACAGCGCCCTCACCTTGAGCTTCACGTGGATCAGCCCTGTGCACAGCCCCGCCAGCGCGCCTGCCGCCAGGGACGCCAAAAGGGCCGTGACCGGCCCCTGCCCCGCCTGCAGCAGGGTGAGGGTGACGGCTCCCCCCAGGGGGAAGGAGCCGTCCACCGTTAAGTCGGGAAAGTCGAGGATAGAGTAGGTCAGCATGATGCCCAGCGCCAGGATGGCGTAGATGAGGCCCTGTTCAAGCGTGCTGGGCAGCGTGGCGATGAATGCGGTGAACATCAGTGTTAAGTTCCTTTGGTATTATTGGGCGACATCGGTGCCAGTATTGGCCAGTTCTTCGGGCAGGGTGAGGCCCATGGCTTCCAGCGCCTTGCTGTTGAAGTAGAGGGCGCTTTCCTCGATCAGCTCAAAGGGGATGCTGTCGGCGGCTTCGCCATTGAGTACGCGGGCGGCCATGGCGCCTGTCTGGCGGCCAAGGGCTGTGTAATCAAGCCCCTGCGCCGCGACGCAGCCGCGCATCACCTGCTCGATCTCACTGCCGTAGACGGGGATTCCCGCGGTATCGGTCTTATCAAGCACTGTGTCCAGGTACTGCACCACGGTGTTGTCGGTTAGCATCGTGAGCAGATCAACTTTGGTGAGCAGGCCGGGCAGGGCCAGGGCGATATCCGATCCGGCGGAGATGCCAGATGACTCAATGGTGAAACCGAATTCCGGCGCCAGTTTTTCGTAAGCTGCCAGCTGGGAGGCGGAGTTGGTTTCTGACAGAGTGTAGAGGATACCGATTACCTTGGCATCGGGCTGAATAGCGCGTATGGTTTCCAGCTGCTGGCGCACAGGCAGCTGATCGCTGGTGCCTGTGGTGTTGCCAAGGCCAAGCCTGTTTTCATCCGCCATGCCGGATTCTATGGGGGCAGAGACCGCTGTGTAGATTACAGGGATCTTGCCGTCCGCCGTGCTGAGGCTGACCGCGGCCATGGGGGTGGCGATGGCGACGATCATGTTATAGCGGTTATCGACAAACTTATTGGCGATATCCGCGGCGATGCCCATATCGGCCTGAGCGTTCTGGTAGTCAAAGGTGACGTTTTTTCCTTCTTCAAAGCCTGCCGCCTTGAGGCCCTCGATAAAGCCTATACGGCAGTTATCCAGCGAACCGTGCACCGCGAACTGGGCGATGCCGATGGTGAAAGTCTTCTGCTCGGCCAGGGAGGAGCTGAGGGCGGAAAGGATGACCAGGCTGAGAATGACGGCGGCGGCGCGCCTGATGATGCTGCGTTTCATGTTGATATCTCCTTTTCAAATATGAGATCCTTTTCCCGGGTGATTGAAGTGCCTGCGGGTCATGCGCCAGAAGCGTGCAAACCCATCAACCTTGCACATCCGATCACCCCCTTTCAAATGAAAACGCCCCAAGCACTTGCTTGAGGCGGTTGTTAATCGCGGTACCACTCAATTCGGCCATACGGCCCTCATTATCCGCATACCATCATATGCGCCGCCATGATAACGGGTGCGGATCCCGTCAAAACCTACTAACCTGAAGTGTTCGGTTCTGCCCTCAGGAGTCCATTCGCCGGATGCCCTCAGACCGCTTTGCACCGCCCGCGGCTCTCTTTGCTGACTGCCTTCCGGTTACTTCGCTCCATCGCTGGTTGTTGTGGGTATTGTAAGGGGTGAGAATCGCCCTGTCAAGGGAGACCCGGTGAAAAACATTTCAAGTGCAAGGGGGGATGCGGACGCTTCAATTCATTTCATTGACAAGCCACCCTGCGCTTGATAGGATGATTTCCGATGAAATAAACTGTGAGGAATGGGATGAAAGAGAGAACTGGCAAGGGGATGAGCTGTTGTCTGGCGGGGCTTTGCCTGCTGAGCATGCTTTTCCTGCCTTTCACCGGACGGCCTGAGGAAGTGAATGCCGGGACGGAGATCCTGATCAGCTTTACGGGTGACTGCACCCTGGGCGGTGAAGACAGGCTGCAAAACAAGGACTACTCATTTCAAGGCTACATCGCGCGGGAGGGCTACGGCTATCCCTTTGAGAAGGTGCGGGAGGTCTTTGAAAATGACGACCTGACCGTCATCAACCTGGAGGGCGTGCTGTACGACAGCACGTACAACCGCGTCGAAAAGACCTATAATTTCCGAGGGCCGACTGCGTATACCGAGATCATCAGTCAATCAAGTATCGAGCTGAGCTTCCTGGGTAACAACCATACCTTCGATTACGGCATACAGGGCTACCGCAGCACCGTGAAGGCGCTGGAATCGGCCGAGCAGCATTGGTTTGCGGTGACCGATGAGGGCATCAAGACCTGGATCTACGAAAAAAACGGCGTTAAGATAGGCTTCACGGGCGCGAACATCACCTACTACGCCCGCCGCCCGGATATGCTGATCAAAAGCTTTGAGCAGCTGCGGGAGGCCGGCTGCGCCTTCATTGTCGGCGTTATGCACGGCGGGGAGGAGTACGGACCCGGGCCAAACAGGAGCATCCAGCGGTTTGCCCGTTTCCTGGTCGATCAGGGGGCCGGGCTGGTGATCGGGCACCATCCCCATGTGCTGCATGGTATCGAGATCTACAACGGGTCAAGCATCGTGTATTCGCTGGGCAATTTCGCCTTCGGGGGCAACGCGAAGATACGCGAGCGGCGCACCATGATCGCCCAGGCTTTCCTGCGCTTTGACGAAAGCGGGCGCTATACCGAGCATCAGCTGAACCTGCTGCCCGCCTATGTGTCAGGGGCTGAGGAGTACAACAACTATCAGCCCGTCCTGGCGGAGGGAGCCCAGGCGCAGGCCATCATTGACCTGGTGGACTCCTTGAGCGAGATGAAGCTGGCCCCCTACGAAGAGGGGAAGGGCGCTCTGCAGGAGCCTGTCAAGGCGCGGGAGATACCGCGAGGGGGAGAGTAGGGCATGTATCAGATCATCAACAAGACCAGGCTGAACAATACCACCGTACGCATTGACATCGAGGCCCCGCTCGTGGCTAAAAAAGCCAAAGTGGGTCAGTTTATCATCCTGCGGGCGGGGGAGAACTCCAAGCGCATCCCCTTTACGGTTATGGATTCGGACGCGCGGCGCGGCAGCGTCAGCATCATTTATCAGGTGCTGGGAGCCGGCACCATGGAGCTTGATCAGTTAAATGAGGGCGACAGCCTGCATGATTTCGTCGGCCCGCTGGGCGAGCCCAGCCATCTGTCAAACCTGTCCCGCGTATGCGTTGTGGGCGGCGGCCTAGGCTGCGCGATCGCCTACCCTTCCGCCAAGCAGCTCAAGCTGGAAGGCGCCTATGTGGATGGCATCATCGGCTTTCGCAATGCCGGGGCCGTCCTGCTCCGGGATGAGTTCAGCGCGGTGTGCGACCGCGTGACGCTTTTGACCGATGACGGCAGCGCAGGGCAGCAAGGCTTTGTGACCAAAGCGCTGGAGGAGCGGCTGGAAGCGGGCGAGCGCTATGATGAGGTGCTGGCCATCGGCCCATTGCCGATGATGAAAGCCGTGAGCGAGCTGACCCGCGGGTATGGCGTGAAGACCACCGTGTCGATGAATGCCATCATGGTGGATGGTACGGGCATGTGCGGCGGCTGCCGGCTCACCGTGGGCGGGCAGATGAAGTTTGCCTGCGTGGACGGGCCGGAGTTTGACGGGCATCTCGTTAACTTTGACGAGGCCATCGCGCGCGGCGGCATGTACAGGGAGTTTGAGGCGCGGGCACGGGAAGAGGCCTGCCGCATGCTTGATATGGAGGCGCGGTAAATGGCGGATAAGGGAAGGGTCGCGATGCCCCTGAGAGACGCGGCGGCCCGGGGCAAGGATTTCGTGGAAGTCAGCCTGGGATACAGCGCCGATCAGTCGAAAGAGGAGGCCCAGCGCTGCCTGCAGTGCAAGCACAGGCCTTGTGTGGGCGGCTGCCCGGTGGGCATCGACATCCCCGGCTTTATCGGCTGCCTCGCGCGGGGAATGGACGATGAGGCTTACCGGGAACTCAAAAAGTATACCGCCCTGCCCGCGGTCTGCGGACGCGTATGCCCGCAGGAGAAGCAGTGCGAGCAGCGCTGCGTGCGGCGGATCAAGGGGGAGTCGGTCGCTATCGGCAACCTGGAACGCTACGCGGCCGATACCTACCAGGCGCGCAACAGGCCGCCCAAGAGCGATATCCCCTGGAACGGGCACCGGGTAGCGGTGGTAGGCGCGGGTCCGTCCGGGCTGAGCGCGGCGGGCGAACTGGCCCGGCTGGGTTATCAGGTCGAGGTATTTGAGGCGCTGCACGCGCCCGGCGGTG
>JAEWRJ010000173.1 GCA_023460055.1 Bacillota bacterium | reverse complement strand
CACCAAAGCCCGGCAGCTCTACCACCGCATCAGCGGTGCGCTCTTTGATCTCCTGGATGCTTGTTATCTTCAGGTTTTCCATAGCTTCCTCCTCAATTTCGTGAATGATGAATTATGAATGCTGAATGCCGAATGAAGAACGGGACTTGGCGCCCCAATTCAGCATTCAGCATTCAGCATTTTGCATTTGGCGGATTACGCCACCGTCGGCAGCGTGGCTTCCTGGGTGATGGTCAGGGGCGATACGCCCTTGCCGGGGCGGCTCTCCACGGTGTACTTCGGCGCGAAAAAGTCACCATCTTTCAGGGTGAACTCCGTCGGCTTGCCCGTGCAGTTGGGCAAAGAGAACTTCATGTAGCCATCGGGGTTGCCGTCGGTGTCCAATTCTTCGCAGTAGATGTCCAGCCGGAAGGGCGTTCGGGTGACAGGGGATCCGGCCACAGGGCCGGAATAGCTGGCAAACGCGTCCAGGGTAAACGTGGCCACGCCGCCCTCGATCAGGGCCAGCACCTCCGGGTGCACCAGCAAGTTGGTCAGGTCCACGTCGTAGCCCTTGACCAGGTCCTGGGTCTTGTTGAGCGCGAGCAGCGTATTCTTTTTGCGCAGCTCCTTTTCAGCGCCGGCGGCTACGGCCGCCCGGAACATGGCCTCGGTGCTGGTCTGCACCAGGTAGCTTTTGGTGGCGGTCGTGACCACCACGGCCGCGATATCGCTGACGGCAAAGCCGGTCTTTACATTTTCCAATGCGGGATCAGGCATGATATGTTACCTCCGTTATTTGTTGATAAGGACAACCGGCTGCCTGTAGATCAGGCTCTGCGCGGCGCCCTTGTAGCTGGCCTCCAGGCCGGTCGGGGCGTCTTCGCCCGTGTCTTTCAGGCCGCGGATGGCGGCCAGCGCCTGCTTGATCTGCCGGCACTTGGCGCGCAGGCTCGGCTGGTCGGCGATCGGCACCAGCACCACGATCTCCCAGATCTGCTGGCCCAGCTTTCCGCCGGTGTTATCCTGCGTCTTGATGCCGCCGTCATGGATCACGCAGTAAGGCGTCCTGACTTCGCCGATCTGCACGCCCGGGTCGTAGCAGGGCATCACGGCCGCCAGGGCCGTCTTGATCTGGTCATAGATAGGGGATCACCTCCCTCTAAAGTCGGTCAGTTATTGATAGCGCTCGCCCAGCCCTGATAGATCTCCGAGCTGTGGCGGTTGATGGTCGGCCACCAGATGCTGAGGCGGCCTTTATGGGCAAAGTTGACAAATTCCAGGTAGATCCCGTAATTGACGCCGCTGGTCAGGTTCAAGCGCAGCCGCGTGGCGGTCTCCCACTCGGTTTTATAGGCGATGCCGTCGCGCGCGGCCCGCGTCCGGTTTTCCCAGGGCGCGTTTTGCTTGGCGTACTTCACCATCTTGGCCCCGCCTGCCTTGGCGTAGCTTTCCAGGGCGAAGCTCATCCGCTTCTGGTTGACCTCCAGGCTGGCCAGGAACTTGCTGACATCCGTTCGGATCACCCGGCATCACCCCCTTGGTCTTGATTCGGCGCTCCTCATTCAGCATTAAGCATTCCGCATTCCGCATTAAATGAGTTCTTTGATGGCCAGCGCCCAGACCACGCCGGCACGGTAGGCTTTGACCACCTCCGTCTGCCGCCCATTGCAGCTGACGATATCGCCCTCCTGCGGCTCTTCGCCGCATAGCAGCACCGCCGTCATGGATGGGCCGTTCTGATCCGTCGTGATCACGCCGGGCAGGTCGATGTGCAGGTTGTAACCGCTGGAGGCCTTGATGTAGGCATAGCCAAACAGCCTTCCGGCCTGCGCCGGCGGCCCGCTGGGCTGTCCGTTGAGATCCCTGGGTGTTCGGATGATGTCGTACTCGTGTCCGCCCACCATCCGGAGTGCCGCGATCACATTGGCCCGGATCAGTTTGTCTTGCAGCTCCACTGCATCACTCCTTTCCGCGCCGGGCGCGTACATTCAGCACTTAGCATTCAGCATTCCTGAGCGCCCTGCGCTCAGGGCTGATCCGCCCTGTCGATGGCCCCGCCCCGGTTAGGCCGCACGCGGGCGGCCAGCCTCAGCCAGTATTTTTCCTGTTCCGCGGTTGTCATTCCGGCCAGTGTCACCTTGGTGCTGACAGCCTTTTTAAGCAGCACATCATAGGCCGTAGCCCTCACGTCACCGTCATGCAGCTCCAGCAGCAGGATCAGCTCGCCGTCCTCAAACGCGCGGGGGGAAGAGGAGGCGCAGCCGTCCGCGCCTGCCGCTTCGCCCGTTTCCATGGTCAGCAGCTTCAGCTTTTCAAGGTCCGTCACGCGCCTCCTCCTTTCGCTTACTCGCCCAGGGCGATGGTAACGCCGGTGCCGGTGGTGGCGATGCATTTGCCGTTCTGATCCTTGAGCGACACGATATACTTGTGGTTGGCCGTCGCGGCGATATCGGTGTTCAGGGTCAGCTCGGGGTAATTGGTCGTGTTGGAGATGTCCGCGCCCAGCGCGGGGGCGGTGGGGCTGGCCGCGATCTGGTAGACCAGGGTACCCATCGGCACGCCCAGCTCGCCAAGATAGCCGCTCACGGCGGTGAACTTGGTCTTGCCGGCAGCGCCCGCGGCGTTGGTCGCCGTCAGGGTCACCAGCGCGCTGCGGTGCACGCCCAGGGCGCCCTTTTTCTGATCCAGCACAAAGGCGTCGAAGTAGTCGCGCCCCTCGACCAGCTGCCCATTGATGCCGGGCGGGTCGATGTGCGTTTTATATTCCGCCAGCTTATGCGGGGCGACGGTCGCCACAGGATGGGCCAGCAGGATATCCACGCCGCTGGGCAGCCTGCCCAGAGACTTGATGATGGCCACGCCGTCCACCTCGCCCAGCTGGCCGTTGATGCGCTTCTCCTGCGCGATGTCGCTGGCCAGAATGAAGCTGGTATCCAGCTTGAGCGCCTTGTAGTAGGCGGTGCTCACAAAGGCAATGCGGCCGGTCGCCGGCACGCCTTCCGCGTCAAGGTCGCCCTGCAGGTCAAGGAAGACCCCGTATGCTTTGTTGCTGTCGATCGCGCCGGTGCGGGTGAACTTGGCAGCGGCGGCCATCCTGGCCAGGCGGTAACGGTCGATCTCCGGCACGATCACCTGCTCCATCTGGCGCTTCAGCGCTCTGCCGGCATTGAGCGCCTGGTCCTCTTCGCTGTTGCCCTTGTCAACCGTGAAGGTGAAGCTGCGGTCCTTGCCCATGGTCAGTTCCTGGGTCTGGTCGCCCAGCTCCGCGGGCGTGCCATAGCGGCTGGACCCCGTCCTGGTGTAGTCGTTCATGCCCACCGTGGGCACACTGTGGACAACGACGGTCTTCACGCCGACAAAGTCATAATCCTTGTTCACGGCGCCTTCCGTGATGCTCGCGATGGAAAAGGCCTCGTCGATCTTGGCGGCATGCTTTTCTGCGTAATTTACAGACATCCTTGTATCCTCCTGTTTTGTTAGTGGTTTACTTGCTCAGTCCCTTTTCAAAGGCATCTACCTTGGCGGGAGATTTGCGGATCATGTCGCCCGCGCTTCCGGTACCCGCCGGCTTGCGGACAAGCTCGGGAATGTCGCGCACGATCTGCGCGATCTGCTCATCCGCCCATTTGGTCAGGTCCTCCACACCTGCGGCCGTGCTGCGCTTGGCCATCTGCATCGCGTAGGGGATCCGGATGGCAGGGATGCCGGCCAGCGCGGCCGCCGCGCGCAGCTCGGCGTTAAGCGTCCGGTCGATCAGCTCCTGCACATTAGGCAGGGCCGCCTCCGGCTCCGGTTCCGGTTCGGGTTCCGGTTCGGGCTCCGGATCGGACGCCGGATCAGGTTCGGGTTCCGGTTCGGGTTCCGGATCGGGGGCGGGATCCGGCTCAGGTTCGGGCTCCGGTTCGGGTTCCGGATCGGGGGCGGGATCGGGGGCGGGATCCGCATCCGTCACTTGGGGATCCAGGATCTCTTCCTCCACAACCTCGGGTTCGGTGGGCTGCTCCGGCAGCCCGGTCGTTTTATCATCTGCCATGGTGACCTCCTTTGATGGCAACTAAAAACAGCCCTTTCAGGCCGCTTTTGTCATGGTTGGTTGAGCGCCTTCGCTCAGTATTGTTCTTCCAGCAGCCGCTTTTCCTTGACGATCTGCTGCAGCTCCTCCTCGGCGTCCGCGGTCGGCCGCCACTTGTCGATATAGCTCTGAATGCTCCGGGCGCCTGCCTGCACTTCCCGCAGGTCAAGCGCGCGCTCCTCCTCCTCATCGTCTGTCAGAGGATAGAGGTGCTCAATGCCCACTGTAAATTGGGCGCCCTCAAACTCCCCGCCGTAGCCGTAGGCAATGGCCAGGTCATACAGGCAGCGGACCATCCAGGTGAGGGCGGCGTCCCACTCGGTCCACTTTTCATCGCACTTGATGATCAGCGGCCAGTATAGGGCCTTCAGCGCCTTGCCGGAGAGACCGCTGGATTTGTACTCATCAAGCGTTTTAGGCGGCACGCCCAGCTGCTTGCGCATGTCCACATCCAGGCGGTTAAGCACCTGCTCGACGCGTTCGCCGTAGGAAAATCCCGCTTCCAGCACCTGGGCCTTGGCCTGCCCGTCGGCCTTCGCGGCATCCGTCTGCAGGTCGATCATCGCCTTGGGCGCTACCTTGATCTCGGCCAGGCTCTCCTCGCTTGCGTCCGTAAACACGGTCTGCGGGAACATATTAAAGCGCAGGGCATCCTGATCATCCGAGGAGATCCGGTTATAGGCCTCCGCCAGCTGTTCCAGCTGCTCGACCTCGCTTTCGCCGTCTGTGTCGCCGGTCAGGCCGTCGTTGATCAGCACGTAGCTGGGGATATAGGGGATCGGCAGCGCGGCGTCCGCGGCGCGCTCATCGATCACGCTGCCGACGCCGTTGACGATCCGCTCAGTCACGGTGACGCGCCCATCCTTGTCTTCGTAGACCTGATACCAAAAGCGCTGCTCTTCCTCGTTTTCGCTTTCGGCGATCTGGTAAAGATAGATCATTTTGATCAGCCTGCCGATATCCTCAGGGTCGTGCAGCGCCCAGCACTCGACCGCCGGCCGAAAACCCACGCGCAGCGGCTGGTCCGGCCCGCCCGTTACCTTAAGCGCGACACGCTTGCCGATAAACTGGTCGCGCCCCGCCTTGCTCAGCTTCCCGCCCCACCCGCTGGTATCAAGCGTCTTGCGGATAAAATCTTCCAGCGCCGCGCACTTCTTGGCGTTTTCATCTCCAGAATCATCGGCGGGCTGGATCGAGATCTCCGGCGGCCGCGACAGCATAAACCGCGCGACCTCCTTGATCAGATACTTGATATTATTGGTGATCCTCATGGTCGGCGTGTAATCAAGGCCCTGGGCCAACTCCCATTTTTGGCCTTCGCCGTCATACAGGCCGTACAGCCTGATCAGCTCCGTCTGATCCAGGATCAGCCGCTTGGCCTCATCCTTTCCCAGCTGCATTTCCAGCCAGGCATCTCGCCATGCGTTAGCCATTAAGTGATCGCCCCCTTCCCGCTGAAGAATTTCTTGCGCTTGCTGCGGTGGATAACTTCCCACAGCGCGTATCGCGTGGCATCAATTGTGTGATCGTCGCCGTCCTGGTAGTCCGCTCGCCAGGCCCCGGTCCGGGGATCCCTGGCATGCTCAAAGGCCGCGAACTCCCGCGCGGCGTTGGGGCAGGTCTCCGGATCGATCACGATCCGGGCCAGGTCTTCCAGCCACATGATGCCGAAGGGGCGGCTGCCCTTGCCCTTGCGCGCGGCGGCCACCTTGACCCCGCGGCCGTGCAGCTCGGCGATCGTGCGCGGCTCATTGTCGGCCCAGATCTGGCCGCCGTCCCGTGTCGCTCCCTTGCAGACCTTCTCCAGGTTGTCAAACCCGGCGCCGCCCTTGTAGTATTCGTCCAGCAGGTAGACCGTCCGCTCATCCTCGCGGTAGCAGGCGGTCATCAAGCAGCT
This sequence comes from Bacillota bacterium, assembly GCA_023460055.1. Classification (GTDB taxonomy): domain Bacteria; phylum Bacillota; class Clostridia; order Christensenellales; family Aristaeellaceae; genus UBA1038. Next base: position 17,794 of record JAEWRJ010000173.1, on the reverse strand, counting down.
GGGATCTGTGCTGTAACCAAAGTCAAGGCCGAATCGCAGCGGCTTCAGGCCTGCCCGTTCCTCAGCCGCGATCTTGCGCACCTGCAGGTTGGCAAACACAGCCCCGCCGGTACCCACAGCCTCGCCCATGTATTCATGCCGCCAGGCCGTCTCGTTCTGCTCGCGCAGGCGCTCGGCCTCGGTGACAAAGCGCTCGCCCAGCCACTCTGCCGGGGCTTCCAGATAACTGGAGTGGTGCACCATTCGCCCGTCCCTCGGCGCCAGGGCCTCCGCGTTGATCCAGCTATTGGCGCTGCGCGGCGGGTTGTAGCTGACAAAGGCAACCGTCTGGGCTCGCTTTCCGCGCCCGGCGGATTGCATGACGTTGCGGATCTCTTCATACCCGTCGTATTCTTCGCCCTCCTCAAACCAGACCACGGCAAAGTATCCGCGCCGCGGGCGGATGGATTTGATCTTTCGGGGATCATCCAAGCCGCGGAACATGATCTCCTGACGTGTCACCTTGTGCACCATCTTCATCGGGCTGACCGTGCATTCCCATTCGTCATAGACGCCCAGGCGGTCCATCGCCCAGAGGATCTGGGCAAACACGGTATCGCGCATGGTGGCTGCTACCTTGCGCAGCACCAGGCCGTTGCCCAGTTCGTCGCCGCGCAGGATCCGGAGGATGGCCATGCTGATAAAGCTGGACTTCAGACTGCCGCGGCCGCCCTTCTCCCAGTATTCAGAGTGCCCGTGCGCCTCAACGTCGCGTGCGGTCTCGTAAAACGCGGGCCCGATGTTGGCCCAGAACCGCTCCTCAAACGTCCGCTCGATCTCCGCGTCCTTCTCCGGCTTTTTGGTCAGCAGCGACAGTATCCCGCCATCCGCCATCTCTCCATCCCTCCCCTCACGCCAAATAAGGCCGTTTAACGCCGTTAAACGCTCGGTGTACTGCCGGGCCGCGGGGGTTGGCTACCCCCGGCGCCCGCAATGCGCTAAAAAGGCCAATTTTTAGGTATTTAATTTGATGACCGGTTCCCGCCTGTCGAGCACCTCCGGCACCCCTCCGGCCGCGGCATCCACCAGGGCGAAGCTGATCCAGCCGCGCGCCGGATCTCCGGGCCTGACCTCCACCATCCACTCGCCGGCGGTGCAGTTGCTTCCGGCCGCGGTCATCTTGCCGTCAAACAGGTGCAGCTTTTGGAGCAGCTTGTTCCGGCGCTTCTCATTCAGTCCCGTTATTACGTCCAGGCAGGCGCTGTAGGCGACCAGCCCGTCTGTCACCTTATCCGGGCTCATGGGGCTGTAAACGATGCAGCCCTGGATCGCCCCGCCGATATGAACAAAGCTCACGGCCTGCGTCTTAGTGGCCATCAGGCAGGCCTCCCCGGCCTTTTCGTCCGATCCCTGCTTGGTATATGTCGTCTTCTTGGTAATGCCCAGGCACTTCACCCTGGCACCGGCGCCCATTGCGTCGACCCGCGCGTTGTAGCGCTGCATAAATTCCATTGCGTCCATGGTCTCCTCCTTATTTCATTGTCAATTTGACCATTCCCCGAAAGCCCGGTCCAGCGCCTCATCGCTGCGTGATCCATCAGCCCAGCCGCGCAGCTCCTGCGCGATCTGCCCCAGGCTCTTGTTGGTGTCCACGTAATAGAGGCAGGTGCACCAGGGATGCGGCAGCGGCAGGCTATCCACCGGATAGTTGCCCTCTCCCAAGCCCTCATCGTGCACCGCGTAGGCGTCACAGATATCAAAGATCACATGCGCCGGCGTCAGCTCCCAGTGATAGAAGTCAGCATAGGGATTATCCCGCGCCGCGCTGACGCTGGCGCCCCAGGCCGCGTGCCGGATGCTGGTGACCGCCAATCGCTTGGCATTGTAATCGATCTTATAATCGAAAGGGATCTCATACACATCGTTCCAGTTGCTTGGCTCCGCTGCTTTGGGGTTAACATAGGCCTCCAGGGCACGGGACAGCTTGATCGGGCTCTCGCCCTTTGCAACGGCCTGAGCGATCAACCCCTCGATCTGCCTGCCCTGCAGCGCCTCATTGTTCCAGATGCGCTTGCTTAGCATGGGGGAGTTGCCGCCGTAGATCCCGCCGCGCAGCACGTGCGCCACGGCATCATCCGCGGTGCTGCCGAATACCCGCGCCAGCGTCGGCTTCAGATCGATACCGGCTGTCTGGCCGATCTCCAGTAAAAAGCTTGTCTGCACGTCCACAGCTCGGTTGGCAGCCTTTCTCATCCCATCCTCGGTCATATCCTTGACGCTGCCCCATAACTCACGGCTGCGTGCCCTCAGGCTCTTGGTCAGCGCCTGGGCCTGCGCCTCAGTCAGGCTGCCCGCCTTGGCGTCAGCCGCCTTTCGGGCCATATCCTCAGCTGCCTTTTCGTACAGTTTGGCGATCCGGGCCTGCAGCGCGCGCTCCTCGGTCCGCGCGGCCCTGGTGGCGTCCATCATGCGTTCCCGGTAAAAATCAACCTTCGCCACGCCGCCCCCCTCCCCGTCATTCAGTATTCATTATCATCTGTGCTGTAGCCCTATTGATTCGTTCTTTTGCAGCCGCGTAATAGTCCGCATCGAGTTCAAATCCCCAATACTCAAATCCCATTTTTTGACATGCTATTAGGCTTGATGCACTTCCAGCGTGGGTGTCTAATATTTTGTCTCCGGGATTTGCGTACATTTTCAACAACCATTCGTATAAACCAATTGGCTTTTGTGTGGGGTGTATGCGGGGGTCCGCTTTTGTCCCTTGAGGCGCCCCTTCCCACACTTTGGCATTTGTATTCTTCGATACCCATGCGTACTCGGCCATCGCCATTGAAAACGTTTCACTAACAGTTGATTTTTTCCAAATTACAAACCCTCGAGACGGCGGAAGGATGTAATAGTTCCCCCCCAGATGATTTGGTGTTTGCTTACTCGGAACAACTCTTCGAAATACTCTGGTTTCGGAGATGTGTTTTCATCACCAAAATTACGAATTGTTTTATCGTTCAGTCTGCCGTGAACAACCTCCGTTTTCTGATCTCTGCGCTGATTAACGTTTAACGTTGCGACCGTAATTTCGTACGTGTCTATGCTGCCTCCGAACGCTTCTTTTCGGCTTCTCGGCATATAGGTTACACTTCCAACACCATATGGCGGATCAACTATCGCGAGGTCAAAGTATTTATCCGGAAATTTCGCCATTGCAGCCATGCAGTCCATATTGTAGAAACCAGATTGCATCATTCGTTCTCCGTTCATCATTGAAAAAATGCCCCCGAAAGGGCATTTTTATCATCAATGTGCATTTATATAGTAGGCGCTCTATGCCTGGATCCTCCCCGCCGTCCCTCATTTAGCATTCCGCATTCAGCATTCAGCATTCACGCGTCTTGCTCTCCCGCCGGGCACGGCCTGCTGACGGCCGTGCCCTTTGGGAAATGAAAGGAGGAGAACCCATGCGGCAGGTGGTGCGCCGTGCCGCCGTGTTATTCCTGGGCTTCGCCTCCGGAAGCGGCTGCCTCCGGATCTCCCTGGATGTGATCGCCGTTGTCGTCTGCAGGGCGCTCGTCAACCTGCTCGTTCTCGGGCTGCTTGTCGTCGGTCCTGGGGGTAAAAACGATCTTTTGCGCCTTTCCGTACAGGCTTAGAGTGCCGCGTCCGCGGCGTTTGCGCTTGTCGATCGTCACATCGTGTAAATGACTGGCGGGGTCCTGACCTGTGCTGATTTGTATCACCGGGGCCATCTCGGCCTCCGGCACGATGCTCGGCCACATGCTGTCTGTTCCCAGCCAGCCGATAACGTGGGGTGTCCCACGCACTCGGTAATAGATCGTGGTATCCATGGCGCACTGGATAAATACATATCCGGGGATCATCGCCTGCAGGCGGCTCTCCCATCGCCCCTCGCGCCGGTACCACAGCTGCTCCATCGGGCACAGGGCCTGCGTTACGCCGGGCGCGCCCTCGATGGCTGCCAGTACGTCCAGCTCTTTCCCGGTCATCACCCAGATGACAAACCAGTTACTCATCCTTGGCAGCCTCCCTCCTGGCTACGCCCTCGACGATCGCGGTCAGCCGCTCCAGCAGCTCATCATCCTCCTGGATGGCCCCGCGAAGCTCGTTCATCATGCCGTCGCGCAGCGTGTCGATCGTTTTCTTTCGCTCCGCCTTCCAGCGGTTTTTATAGACGCCGGACCTCTGAAGCTGCACCAGCAGCCGGCCGGCCTTATCCAGGGGCAGATCGTCAAACTCTTCCTCCGCCGTGGCCAGGCGCTTGATTAGCCCGTCCAGCAGCAGCGCGCTGCCAACCTCCGAGGCCTCCACGTCCTGCCCGTCCTTGATCGATTGGATCAGGGCCCTGGTCTGCTCGGCAGCCATCCGCAGCCTCTCGGCCGCGGCGCTGGTCCGCTGGGCATAGCGGTGGATCGCGCTTTTTGAGATCTCATAGCCCTGCGCTGTCAGCGCCTCGGCGATCTCGGAGTAGGTGTAGCGCACATCGGCCAGCATCCGGTCAAGCCCCTCGCGGATCTCGGGCGGGAACTCGTCCACCTTGCTGCGGACGCGCGCCTGCTTAATACCCGCCATTGAGGATCACCCCGTTATCGGTGATGGTCCCTTCCATCAGGTCAATGCCCTCGCTGGTCAGCTTGTAGTACGTGATGTTGTACTCGGGCTTATCCGTCCGCTCGATGTAGCCGCGGTCTATCAGGTAATCCAGGTAGGCGCCGATATCCGGGCTGGTTACCAGCATGCTGCTGAGCATCCCGGTCTCCAGCACCTTGCCGGTGGTCGGCGTCGGATGGGAAAGGTTCAGCAGGTACAGGATGTGCCCGCGGATGGCCTTATTGCGCATGGTCTTGGCAACGCTCATGTTACTCCCCCTTCGTCGCCGGCAGGCGGTCCAATATCTTGTTCAGCTTGTTCTCCACGCCGCTCATGGCGCGGATGAAGTCTTCACGCAGTGTGTAGATAAACGGCAGTTCTGCCCATTTTTTCTCCAGGTCGCAGATCCGACCTTCCAGCCCCTTGATGCTGATCACGATCTGGTCAAGCGTCCGTTTGACAAAATATCCGATGGCTCCTACCAGCAGCATCACCGCCGTCGTCACCAGCCAGAAAATCCACTGATCCACCGCGGCTCCTCCTGAAAATGAAAAATCCCCGTACTCTTACGGGGATCATAAATCTTTCTTAGATGATGATACATGTAAAACATTTTACATGAAACGCTTTACACTTTACAGCAGATCGTCGATGTTGATCTGGCCGTCCAGCTGAGGGAAGATGCCCTCCACCAGTTGATATACCCGCATGCGTGTGAGGTTATACTTCAGCGCCAGCTCCTTGATGTTGGTGCCGGTGTACTCGGCGCGGATCCGCTCAGCCTTGTCCGCCGCGTCCAGACTCTCGGGCTTGGGCAGGTAGATGGTATCCCCGCCCAGCTCCTCGCACAGTTTGCGCGCTGCCGGCTCGCCGATGATCTCCACGATGGTGTTGTAGCTCTCAGGGTACTTTGGCATCTCTCCGCCCTCCTCTCCGGCCTATCTCCTGGCCTTGTCAGCCTTCCTTTGATCCATCGCGTCCAGCCGCTTGTAGTATTCCGCTCGCGAAACGCTCCTGCAGACACTCAGCTGCCGCTCCTTTTCACGGACATAGGCCCGCCAGCCGACAAAGTCCGCGTAATCCGGGCACCGCCCGTGACATAGAGGCTTTCGCCTCGGACACATCCAGCAGGGATTTCTCACCTTATCCCTCCTTCGTCATTCAGCATTCAGCATTCGCGCGCTGAACGCGCTCGCCTCTGCCGCCCTTCAGCATCGCCTTCATGCCCTCGATGCAGGCCCGCGCCTGGTAGCTGGTCAGCCATTCCGGCCGCTCCACGTTCCACCGGCTCCGCAGCCATCCGGCCAGCCGGCCGGGCTCGGCGCTCCATCCCAGGTCATTCGCCAGCCCCTTGATGATCCCCACCTGGGCATCCGTCGCCCGGTAAATGCTTTGGCTGGGCTTGCCGGCGATCTTGTCGGTCACCACGGCCGCCTCAGCCGCGCTCAGCTCCTTGATGCTGCTTTTCCCGGTCTCCGTCAGCACCCTGGCATGCAGCATGTCGCTGTCCAGCCCGGCTTTGCGGGCCATCCCCCACAGCATCTTGATCTGCGCCGGTGAGATCCCGCGCGATCTGGTCGCCCACTTATTAGCAGCCATAATCCTTCCTCCCTTTCCGTTCGTTCTTTCATTCAGCGTTCAGCATTCCGCATTCAGAATTTGCCGCTTCATCGGCATTGCCCTCCGCATTTGCCAAACGCCTGAGGGGACCGATTACGGACACGGCATAGCGGATCTTGCCCTCTTCTTTGTACGATAGCAGCTTGACATCGTCGACCTTGATCTTGATGCCCTGGCAGTCCCTGACGTCCAGGCTCTCGCCCTTTTTCATCCGCCGCACAAGCTCGCTGTACATCTCCAGGGCGGCGGTCAGGGAGTGCGTAGTGTACACCTTGTAAGTCTTGATCTTCATATACGTTCCCTTCCCGCATCCCTCATTCAGCATTTAGCACTCAGCATTCGGCATTTGCCGCCTCAGCGGCACTCCGTCAGCCCCCGTCGGCGGGCTATCACATCCAGCTCCAGCTGGGCGGAAGCGGCCTGCTGATGGTAAATGGCGCGCCGTATCGGGCTCCATTTCTTCCCGCCCTTGGGCCGGTGGCAGACCACCCACATGATCCCCAGCCCGCGCTTTGCTCTGTCCTGGATGGCGTATTCACCACCCCGCTTATTGATGTAGGCCTTCAGGTGCACCCGCCCGATCGTTTCCCTATTCAGCATTCCGCATTCCGCATTCAGCATTGGCGTCAGCCCACGATCTCTTCGCGCTTGGTCTCATACCAGAAATTGTCCGTGATCTCCAGCCCGGCCCCCGCCGCGAGGATCTCGCCCGGCGGGTACTTTTTCAGGGCATCCTTGTCTATCTTAGGCTCCGGGTAGATGATGCAGTCCGCCATGTGCATTTCTTTCAGCTTACGCATCAGCTCCGCCAGCTTGCCCCCGCGGGGCAGTGTCAGCTTAGTCGATTTGCGATAGCCCACAAAGCCGAAGGTCAGCTCCCGGGTCTTCGCCTTGGCGAACTCTTCCAGCCGGCTGTCGGCGAAGGCGTTCAGCCGCTGCTCCAGTTCCGAGATCCGCAGCCGGTTCGCCTGGGTGGCCTCTCCGGCCCGTTCTTTGGCGGCGTCGATCTGCCGCTGCATCTCATGCTCGGCCGCCTCAATGGACCGCTGCAGCTCGCCGATCTCCCGCAGGGCCTCATCTGCCTCATCCCAGCTGCCATAAGGCTGGGGAGCGCTTACCTTTTTTCTGGCCATCACACACCTACCTGCTCAAGGAAGTCATTGAGCTCTTCCATCATCCGCCGCGCATCGTTCACACCCATCTCCAGCGCGGCCCGTTTCTACCCCTTAGCGTTGATCTGCAGCAGATCCCCCTCGACGCGGTAGCGCACCAGCTCGCCATCCGCGGCCAGCACGCGCCGCACCGCCATCCTTGGCTTGTTTTCGGGCGTAACCGGCCAATAGCGCACCTCTTCCGGCTTCTCCGGCTGCTTATGTGCGTGGCTCACTTTTAGCTCCTCAAGCTTCTCTCCCTTCAAGGCCGGGAGAAAGCCCGCATTCTGCATTGGCAGTGGCCTCGGCGCGGCCCTCTGGCAATCCACACCTTCCAGGATAGCGGCCGGCTCCGGATCATTGGCCGTTTTTGGCGTCGCGAGCTCGGCCAGTCCCTTCCTGCCATGGTAGGCCTTCATGGTACTCCACGCGCGGGCGTTGAAAAGCCCGAGTTCCTTGGCGATTTCATCGGGCGTGAGGCCTTTCTTCGCCAGTTCCAAGCCCTGCAGGTATTTCTCCTGGCCCTTGGTCTTGTCGTCCATTGGTGGTCCTTCCTTTCATTCCGATTTCAGCATTCGCGGCATCACCGCGTGGCTGTCAGCGCCGCGCCCCCGTTCATTCAGCATTCCGCATTCAGCATTCAGCATTCCTGTAGAGGGCGGTCCCGGCTTCCACGGGACTGGGCCTTGGGCCTAAAATCCTCAGTCCGTCATCCCGACGCTGCCATCATCATCCCGATCGCCCGCGACCTTCATCACCACACTGACCACTTCGCCCGGCGTCGTTATGTGTGCGTCGCCGCCCGGGGTGGTAACGATCACCTGAGGCGTGATCACCAGCACGCCTACCCCAGACCTCGCCATCATCTTCTGGACCGAAAGCGCCAGCTCCCGGACGATCTCTTCGTTCGTCATAAAATCATCCTCCCGCCGGACGCTTCCCAGTAGCTTCGGCTCCACCCATTCCCGCTGATCAGCGGCATCGGTGCGTACCCGCCCCGCGTATCCACGCCCAGCCGGTCCGCGTCCACGCGCTCCACCAGGTACACGCCCTTCAGGCGCCGGGAGAGCGGATAATGCCCCCGCTCTACCAGGTTCCGCCAGCTGCGGGCCAGCATACCCACCGGGTGCCACCTGTCGCCGCAGCTCTTGTATCGCAGGTGAGTGACGGCCAGCATATACCGGCCCATATCGGCCATAAATTCCACGCGGCCCAGCACGTCCAGGCCCGGTTCCTGCAGCATCACGGTGTCGCCCTCGCGCAGTCGGATGCCCTTTTCGTCCTTCCAGTTAAGTTCAGCGCCCATTTTCTCCTCCTCATTCCGCGGCATTCAGGTACCGCCTGTACAGTTCCCGGATCACGTCGGTCTCGCAGTTGTTGCGCTCGGCCTCTTTGGCTGCTTCCAGCAGATCAGCGGCCCGTGTCAGCTTCATGGCCCGCTCAATATCAATCACCCTGGTCTCCTCCCCGTTCATTCAGCATTCAGCATTCCGCATTCAGCATTCCGGCCTCACAGGCCGGGTTTGTACTGCTTCGCCTCGCGCACCAGCTCCAGCGTCACAGCGCCCTCGCCGGCATGCTGTAGGCACAGCTTCATCATCATCGCCCAGGTACCCATGCCGCCGCGGTTGGTATCGGCCGCGATCCGGGCCAGCTCCTCAGCCGCCTCCGGCTCGATGTCATAGGCCAGCATCGCCTGCTTCATTTCCTTGGCCGTCGCACCCTCCAGCTGGTAGGCGAACATCCGGCGGGAAAGCTGCGTGGTGTTCATGCGGCTGACGATCGATACCAGCAGAGGGGTGCCGACCAGCAGCAGGGTAATCCCGGTGTGATCCCAGATCTTACGCAGCACTTCCAGTTTGTCGTTATCCCACTTGCGCAGCATTTCCGCCTCGTCGATCACCAGGGTGATGTCGCGTCCGCGCATCGTCCGCTCGATCTGCCGCACACGGCTCACCTGGCTGCCGCTGAGGCGGATGCCCAGGCCGTCGGCGATATCATTCAGCAGGTCGCCCAGGCGCATCATCGGCCAGGCTTCCAGCCTCACCACGCCCGCCCACAGGTTGCACACCGCGTCAACGATCGTGGTCTTGCCCACGCCGGGCTTCCCGGTCAGCACCCCGATGCCGCGGTTCTCGTGCACAAACCGGCACATGCCCAGGCCGCCCGCGAAGCTCGCGGTGTTGATCAACTCCACCGTGCGCGTCCTGCCGCGAATGCTCCCCGTCACGGCCATCGGCCCGGTCTGCTCGCCGCTCCCGGCGGTCTCCGCGGCCCGCCGGTCCGCCCAGGCCCACAGGCTTTCCATCTTGTCGCCGCTCAGCGGGGCCACGCCATGGTTAACCAGCTGGCTGATCACCGCCCGGTTGACGCCCGACGCCTCCGAGATCTTACTCAGCGGCACCCCCGCGTCCTTGGCCGCCGAAATGGCAGCCGCCAGCTCCCGCATGCCGCGCCCCGACATGTCCAGCACTCTCGCCTCACTCATAATGATTCCTCCTCGTCCTTTCATTTGCATTCCGCGTCCGCGCGCTCGGCGCTTTTGGCTCCTGCGACCGCGCCTATCGCGGTTTCGGCCCCTGCCACAGGGCCATCATCGGGCAGGTTTTACAGATAATGTGCATCATTTTGCTCCAATCCTCAGTCCCAGCCTTCAGGCTTTCCATACATGCCTGCGCTCAGCGTGGCCGGGTCCTCTATTCCGGAGATCAGCTCGCTCAGCAGCCTTTCGCCTTCCCGGATGGTCTCATAGAGGGGATGAATCTTCATCTGCAGCCAGTCGGCGATCTGCTCATGATCAAATTCCCGGCTGTCCATCATCCCGCACTCGAAAAGCCCGGCATGCGTCAATTCGTGGCGAAGGGTTGAAGCCATGACCAAATCCAGGCGTTCCAGATCCAGCTCCGTCGGATCCTTTCTGAGATCCCTGATGTAGATCCGTTTGCTCGACCTGTCCGCATAGCCCAGATAGCTCCTCAGCATCGGCCTTTCCTCAAGGTCAGCCACGGTGATCTCCCAGCGCTCGCCGAACACCTTCAAATCAAACGATTCCACCGCCGTACCTCCCGCATTCAGCATTCAGCATTCAGCATTCAGCATTACGCATTCCGCATTGGCGCGAAGCGCCCTTACCCTTCCGCCGCCCGCAGCATCTCGATCATCTCATTGCCGCTGCGCGTGAGCTCCGCCTTGATCTTCCTGGCCGTCGCCAGCTCCTCGGCGCTACGCTCTCCGCGCTCCTTCGCGCCCTGGGCCTTGGCCGCCTGCTGGTCACGGAAGGCGCGCTCGTGCACAACGGTCGTGATCGTGGCGGCGGTGTCGATATCCGGCTGCTCCATCACCAGGTCATGCAGCCTGCGGATCCGCTCCACCGGCAGCTGCAGCGCGGCCCGCGCCTTGCGCTTGGCGGTCTGCTGGCGGCTCATGTGCTCTTCCAGCTTTTCCGGATCTTCGCCCACCAGCTGCAGCCTCTCGGCCTCCCAGGCTTCGCAGATGTACTTGTGGCCGGCCATCACGCCGATGCTCTCGGTCTGCCGGCTGCTGTAGAGCACGGTGACATATTCGCCGATGTAGTCGGCCAGGGCCGGATCGTTGTAGATCTTCCCGCCGAACTTGATGCCGATCGTGCCGACGCGCCTCTGTTCGCGGTTTTCCCGCACCATCGAGAGCACCGCCCAACTCACCGTCTCGTCTCCGCGGGCTTTGGCGCTGTTTTGGTAGATATCCATCGGGCTGCGGCCGTCTTCGCTGGCCAGGGCGTGGTATCCGGGCAGCACCTTGTTCACAAAGTAGGCGCAGAACTCGTCATAGCTCAGAATCTTGCCCTCGCGGATCTCCTGGCTCAGGTTCTCCGGCCGCGCCGTCGGCGTGTGCCCGCACCAGCCGGGCAGAATACCCTGGATGAAGCGGCGCTCGATCGTGCCAAACATCCGCTCAATGGTTTTTGACCAGGCGCGGTAGGGGATGGCGTGCGTCACGCCGATGCCCAGGGTCTTCAGCAGCGCGTTTTCGGCACCGAAGTCGATGTTGAGCTGGCCGATGCTGTAATCCCGCTGGCCGTCGCCCTCCATACGGTGGCTCCGGTAATCCTTGCCGTTGTCGATGTAGAGCATCAAGGGAGCGCCCCAGAACGGGCTGCCCACTGTGCGGCCGATGCCGCGCGTCAAACTCTCGGCGATCGTGTCGCCGTTTGGCTGCACGCTGAGGGCCCATCCGGAGATAACGCCGCTGCATGCATCCATCCAGGCGGTCAACCACGGCCTCATCACGCGGCCGTCCGGCATTTTGACGAACAAATCAAACTCATGATGATCGCCAAACCACACCTCGTTGACCTTTTCCGGCTTGGCGCGCAGCGCCTTGGGCATGTGCTGGGCTTCCCAGTATTTCACGCCGTGGCGGCCCAGGGCCTTCACGCTCTGCGGGATCGATTTGATGTAGCGGTCGACCGTGGTGTAGCTGGCCGGCACCACCATGCCCTCCTGGGGCCGGTCGCAGCTCTCGTCATCCGGGCCGATCCGGCCGGCAAGCCCCAGCTCCGCGCGGTACAGGCTGTTTTTGTTATAGGGGCATACCGCGCAGGCGTCTGGGCCCAGCCGATCGGCTACCTGCAGTAACCGCCCGTAAACCGCCCGGTTCGTGGGCTTGGTGCTGACGCAGACCTCGCTATGCACAAAATCCTGCGCCATCCGGCACAGCTGCCTGGGCACACCCTTATCGGCCCGCTCCACCGCGTCCATCAGCCCGCCCAGGGCTTCTTTCTTATAGTTTTGCTCCCAGCGGTAGAGCGTCCCAACACTCACGCCCAGGCGCTCAGCCACTTCGGCCCGCTTTTCCATCAGGCTGCCCTGGCCAAGCCGGGTAAAGGCCAACATCTCCCGCACCGCGTCCAGTCTCTGCATCAGCTCAGCCTCTCCCTCTTCACCAAACTTGCTCCGGTACCCCGCCAGATCCACCTGCCCGTTATTGCTCCCATCCTGGAGAGCCGCGTACCGCAGCTGCGCTTCGCGGGGGAGGCTGGTTATATCAATGAGGTTCTTGACCCCGCCCCCGCCACCGGCACCTGGAGCCTTTTCCACGCGAATTTTGCCCTGCTGAATCTGATATCTCAGAGTTCGTTCGGGCACATTCATCAGCTCTGCCGCCTGGGCGGTTGTGACATAGCGGGTTGCCATTATCCGGCCCTCTCAATCGGGGATTCGCCCATCATCGCCTCAACAGTCGTTTCAAGCGCTTTTGCCAGCTTGAGAGCGATGTCGACGCGAGGGATCACTTTTTCTGATTCGTACTCGGAGATCTTGCCTTGCGATACCCCGGACAAGATGGAGAGCTGCTTTTGTGTAAGCTTTTTCTCTTCTCTAAGTGCCTTGATTCTCACTTGGCCGTCTCCCTTCCATCTGTTTAGGGATAATATAATCCCTATAGGGATATTTGTCAATCCCAATAGGGATATTTTTCTGTTGTATTTTGTTTTCAAGAGTGATATTATCCTGTTAAGGATAATTTGGAGGGTGCAATGACCGTAGGTGACTATCTGGTTGCGATCCGCAAGAAAGCCGGCCTTTCTCAAGGCCGAGTGGCTACGCTTGCTGGCGTATCACAGAGCACCCTCAGCGATATCGAGAAAAACGGACGTGATCCGACACTCTCAACATTTATATCTATTTGCACCGCTCTGGCGGTATCTCCGGCAAAGTCCTTGTCGATCATCATAGGCGAAGATCCGGATTTTACGCCGAACTATAATCCGTTTTCTAACCGGATCCTGGACAACCACGAAATGGAAGTCCTGTATTCGCTCATTGACCTGATGCCATCCCAGCAGGCAGCCAATAAATTCAGGACGCGCGTGGACGGCGTAGCAGCTGCCGGATCACCAATAATAGAAGTCGACTTTTCTGATGATGAGTACATTAGGATCAATCCAAAATACATGGATAATCAGCGTTTTATTGTCATCAAAGCCAAGGGGGACAGCATGATGCCTGACATAAGCGACGGCGATTATGTAGTAGTACAGCGTCACCGCAAACCCAGGGACGGAGATATCGCCCTGGTCTTTTTTTCCGCGTCAAACGGCTTTGAAGAGTATTCGATCAAGCACTATTTTACGTTTAACGGCTCCGTTAAACTGGTCAGCTCAAACGAAAAATATCCCCCGATGATCGTTCAAACGGAGGATATTTTGTCGATCGAAAAGGTGGTGGACATCATTCATAGCAAGTAATGAATATTTATGCACACTTATCCAGTTTATACACAAAACATTGCCGACATTGCCTAATTCCTAAATCCTTCAACACATTGTAAACAATTCGATTTTCCTATATAATACAACAGTTTCTCTATTGCCGAATTATTTTTATCAGTTGCCTAATTCTTTCAAACACTACCGTTTCACCAGCGTTAAGCACGAAAGGAGCTCAAAATGAAAAAGGCCCTCTCCCTGGTAGTGTCTCTGCTGCTGATCGCCTCCATATGCACCGCCTACGCCTCGGATCCTACGGACTCTGAGGCATACAGGAAGGGCTTTGTTGAGGCCGTTACGCACGGCACGCCGATCTCGTCTCACGAGTTCCTTCTATATTATATAGTGAGGGCTCACAAGCTCGGTGTAGATATCGAATCGTACAGCGACGTTATGTTGGATATAGGCAGCATAATAAGCCTAAAATACGTAACTCTGAGTACAGACGACAAAAACGGCGTGAAATACGCCGTATTTTCGCTTCCAGACGATGATGATGCAGATTTTAAAGAAAGCCTGCAGTACCTTGTATCTTTCGTTTACGCGTTCGGTAGGCCCCCTTCTACAGACCGGTTTTATGATCAGGTTGGCAAAGGCTGCTTAGACACGGCGACAGCTGATATCCAGGCGATCTACGCTTCCACGAAAGAGAATCCGTTCCGCATGGAGAACTACGCTTTCTACTATAGCGACCGCACAGTGACCGCGGAATTTTTCAGGCGTTAAACGCCGTTAAACACCGTTAACCACAAAACCCACCCGCCGCGCAAAAATAAAGAGCGAGGCCATCACCAGGCGCCCGCTCGTTTTCGTTTCACACGCATTGTGCATTTTCTCGGCAGCCCCGCCACCACCCAAAAAACCGCCAAACCCCTTGATATCCCAGGCCTTCCCGGCCCTTCCCGGCCACTTCCTGCACACAACCCCTATTTATCACGTAATCTGCATCGTCACACTCATCAGTATAAGAGCAATTGTTTAAAAGAAGGCTGCCATATGGCAGCCTTCTGCATTGGAGTATTAGGAATATCCCTTCAGCACTGCCGCATGACCCTGACATAGAACCGCGTCAGATCGGGCAGCAGCTTCAGGAGAACGCGCTCATCCTTCCCGTGGATCATGCCCCGCTGATCCCGGCTGAGCGGCATGCCGGAAAAGCGGTAGACATGGTCGCTGACGCGGCAGAAATGCCGGCTGTCGCTGGCGGCCACCATCAGATAGGGGGATACAATGGCTTCGGGGTAGGTCTGCCTGATTGCAGCCTTGAGGCGATCCCAGGGTTCTCCTCCGGTGAGCGATACCTTCGAAGGCTCGCTGCCGTTTCGCACCTCCACCTTCACCTGCGCATCACCGATCGCTTTCTCTATCCGGCCGGCTGCGTCCGCAATCGTGTCCCCGGGGATCAGCCGCAGGTTGATCCCCGCCTTGGCAACATTTGGCAGCACATTGTAGGCATCCGCGGCGGACAGGCGGGTCAGCGCCGCCGTTGTGCGCACCAGCGCGTTGAGTTCCCCGCCCGATTTCCTGCAGATGAGGTCAAGTACGGGGGCGAATATGTTCAGGTTGGCGAATATGATCCTGTACAGGAAGGTCGAGTGCCTGCCCAGGGTATCAAACAGCTCCAGTGCCGGCCCGGTCAAGGTGAAGGGCATGGGCTTGTTCACCACGCGCCGCAGGGCATCCGCCAGCACGCCGACGGCCTGCCTGGCGGGCGGGGCGCTGGCGTGGCCGCTCTTTCCCGCTGCGGTGATATCCAGGAACACGCTGCCCTTTTCGGCGATGCCGATGAGCGCCGCGGGCTTTGCCACGCCGGGGAACACGTTCTCCACCACGGCGCCGCCTTCATCCAATACAAAACCCGGCCTGACACCTCGCAGCTTCAGGGCATCCACAATGGCGGACGCGTCCGTCCCCAGGCATTCCTCATCCCCGCCCAGGGAGATGTACAGGTCTCCTTTGGGGATGAAGCCTTCCCTGGCCAAGGCCTCCGCGGCTTCCATGATGCCCAGCACGGTGCACTTGGTATCGACAGCCCCGCGCCCCCAGACCTCTCCGTCCCTGATCAGCCCCTCAAAGGCAGGCACGTTCCACTCGGCTTGATCGGCAGGCACCACATCGTAGTGGGCCATCAGAACGGATGGTTCCGCTTTTCCCTGACCTTCCAGCCGAAGAAGCAGGCCGTTATGACCGATGCGTTCACATTCAAAGCGCTTGAACACGTTTGGATACAGTTCCTTCAAGAGGGCCCTGAAGCTGTCAAACTGCGCCTGATCGGCAAGTCCCTCCTCCGCGTAGCTGACTGTTTTTCGGCGGAGCATTTCCCCCAGATGCTCACCTAAAGCCTTTTCGTCCGCTTCCACGGGCTGGGGCGCTGCCGCGCCCGCTTCCATTGCCGGCACGAACCGCGCCGCCCGGATGAAGATATAGAGAAGAAACAGCGCGGCCACGGCCGGGATGATCCACAGAATGGGCATATCAGCCTGCCTTTCCCGCGGGCTTCTTATCCAGCATGCCCTTTTTATACAGGACGCGGGCGATGCCGATTGCGATCAGGGCGCCGACAGGCACCAGGACGCTTACGCTGGATGACAGGCCCGGGATCAGGGTGAACAGCGCCACCATGACGATCAGCGGCGCAACGGCGATTTTGGGATTTTTGCTGATAAACACAACGCCCAAAGCGCCAAACATGGCGGGGAGAATGTTGTCAAAGGCGGGCTTGAGGGCGGGCGGTTCAAGCAAGGGCCGCAGATAATTAAGCAGCAGCACGCCAAGGGCGATGATCAGGGTGGTCACGATGGAGCTGGCCGCGATGGCGATGGTGGAGATCACATCCCCCTCTTCGCTGCCGGCCTTGACATGGGCCGCCTGCATGGCGTTGAGAGCCGCCGGGACCTTTAAATTGGTGAGGTTGCCGGTCACAAAGCCCAGATAGGAGCCGCCGGTGCCCAGCATCGGCACAAAGGTCAGCACCTCGATCACACCGACCGTCCAATACATAGGCGCGACGCCCAGGAGCGCCTTGAGCACCGCGGTCAGCGGCGGCCAGGCATCAAAATAAATGCAGATCGCGGCCGGGGCCATCAGCATCAGTGCCAGGGCCATGCTGTCCCAGACGCGGCCCTGCAGGTGCACGCTGCGCTCATAGGCTGAGACATTCTGAACAGATGTTTTATTTCTTTTCATCGCTGTATCCTCCTCAGCTCATCAGGGCGGTGATCGGCAGGCTCAGCGCCATCGCGCCCAGCATGCAGACGGGCATGGCATACTGCTCAAGCCACGTCCATTTGAATACCTTGATCAGGATGCCGCACAGCGCCATCAGCAAAGCCGACGAAAACGCCACGGCGATGGGGATGAGGCCGGGCAGGCCGCTCCTGATATCGGCAAACAGGAAGCCCACAAACGCGCTGATCATGCCCAGAAAGAGGCTGTCAGACAGGATCTCGCCCCAGCGCTTATCCTGGCCCGACAGTCGGGTCACGCCGCTTTGTATCTTCTTCAGGCCGAAGATCACAATGACCAGGCCGGAGAGGATACCCAGGGTCATTACCCAGATGATCACGGAAAAGGTCTGCGCCTGCGTGATGGTCTGCGTCACAGAAGCGCCCATCGCGCCTGCCGCGATGGTGGCAGCCGGCAGCTCATAGGTCACAGCGCCCAGCACGCTCAGCCGCAGCCAGGGCAGCGGCAAGCCGATGAACTTGCTCAGCGTGATCACGCCCACCAGAATGCTGACCGCGGGCGCGACTGAAAACAAGGCGCTTGAAAAGATGGTCTTGCGGATGGTGGCCCCGGCGATGCCCAGCTGCCCGGCCCTTTTTATGGCTTTGACCAGAAAGAAGACTGACTGCGCGATGACGAACAGCACCACGATGCCCGATACCAGATAGATAAAGGGGTGGTTGACCGAGAACTCCATATGTGCCTCCTATTGACCGGCCCGCGCCTCGAAACCGCCGTGTATGATCACGAAGATTGATAGCGCCGCCGTGAATAACATCCGGTTGTACTATACCTTCGGGCACATGGCCTGTCAAGAACGGCGCGGATGCCAGGTCCAGGCGGTGAGTTGTAAAATGAGTTGCCCATAAAAAGTGATCCATTAAGGGATCAAACCAGTTATGCTTAGTGTTGAAGACAAAAGCGACTGGAGAGAATCAAAATGGATCAGAAGAAGCATAACACAGGG
>JAEWRJ010000172.1 GCA_023460055.1 Bacillota bacterium | reverse complement strand
CCTGGGCCTGGAGGCTGGGGCAGAGCTGAAAGCCTTATTTGGAGAAAACAATCTGACGATGAACGCGCTGCGCTGGATTTTAATGCGCGGCGAAGTAAGCTGCGTCATCACAGGCGCCAGCAGCGCTGAACAAATCAAGCAAAATATAGAAGCGTCTGATATGCCTTCTCTGACCCATGAGCAGATGGAAAAAGTAAAGGCAATCTATGAGCAATACATCCGCAACCCCGTGCATTACCTCTGGTAAAGCGCGGCTGCCTTCATCTCACTTATCAGCGCCAAACATGCCGAAATGCTGAAAAGCGCGCAGAATGTCTGTCTTCTTGTCCTCAGGGCAAGGGTATACACGCTTTCCGGTATCGTGCCTGTTTGGTGATACCTTTGGCGCAAGGCCATAGATTTCCTTGCAGTGCGCGATCCAGCATGATTTTGGCACATAGCCAAAGCTGGTCTTGACAAACCCCTGTATTTCCCTGTACGTTGCCATGATTTATCATCCTTTCTATACTATATTACACCTCATCTCGAGGTTGATGATCAATCGAGGACGCGGATTCCCGGTCTTCTATGGGCATATTCTGATGAGGCTGAAAAGGCTTCATGATCAGGCAGAGGTGACATTCCGCTTCTTTGACCTGCGGGTGAAGCTGGGTAAACGGCGATCAACGCGATGGTTGGCAGATTCTATATATGATTGAAGCCCGGCCCTCATTTCCTATGGTTATTATAACACATACCGCGGGGATTGAACATCCTTCAGTTTTTTCATTTCGTGTTAAATCAACAGGAACGCAAAAACATGATATTAAACAGAAAAAATTCATAAAGATATTATCAAATATGTGGTTAGCGATAGCTAATGGGTATATTGATACAATCCAAGAGGTAATTCCTTCCGGTTCGGCGCGGTAAACGCCGTGTACAGCAAGACCGCAGGCAGCAAGACCGTCATCAGCATGACCTTATACCGCCGACCCCTCAAACCAGAGGGATGCGTCTATTTTCCGGCCTGGCAATGGAGAGTTCTTTCGCCTTGGCCATTTTGCGTATCAAATCCATTGCTTATTGACGCCCGGTTCTGCCGAGCCTGCTGAAAGGAGACATCCATATGAAACGAATTCGGATCATCGGATCCGCGCTCTTGCTGTTCATGCTGCTGCTGAACACGGCCGCGCCATTTTCGGCTTCCGCCGTATTCATCCCCGACCTGGAACTGGCGCTGCCCACCATCTGGATCCCGCCCGCTGCGACTGCGACACCCAAGCTCTTTACCCTCCTGCCGATCCCCATCCCGCCGTTTGATTTCCCAAAAGATCCGACCGAAACGCCGGCCGCGACGCCCAAGCCGACACCCAAGCCCACGCCCAAGCAGACGAAGAAGCCTGCAAAAGCTACGCCGAATCCAACAGAGGCGCCTAAAGCCGGCAGTGTCATGACCGGAGAAGGCCCGCTTTTCCTCAGCTTCCGCAATGATCTGACGGATAAGTTCTGGATGTTCACGCCGATGGATCTGTCCCTGGACGGCCAGTTTCACTTCCCCCTGGCAGCCGACGCGAGGCATGTAGTCGGCGAGGTAAAGGTGGGGGTCGCATCGGGTATGGCGGTCGTCAGCTATATGCTGGCGGGCGGGGTTGCGGCGGATACGGCGCGTGAGTTCTTCACCTTCTTCCCGGATATCGCATCGGTGGCGTCAGTTGACCCGGCGGAGCTTCAGGAAGTAAAACTGGCCTTCAACATCCCCTACCAGGTCACATCCCGCCTGAATACCGATCCGAATGTGCTGCTTTACATCAACATCCCCGTCTCCTATGACGAAGGCTTGTCCGGCATCAGGGGCTTCAGCTTCCAGGATGAAGGATACCTCGCAAGGCTGTCTGAGCTGTATCCTTTGATGGAATAAGGCATATTGGTTTGCGCAAGCGGACATAAAAGCATAAATGCAAAAAGCGAAAAGCGCGAAAGCTGAGGGGAAATCCGCTCCATTTCGCGCTTTTTTATCCCCTATGCGGGGAACATCCCGTTCTTCATATAATCATAGCGCTCCCGGATCTCCTCATCGCTGCGCAGCCTGAGGGCCTTTGCGATCTCGCTGGAAAACTCCAGCGCCGCTGTTTCGTTGGCGGTGATGAAGCCCCGGTCGGTGACCGCCTGCTCGCGTACAAACCTGTCCATGCCCTTGTAGCCGGGCAGATCAGCAAACCACCGGGGATCATCCCCCGAGTGCCTGCGATGATCCAGAAAGCCATGCCTGGCCAGAAACATTGTCGCGCCGCAGATGGCCGCGACCGGGATGCCTTTCTCCTCGGCATCTCGGACAAAATCGGCAATGGCCTGATAGTCGCCCGTGTCCCAGGTAAAGCCGCCGGGCAGGATCAGCATGGCCGTATCGCCGCTGAGCCGGTACTCCGCAATCGTATAGTCGATCTCAGCGCGGATGCCTCCGATGGATTCCTTGGGCGTGCGGTCCAGAGCGATGGTCTTTACCTCATACAGTTCGGACATGCGGATGTCTGAGATAGCGTAAGCCGGCTCCCAGTCCGCCCAGCGATCCGTCAAAACAAGCAGGACTTCCTTAATGTTCATGATGCTGCCTCCTTCAGGTAAAAATGTGATGGCTGCGCGCTCAATCTTAATCTATCATACCGCCGCGGCAAGCGTTTAAGCGCGCGTCCATTGAGGCACAAGCCCGTATATGATATGATGCCCCGGTATATTACACCTTTAGGCGGAGGCAGGAGACGTAGCGATGGAAGACCGGAGGATCAACAAATACCTGGCGGACAGCGGCTTTTGCTCCCGCCGCGAGGCGGACAGGCTGGTCGAGCAGGGCAAGGTGCGCATCAACGGGCAGCCGGCCAAGATCGGCGACCGCGTGCAGCCATCGGATCATGTGATGGTCGGCAACCGGGCCATCCGCCCCCAGAGCGACAAGGTCTACATAGCGGCCTACAAGCCGTTGGGCATCGTGTCCACCGCAGACCCGGGGGAGCCGGTGAATATTGTGGATTTCATCAACTATCCGGCCCGCATCTACCCCATCGGACGTCTGGATAAGGACAGCGAAGGCCTTATTTTGCTGACCAGCGACGGGGACATCGTCAACCGTATCCTGCGGGCTGCCGGCCGGCATGAGAAGGAATACGAGGTCACGGTGGACAGGCCTGTAACGGATGAATTTATCGCCCGTATGGCAAAGGGCGTGCCCGTGCTGGGGCGCATGACGCTGCCCTGCCGCGCGCGCAAGACGGGGCCGCGCTCCTTCCGCATCATTCTGGTGCAGGGGCTGAACCGGCAGATCCGCAGGATGTGCGAATACCTGGGATTCGGCGTTACCGGGCTCAAGCGCCTGCGGGTGATGAACGTTCACCTGGGCGGCATGCGGCCCGGGCAGTGGCGCCTGCTGAGTGATTCTGAACTATCGGCGCTGAAAAAAGCGCTGGACCAAAAGGACGGCAAGTGAGGCCGGCCGCGACGGTCTTGTAAAGATGATATAGTACTGATTCCAAACTTTAACGCATTGTCGCGTTGGTCCTTTTGCCTCGGCGCTGTGTCGCCGGCAGCTTGACGTAGCGCTGCTACGCCTGCGCTCCCGCTCCTTGCGCACAGACAAAACTACTCAACGCTTTGGATGCGTTAAAGTTCCTCATCAGTATAAGCATATCAATGAAAAGGGCGGCTGTCAGCCGCCCTTTGGAATAGCTTTGAGGAATATTCCATGGTGATTCAAAGGAGGATATTCCTGGCGCCTGCTTTGGCAGATTTCGCTTGTTTTCAGCCGGCGCTGCCGGTATCCTGCAGCGCCAGCTCAACTTCGGAAGCGTGAGGGATGGACTGGCCGGCACCCGGGCGGCTGACGGTAATCGATGAGGCCTTGGAGGCCCGAAGGAGCGCGCGCTCAATGGGTTCCCCCCTCATGACGGATTCGAGGAAATAGCCGGTGAAGGTGTCGCCTGCCGCCGTTGTATCGACGGCGGGTACCATAAAGGCCGGCTGTTTCACCCGCATTTCTTTATCGGCGTATATGGAGCCTGCCTCGCCCAGCGTGAGCACAAAGCGGCATCCGGGGAACCGTTTGATCAGTTTATCCAGGATGGCATCGGCCTGGCTTTCTCCGCTCAGCTCATGGCCTTCCGTCTCATTGAGAATGAGCCAATCCGCCAGATGCAGCGGCGCGTGGAGCAGCCCCTGCGTGATGGGGGAGGGGTTGATGATGACGCGCAGCCCTCTTTGGTGGGCGGAGCGCAGGATGTGATCGATGGAGCTGATCTCGTTTTGCAGCAAGACATAGTCACCCGGGGCGAAATCACCCAGTATGCTGTCCGCCATGTCGGGCGTGATGAGCCGGTTGGCGCCCCCATAGACGATGATGCAATTGCGTCCCTCTTTATCCACTTGAATGAGCGCGTGGCCTGTCGGCGCGTCAAGCGTCCGGACATGACGGGTATCGACGCCCTGACTGGCGAGAAAATCTATCAGAAAGCCGCCGTCCTGTCCGACAGCGCCCGCCATCAATACCTCCGCCCCGGCTTTGCGCAGCGCGATGGCCTGATTGAGTCCCTTGCCTCCGGCGTTTTTTTGGTATTCTTCGGCGGCTACGGTCTCGCCCTCCCGAACCATGCGTTCCAGGCGGTATACGTGGTCGATGTTGAGTGAACCGAAATCAAGCAGTTTCATGATTTGTCCTCCTTGTTTTGCTTCCCGGCGTGTTCCTTCCGCAGGGCGGAACAAATTATAGTAAAATCATTGGACCCAAGCATGGTCTCGCTCTTGAGCGAGTGCCTGAAGTATATTGAATAACGGTCATGATGTCAAAATCATCCGGACAGATCATACCTTGATGGCCCAACTGGTCAGCCCGGCATTGACGGGTTTGCTGCAGTTATGTATTGGTATCGTATAGCCTGTCAAACACCGCGCCATCTATCGCGATGATGTCATCGATCGGCACTTTCGTGCCGCCTGCCATCACGACAATCCTGTGATACTCATCTATTTTTTTCACCGTACCTGCGGCGGTCGCGTAGTCGCCGCCGCGCTTTCAGGCATCCGGCATGAAATATGTGATGGACACGGGGCAATGCCCGGCATCGCCGTCCGCGATGACGCGCAGCCTGTCGCTTAACGCGGCCTTTGTGCAGTCATCCAATTCTATCCGCTCATCCGTTAATCTGGCTGTCTCGGATACGGCGGCCTCGTAGCCGGTGAGCGCCGCGAAAGGGGCAAACTGCGCCGCGCGGTCAGGCAGAGCCATGCGGGGATGCCCCATAGACGCGGGGCGGGGCAGCCTGATGATATCATCATACGCGCCGCCGGATGGAGCGTTCATGCCTTATGGCCTCCTATTTGAGCGTTGCGGGCCAGGGTCGTAGCGCCTTCCTCCAGATTCATGCCCTTGATGATGGCGTTTTTGCCGAGCTTCCTCTTAATGGCCAGCATGGCCTGCTGCGTCTTTTTTTCCCGTTCAAGCATGGCCTTTTCGCTGTCTCTGCGCGCATTCACAGCGGCGTAATCCGTAAAGAGATCAAGCTGCAGGATGGCCTTCGCCTGCGCGGCCTTTCCTTCATCGACAACGTGGTTGGCCGTGACATTGACGCGCTTGACCAGCAGGGTCGGATCGGCGATCCGCTCAAACAGCGCTGTGACGGCATCCGTCAGCAGTCTGGAAGAGGCTGTCGGGCCATCAAGGTTTGCCGTCCCGTGCGCGTGCCTGGGGATGGGGCGTCCGTAATGATCCGTCGTGACCTCGCCGCGATAGGCCTTTCTGATGGCCGGATCCCTCAGGCTCTCGGTGTCATAGCCGAGCGTGAGGACGAGCTGATCCGTTACCAGCTTTTTATCCACCAGGTCAAGCGCCAGCAGATCGGTCATCTCCCGCGCGATCAGCCTGACCTTTTCATAGGGATAGGCGCCGGGCAGCACCTGGCCGGTCCCGACGCTCTTTTCACCCGGTTTATAGCCCTTGATATCAGCCATTGTGCAGGGCTCGCAGCCCCAGGCGTGGTCGATGAGCAGTTCGGCGTTGATGCCAAACAGCTTGTACAGCAGGTCTTCATTGTGATAATCATCCGGCCCGCCCAGGGAACAGCGCGCGATATCACCCATCGTGAAGAAGCCCTGCGCTTCCAGCTTTGACGCGTAGCCATGGCCGACGCGCCAGAAATCCGTCAGGGGGCGGTGAGACCACAGGCATTGACGGTAGCTCATCTCGTCAAGTTCCGCTATGCGTATGCCGTTTTCATCAGGCTGGGCATGCTTGGCCAATATATCCATAGCCACCTTGCTGAGGTAGAGGTTGGTGCCGATACCGGCCACAGCCGTGATGCCTACGGTATCCAGCACATCCCGTATCATCCTGGAGGCGAGGCCGCGCGCGGTCAGCTTGCAGGCATCCAGATAATCGGTGGCGTCGATCATCACCTCATCGATGGAATAGACGTGTATATCCTCGGGGGCGATGTATTTGAGGTAGACATTGTATATGCGTGTACTGTACTCGATATATAAGCCCATCCTGGGCACGGCTGCGATATAATCAAGGGCGAGGTTGGGGCAGGAACACAGTTCGGTATCGTTGCTTGATGAACCGGAAAAAGACCGGCCCGGGGCAATGAAAAGCCGCCGGGCGTTGATCTCTCTTGCCTTCTGGATGACTTCAAACAGCCGCGGCCTTCCGGGGATGCCGTAAGCCTTCATCGAGGGGGAAACGGCCAGGCAGATGGTTTTTTCTGTTCGGCTTACATCCGCCACAACAAGGTTGGTTGTCAGGGGGTCAAGCCCCCGCTCCCGGCATTCGACCGACGCGTAGAAGGATTTGAGGTCGATGGAGATATAGACTCTGTCCTTCAGCATGCCGCGATCGCCGCCTTTCATATAAAATAGGAACAAATGTTCCCTTGTAGTATAAACCGATTATTATTTTTGTCAACACTTTCCCGGCAGGGATGAACCGGGCTTCCAAAAAAGATACAGCCCCTCAGTTGGTTTTTATCCAACATGTGGGCATATCAAAGTCGGGTCTGTTTTCTGCTATAGGGTTTCATTTTGATGCCGCAAGGGGCGTTTATATCCGACTTTACCCTACCCGGCATTGCCAAGATGAACAGTTCCTCCAATGGGCTGGCGGCACGCTCAATCCGCTGTCTTGCCGATGAAATCAATATGATGCTGGATGCCCTTGTGGGCGTCATTCCAAAGACCCTTGGTCAGGCGAACGCGCAGAATACAGGTATTGGGATCATCATCGTTGTTTGCCTCGTCATACCAGGCGGCAAATATTGCGCGCAGTCTGGCCCGCATCTCCAGGTTGCTATCCTTGCATACCCAGCCAAGGTTTTCGCCGATGCCGTCAGCCGTAAAGTTCTCTACAACTATACATACGGCTACTTCCGGGTTCTGTTCGATCTGCCGCATCTTGGCGGAGGCGGCGTTGGTGACGGTGTAAAAGGCGCCATCCTGATAGTAGGCGTCTACGATGCGGGCGGCTGGGCGGCATTTGCCGTCCGCCCCCTTGTCCAGCGCGATGGTGGACAGGCTGATCAATCCGTCCTTGCGGCCCAGCTTTTCATCCAGTTGTTTCATGGCTTCCTCGTACCTATTCATGTTCGTGTCCTCCGATTCTGTTTATTGTTCCCGTTTTCTTTCGTCTTAGACAATATATCACAAACCGGAGGCGCGCGCTTGACCATGTATGCTCTTTTTTGAATCAGAATCAGTCAAAACCATAGGGACGATGGATGAATCCCGCCCCTCATGAGCATAAAAAAGCGCAGGCCCGGAATCCTTCTTCCAGTCTTGCGCTTTCCTGCGGTTGTAGGCCCGGCTGCTTTCCGGCTTTCGGGTGACGGGGTTGATCCCGAACCACGTGCCGCGCTTTCCCTTGTCTATCTGGAGCTGCTTTTTCTTTGAGAGCTTGTCGTAGCTCACGTGTTTCTTCATAAGGCGTTTCCTTTCTTCGCCGGCTGGTCAGTATTTTGGGAGATGTATGTCCGAAGACATATCCCCGTTACGGCATGATATAGCCAATCGCCAGTATCTGTATCATATCATACCCCGAGGCGGCATTCAAATGATACCGGAAGAAATTTGAGCGGGAGAAGACCGCGGATGCTTTCACAGGATGCCCGACAGTTCGTGTCCAACCCCTTGAAAGAGCGTGTAGTTGTGCGGTATGTTCAACGCCTCCAGGTACAGATGCAGGATCTCATTGTCGCAAAACAATATGTCGTCTGTTCCCACATGCATCGTGATGCGCAGCCTGCCGCGGATCAAATCCGCGTTTTGGCGTACGATACATAGAATGTTGCTTTCCTCCAGGTACCTCTCTTCTCTCATCATGTCTTCATACAGGGCTCTGGCCATGTCGGGCGCCGCGCCCACCGTGCTGAAGCCTCTGTTGTAATAGTGGTGATATGTCCCCGCGTACGCGGTCACAGAACTGAACAGTTCAGGATGCCTGGAGGCATAATAAAAAGCCATTCCGCCGCCCATTGAAAAGCCTGAAACGGATCTGCCTTCAGCGCCGGGTTCCGTCCTGTATTCGGCGTTAATATGGGGGATCAGGTCATCCATGATCATGGATTCAACGGGCAGGTTCTCGTACGCTTCAATGATCGGGGAATTGTTGGGGAAAACGTTGATCGAGCGCCTGTTTGCGTATATCTTCTCCATCGTCCCTATCTCGGATGACTCATCCCCTGTCCAGCCGGGCAGGTGATAAGCGACCGGGTATTTTTCATCGCTCTGATGGTATTCGGGCGGAAGATAAATGTTGAAACCGATATCACGGCCGTATGCTTTGCTGTAAAATACTTTGTGCGTGACATTCCGGGGCGGGTTTTCCGGGCGGTTGATAAAATTCATACCGGCGCTCCTTGCTCCATGGTGGATGATCTGCCTGCTGTGCATGCCGATATTTTACCATGTAACAGCTTGATATTATATAGGATATGCTTTGGAAGCGCGATGTAAACGGATGGTCAAACCCGACGCTGTGCCTGCGCAATGGAAATGGTGTATACTGAGAGCCGATGAGTACTGCTTGTGGCTTTTTTGCTGCCGCAGGAACAGGAGAGAGTCATGCAAACCGCAGGTCCGGATAACCGGCGCCAGGCTGGGCTGTTGTACGCGCTGACAGCGATATTTTGGTTTTCACAATATGCCATCACCCCCTACATCAACGCGGAGCTCCAGCGCATGGGGCAGACCGCGGGATTCATGGGACTGGTGGGCGGGGCATACGGCTTCAGCCAGATGCTGGTCCGCGTGCCGGCAGGCCTGATGGCTGACCGCCTGGGGCGGCAGAAACCTTTCATCGTGATGGGGTGTGCCCTGACCGCTCTTGCGGGGCTGGGCTTTTTGCTGTGGTACACGCCCGCGAGCTTTCTGGCGCTTCGCCTGGTCGCGGGGCTGGCCTCGGCCAGCTGGGTGAGCTTCACGGTGATGTACGGCGGCTTTTTCCCGCCGCAGGAAGGTCCGCGCCGGATTTCCCAGCTCAATATTGCCAACCAGGGGGGAAGGCTGCTGTGCTACGTATTGGTAGCCTGGGCCGTGGCCAGTCAGGGATTGAAAAGCGCGTTTCAAATCGCCGCGGCGGCCGGCATGCTGTGCCTGCCGCTCAGCCTGATGCTCAGGGAACAGCCTCGGCCCAACCAGGGGCTTAGCCTGCGCACCATGCTGAGCGTAGCCCGTGACCGCAACATGCGGGTCACCTCGGTGCTGGGGCTGCTGACCCAGATCATCGCCTTTGGCACCTACCTGAGTTTTTCTGTCAACCTGGGCATCCGCCTGGGGGCCAGCAAGCCGGAACTGAGCGCGCTTAGCCTCGTCCTCACCATCGCTGCTGTGCTGGCAAATTTGACTGCCGCAGGCAGCCGTACCCTTTCGAAAGCGCGGCCTAAAGCGCTGATTGAGCTGGGATTCATCCTGGCAGCGCTCTACTGCGTCATGGCCCCCTTGTGCCAAACCATGGGGCAGCTGTATCTGGCTCAGGCAATGGCCGGCATATCCAGCGGCTTTACCTTTGCCATGCTGCTGGGCCAGTGCGTCAAGGATATCCGGCCCGAGCTGCGAGGGGCAGGCATGGGCCTGTATCAGGCAATCTATGGCATTGGTATGACTCTTGGCCCCATTCTGATGGGTGTGATGATCGATGCCCTGGGCATGAACGCGGCCTTCTTTGTGATGGCGGGGCTGAGCGCGGTGACGGCATGGATCACCCGGAGATATCTATAAAAAAGCCGGCAGCCCTGTGGGGCCAGCCGGGATTGAGCGATTTTAAAAAGCCTGGAGAACGGAGCGGGTTCATTACCAGGTGAGTATTTACAACTTCATGTATGCGCTGTTTTTATACTTCTTCTCGATATACAGCATTTGATCCGCCCGGTCGATCACTTTGCTGATCGGTAAGCTGTTCGCGCCATCTCGTCATTGCACAGCATGATGGCTTCCAGGTTCGGGTAATCATCCAGCAGCTTGTTGACTTCAGCCGAAACAAAGCCGGAGAGGTCGCCATGGTATAACATGCCGCTTTCAACGGTCAATCCGTGCTTTTTCATGGTATCCAAATAAGCCTGTTCGCGGATGGAGCCGTCGGGATGGCTGGGAGGGCCGGAGATAAAAGCGATATTTTTGTATTTGTGATCTATGATCAAATGTTCCGTCAATTGGCACACGCTGCTGCCAATGAAACAACAAGAGCCGGTCTGGTATGCGGGCTTTTGCGTGTGTGCCTCATGGCGGGCAGCGCAAGTGTCCGGTTGATGCCTGCCTGCTGCTGTGATAGTATGCGTGTGAAATACAACACCGGAGGATCGTATGCGCAAGACCATCCGCTGCCTGGCTGCCATAACAATGGCCGTCATAATTTTTTCTGCTCCCGTCCTTGTGCTGCCTGAAGGCGGACAGACCGATGCTTTTCCCGCGAGTAAACAGATGGAAGTCGAACTGGAAGGCATGACAGAATATATTGAGGTAAGGCAGTATATACACGAAGGCAGCTTCAGCGCGTGGTACGACGCCGCTTTTTTCAGTCCGGTTCCTGCAGACAATGGCGTGAAGTTTGAACTGATCGAAAACAAGCTATCCGAAGAAGTGTCTTTCGGTATCCTTGATATCACCGAACCTGAACGCGCGCAGAAACCGGGGTTGGATGAGTATATCAGTGAATATGAACGGCAGGGCTATATCATCGAGGCAGTGGATGGCACGGGGATGTTCCCGCTTCTGAGCCATGAGGAAGGAACTGTCCGGGCTTTCAAGGCAAGCAAGGGCACAGCGCTTGCCCAGGTCTATCTGATATCGGCGCCCCGGGGGACATATCTGTGCACGCTGCTGTATCCGCTGGAGGCCGCTGAAGGATGGGGCGCGCGGATGCATCAGATGCTCAATATGCTGGAGTATCTGCCGGCGCAATAAGGAGAATATCCCAGTCTGCGCATGCTGCCTGATGAACACCGGGCTTTGACGGCTGTTCATATAGTCTCTGGGAGTATTGGGCGCATGGATGCTGCGTGTCTGTATCAAAACTTAAAGGCGAGGTGTTTGTACGAATGGGAGAACTGTGCATGCTTTTTCCGGGAGGGCTGAGCCGGGCCTTGACACTCAGCTATGATGACGGCGTGGATCAGGATGAGCGGCTGCTTGAGATCATGGCTGGCTTCGGGCTCAAGGGGACATTCAACCTCAACGGCAGCCTGCTGTGTGAAGTTGAACCGGTGTACCCGGCCGGACAAGTCCACAGGCGCGTCAGCCGATCGAAGGCGCTTCGCCTTTTCAAGGATTCCGGGCAGGAGGTTGCGCTGCACTCCGCCACGCATCCCCACCTGGAACGCCTGCCGGCCAGCATGATCGCGCATGAGATGATGATGGACCGCCTGACGCTGGAGAGGCTTTTCGGCCGCGTCATTCGCGGCATGGCTTATCCCTTTGGCACCTATCATGATGAGGTGGTGGATGTGCTGCGTACCCTTGGCCTTGTCTACGCGCGTACGGTAGAGAGCAGCCGGGGGTTTGAAATCCCGCGGGATTGGATGAGGCTGCGGCCCACCTGCCACCACGACGACCCGGAGCTGATGCCCCTGCTTCATCGGTTTTTGTCGCCTGACGCAGGCGGCGAGGCGCGCCTGTTTTATCTTTGGGGGCACAGCTACGAGTTCGAGCAGCATGGCAACTGGGAAGTCATCGAGCGGTTCGCCCAGGCCGCGGGGGGAAGGCCGGATGTATGGTACGCGACCAACATCGAAGTGCATGACTATGTATGGGCCTATCATCAGCTGCGGTTCAGTGCTGACGGACTCATCGTCCACAATCCGACGGCGGCGACCATTTGGCTGAATGCTGACAGGCAGGAACTGGTGCTGACGCCGGGAGAAACCCTGAAAATCGATAGACAATAGGCGCGGCCTTTAATTTACGGAGGCAGCTGCACTATCAAGGGATATACCATAATTTGCTCTGCCGCGCTTTTGTGTGGTAACATGTGATATATAAATCGCGAACGCGGCATGCCGGACAGGGATGCTATAAGAGATGAGTTCCGTATCTTGGGGGCGAGGAGGCAGATATGACAAAGAACGAGTTGAGAATCCTGATCCGCCAGGCCATTGAGCGTGGCGATATGGAGACAGCCCTCATCTATCAGGAGCAGCTGAAGAAGGAACTGGATGAGGATTTTAATGTTCGGGCAGCCTTCGCGAAGGATGTCGACGACTTCATTGATATGGGCATCTGGCTTGACGATTATTGAGGTGATCGATTCTCCGTGGCAGCTTGCCGGTAACGTGAGGGTGCCGATATGCCCGGAAAACCGGTCTTGCCATCAGTAATAAAAGCAGTAAAGACAGTCTGTCCGATAGCGAACAGGCTGTCTTTACGATTATGCCGGATAGTTTGTCAGGCGGAGGGAAGGCTGAATGATGCCCCGTCCACGGCCAGCAGGAACAGGCCGGCCTGATCGATCTGGAAGCTGATGACCCCGTCTTCGTAAGTGAACGGGATATCCGTCATCACTTCGCCGGCTATGCGATAAAGCTTGAACGCGGACGCGCTTTCAAACGGCACATACACGCGCGCAGGTCCCGATAGCGCGGAGATCTGCCCGGCGTACTCAAACGCGACACTCAGCGCGTGCAGCACACCGTCAAAGGGGTTTTCCTGGCTGTATACGATCAGCCGGCCGCGGGGCAGCAGGCCGCCGCCAACAGGCTCTGCGGCTGCGCCCGGGATAGGCGGCAGCGCAGTCTCAATAGCCTTGCTGTTCTTTGCAGCGTTAATTCTCATCGCGCCGCATACAGCGCAGATATTCATCTGCTGTCCGTTCAGTGTGATTTCAGTGTATTCACACGACCCTGTTCTGACGTGACCGCATGAGGCGCGCTTGCAGGCTGAGCTGTGCGTATCATTGCCCATGTTTATCCACGCGCCAATGACATGCCCCTTTCGCGCGAACACATCCGCGGTATATGTACTGCCGCATTGGGCACAGGTATAGGCCGAGTAGCCATCCGCGGCGCAGGTGGGAGGTGTGACGGTGACCAGATATTGATGCGCGATGGCCGAAACGGTCTGCCGCGCGACAAGTACTTCGGCGCATGTGGCGCAGTGACTTCCTTCGGTCAGGCCGGTTCCGGTGCAGGTTGGGGCGACTGCCGCATCAATTGTGATAGTATGACCTGTTGCCGGAACGGCCTGCTGCGCGACGAGTACTTCTGCGCATATGGCGCAGTGACTTCCTTCAGTCAGACCGGTTCGGGTGCAGGTGGGGGCGACTGCCGCGTCAACTGTGACAGTATGGCCTGTTGCTGGAACGGCCTGCTGCGCGACGAGTGCTTCTGCGCATGTGGCGCAGTGACTTCCTTCAGTCAGGCCGGTTCCAGTGCAGGTGGGTGCTACTGACGTGTCAACTGATATAGTATGTCCTGTTGCCGGGACTGTCTGCCGCGCGACGAGTACTTCTCTGCACACCGAACAGTGGCTTCCTTCGGTCAGGCCGGTTCCGGTGCAGGTGGGAGCGACTGCCTCGTCAACTGTGACAGTATGGCCTGTTGCCGGCAGCGTCTCCTGCGCGGCCAACACAGTGTCGCACACTGAACAGTGACTGCCTTCAGTCAACCCTGTTCCTTTGCAGGTGGGGGCGACCGCTGCGCTGACTGTTGGTGTATGGTCTGTGATTGGCAATGTTTCCTGCTCAGCGAATACCGCTCCGCACGCTGAGCAGTACCAGCCAGGTGTCAGGCCGGTTTGGGTGCATGTGGGAGGGACGATAGCTTGGACCACCATCGTATGGCTTTTAGGAGAGGGGACTGTCTGCTGCGCAACCAGTACAGTGTCGCACACTGAACAGTGTGCCCCTTCAGTCTTCCCGTCTTCAGCGCAGGTCATCGGAATGGCCGGGTCGGTTACGACTGTATGTCCTGTTTCCGGAACTATCTGCTGCGCGACCAATACAGCGTCGCACAGCGAGCAGTGGCTGCCCTCGGTCAATCCTGTCTCGGTGCAGGCGGGGGCGACAGCCGTATCGATGACCTCGGCATGGACCGGGCCGCCTGAGGTATTGCCGCAAACACAGGAGGCTCCCTTTGTACAATCGGCGGGAATGGTGAAGGAACAAGGCTCCGGTTCATCGCCTTTAGCACATCCCCAAGTTGTGTTAAGTATACAGTTGGGATTATGGCAGTAATAATGATGACTGTGGGTACTTTCGAAGAAATGCGTATAATCTGCCCATTCTGTGTCGCGGCTTCCGCACCACCAGCATACCGGGCCGCGCGGCGTGGCCAGGGCTGTTGCGCACAGCAGCACCAGAACTAAGGTCAAAACAGCTGTACGCTGAATGCTTTTCATACTTAACTTCTATGCCTCATACTTTCCTGCAATATCGCGGTAATTCTCTGGATTTCTTCATCTTGGGACACAAGCAGCCGGCCGAGAGGCTATCCTAAACTGCGTTATGGATATCAAACAGCCGACAGTCTCCGGCAATGTTATTGCTTGTTTTGCGCGCTGCTGTACAGTTCGCTGATGTCGATTACAGCGCCGTCCTCCATGAAGCGATACAGCCCGGCTTTCACCTCTACGCCGGTGGTGATGACCGCAAAGGTGCGGGTGGCCTCCGGAACATTTGTATTGTGGTCGATCCAGGTACCGTCGTTGATATAGTATTTCCCGCCGCCCAGCTCATCATATACCGGCACATGCGTATGGCCGAATACAACCACATCCACGTTCTCGCCGGGGTTGTTCAGGTACTGCGTCCTGGCCTGCCCGGAGAAATAGCGCCAGTCCAGGGTGCCGGCGACCGCTTCAATGAAGCTGCCGGGTACCTTCACCCGGTTGATCCCCTGGCGCTCATCCCAGGTGCGTTGAATGTTGCGGAACAGCACCGGCGCGCTGATCGTACCATCTTCCTGCTGAGCCGGATAGAAATCAAGGAAGGAATAAGCGTCATCAAATCCGGAGACGCGCATATCAAATATCTTTTCGTCCAGCGCCTCATTGGGTGTCATCCGCGAGGAGACAGTTTTGAGGATCATGTAATAGAGGTAAGCGCCATACTGATCCGTATCGGCCTTATCAGGCACTTTAGTGACCACAGGCAGCTCTTTTTCGACCGCCGGCCGGCCCTCTAGCACCCAGGTGGCGGCATAGCGGGCGTAAAAATACCCGGCAGGGAAAATTGTCCGGTCATTGCCGGCAAGCTCCGCGTTGGTAACTGTATCCGGCGCCGAAAACACATCGTAGCGGTGGCCGTGCTCAATGACAATTTCATTGCGGACGCCCGTATAGTAAGCGCCGAGCCCTTTGGCGTCGACAGCCTGCACGATACCGGGGATGGCCTCCTGCAAGATATCTGCCTCCAGCGTCATGTCATGGTTTCCGATGACATAGACCAGTTTGATGCCGCTGTCGATCACGTGATTCAACTCGTCGATCACATCCTGATTGTTGGCGATCACGTCCATGTAAAACTGTCTTTGATCCGTATAGCGGGGATAATAGACAGGGAGATACCATTCATCGAGGAAATCGCCCGCGATCACCAGTTCCCGCACATCCCCTGTATTTTGAAGGCGCTTTAAAAACCGGATGAGCAGCGGAAGGTTTTCCACTGTTTCGCTGTAACGGTCCTCGATGCCCAGATGGATATCGCTGATGGTGACGATCTTGTTCTTTGTATCACCGGCCTCCCACAAGGCCGGAAAGTTCTCGGGCGCTTCTGCTATAGCCGTGGATCCGGCAGCGAATGTCGCCGTGGTGAACACCATGCTGATCACCAGCAGGAGTGAGAGATATCCCTTTTTCATGTTGAACCTCCATGCTTTTTTTATCAATCATATCCGCAGGTCATCACCTGTTTGCCACTGTCTCCACGAATACCTTTTTCGGCCAATAGCATACGCCCACATCCAGCGTGCGGGGTTTATCCAGATGGAAGTCGGCATAGACGCAGTACCAGCAGGTCTCTTCCGCCGCCCCGCTGCGCGGGGTAAATGCGGGGCAGCTCTGTTTGGGCCAGACATTGCCGCCGGCGTTGGGCGCTGGCATCGGCCGGTCCTCTCTGCGCCTGTCAGTTCCGCTCATATGAAAACACCCCCTTCTTATCAAATTGCTATCCTGATCAGAGGATAGCGTTAAAAGAAGGGGGAATTCCGTTTCCTGCTTAAAAGGCGTAATTTTCCGCTTATCGTTGTTAATAAACCAAACTCAGACCATCAGCCGTACCTTGAACAGCCCGCCCGACACATCGTATACCAGCTCGCCCCCGCACTCCTTTACAAACTTGGCTACGCTTTGCGTGCCCTTGCCGTGGCCTTCTTCACGGGCGGTGGGCAAGCCGTTTGGATCAAGACCTATCTCACCGTCATAGGGATTGCTCATTTCAAGTATGAGCTGGCCCGCGTTGACAGCCGTAAAACGCAGCGCGCGCCGCGGGGCAGGGAGGGAGGAGACGGCGCTTATCGCGTTTTCCATCAGGTTTGAGACCGCCATGGCCAGCGACAGCTCATCGATGGGGAGCAGTTCGGGGATATCCAGCCGCAGATCACAGCGGATGCCCCGCTGCCTGGCAAGCTCGGCATGATAGGATACAGCGGCGTTTACCGGCACATTCTGGCAATAGCTTTGGGGTTTTTGCGGCAATGCCTCGCTCTGCCGCCGGATCAGGTCGACGGCTCTGTCCGTTTCGCCCTGCCCAAGCATTGAGAGCAGCGTGTTGTTAAAATGGCGGCGGTCATGCTGCGCGATACTCATCTGGCGCACGGTTTCATCCATCAGTGAAAGGCGCTGGCGGGTGAGCTCCCGGTCGGATTGCATTTTCAGGTTCTCCTCCTGCAGCGCGGCCTCCCGCAAGCTGTTTTTGAGTGACAGAAAGATCGCGAAATAGATGAGCGTTCCAAGCATTGTCAGCAGCAGAAGCGGGATAAAATCATCTGTCAGCGTCTGTTCCACATCATCGCTTGACATGAAAAACCAAGCGAAATTGGCAAAGAGGCCCGCGGCGACGCACAGGTACAGGTTCCAGTGCTCGGCCGCCTGACGGTATAAAAACCTCAGACGGCTGCGAAACAGCCAGATGGCGGCCGCGAAGAAAATGAAGCGCAGCAGGGTGATGGCGTAATGCGGGTATGGGAAGAGCCCGCAAAGGTAATAGCTCAGGACGACCGTGACGGCATATACATTCATGGCGGTGAGGCAGTTGAACAGCCACTGCATGAGCGATTCGCGGAAAAGCGGTTTCGCGGCGGCGCTGATGAGGATGAAACTGGGAATGCTCAGTTTGCCCAGCGTCGTATAGTCGCCGCGCTGATAAAAAAACACGCTCAGCGCCAAGCCAAAGGCTACGATCGCTGCCAGCGCGGCCCAAAGCGTCCGCACATGATACTTGGGGCGCGCCAGCGTGAACAGGAGCGCCGCCAGCATGGTGTCGGTGACAACACAGCGTACAATATCATAGGGCTGCATCTTCACACCCCTTCCAGGCGGTAGCTCATGTACGCGTTGCGCACCGCCGCAAATAGCTTGCCAGAAACCGGTACGCGCGCGCCGTCCCGCATCAGGAACCCGTCTTTGGACAGCCGTTCCGCGCTGCTCATATTGACAGCGTACGCGGCATGCGGCTGTATGAACCGCCGGTCCCTCAGCAGCGGGGCGATATGCTCCGAGAAGCTGCAGGCAAGGGTCAAGGTCACCACCCGCTCGCCGCCTTTGAGCGTATAGATCACCGTATGGCGTGCGTATTCACAGCAGACCACCGCGTCCGCGCAAAGCGTACGCAGGCCGTCACGCGTTTTGATGGTGACAGAAGTCTCCTCGCCGAATGCTGCTTTTTCCGCCGCCAGCCCCAGTGCCGCGAAAAGCGCCTCCTGATCTACCGGCTTCAACAGGTAATGCAGGGGATTGACTGAATAGGCATCCAGCGCGAATCCGGGTTCCGCGGTGATGTAAATGATCTGCGCGTCGGTGCTGACGCGGCGTATGCTTCGCCCAAGTTCCAGCCCGCTGATCATGGGCATGACCATATCAAGCAAAAATATATGAAATGTCTCGGTCTCACAGGCCGTCAGCAGCTCGTCCGGATGGGTGTATTCACTGAGCATGGCGCTAATATCAGCCTTTGTCAGATACTCCCTTGTGAGCCCGGCGACATGACTGAGCTCGGCGCCGACATCGTCGCAGATCGCTATTTTCAACATATCGCATGCCTTTCCGGTAATGTTATTTGTTAGGAAGGCGGTGTGTTATGAGCACATCACAGCACTTTATCCTGTGCAAATGGCTTATTGATTATATTCGGGCTGACGCTGCAACTCAAGGGAGATAAGCCCCGAGTTTGGTTATGATCATATGGATTTGATGTGAAGGTATCAAGAGCAACAAAAGCCTAAGAGCCTAAAAATGTATCAGACTCAACAAATCTGCTTGAGCAGTACATGGTTGATCGTGTCTATACGACCCGCACCGGTTAGCAGTCATGCACAGATTGATATGAGAAGCGCGCGGGCTTGTTCACTTGATGGCTCATCCAGGCTCCAGTATGGAACGGATTACCGACGTCAGAGTGCCGTGGAACAAAAACGCTTTTCTCCGCGTCTAAACAGGTGAAAGGGGTGTGATCACATGAATCGCGCATTAATCAGAATACTGACAGCCGCGCTGTCGCTGCTGCTGATGCTTACTCCGCTGATCAATGCCGCCGCGTCAGGGAGCAGTCCCGTCTTTGACAGGGAACTGAGACAGGGAGACGAGGGAGAGAATGTACGCGCCTTGCAAGAAAGGCTGCAAGCGCTGGGGTATTTTAACGGATCATCAGATGGCCGGTTCGGGCCGGATACCGGGGAAGCCCTTGCGGAATTTCAGCGGCAAAACGGACTGCTCGCCAGCGGCATGCTGGATGAGATCACCTTTGGCGTCCTCTGGTCACCTCAGGCCCGGCCCTTTGAGCAATTGACCCGGGAGGCTGCCGACGGATTCTCCGGGATGATGCCGGTCTTTGACATGAGCATAATACCCGCTCCCATGGCCATAGAGTTCAATACGAATGAATACGGGTACTTCCAGGAGAACCGCTTCCTTTCCACACTGACCTCTCCTCTGTCTACTTTCGCGGCCGATGTTGACACGGCATCCTACGCTCAGCTGCGCGCCATGATCCTTCGCGGCGAGACGGTACCGGTGGACAGCGTGCGCGTTGAAGAGATGCTCAACTACTTTCACTATGATTACGCAAAGCCCCGGGACGGGGAGCCTCTGGGCGTCACGATGGAACTTGCCCGGACACCTTGGAACAAAGATACACTCCTGCTGTTGATCGGGCTGAGAGCGGAGGATATCCCGCTGGAGGAGCGCCCGGCGCAAAACCTTGTCTTTCTCATTGACGTATCCGGCTCCATGGATTCACCGGACAAACTGCCGCTGGTCAAGCGGGCCTTCATGCTGCTGCTGGATGAGCT
Source organism: Bacillota bacterium (assembly GCA_023460055.1). Taxonomy (GTDB): domain Bacteria; phylum Bacillota; class Clostridia; order Christensenellales; family Aristaeellaceae; genus UBA1038. The sequence continues at coordinate 23,405 of JAEWRJ010000172.1, read as the reverse complement.
GAGCCCTGAGGATACGGTATCCATTGTCACCTATGCCTCCCGCGATGAGGTGCTGCTGGATGGCGTCAAGGCGAGCGAGAAGATCAAGATCATGGAAGCTATTGAAGGGCTCACCGCGGGCGGGGCGACCGCGGGAGCGGCCGGCATTCAAACCGCCTATGAACTGGCAGGGAAGCACTTCACGCCGGAGGGTAACAACCGCGTGCTGCTGGCGACCGACGGCGACCTCAACGTAGGTGTCAGCGATGAGGGAGCGCTCGCCCGCATGGCGGAGGAAAAAAAGACGGCGGGCATCGCCTTGAGCGTCCTGGGCTTTGGCGATGGCAATTACAAGGACAACAAGCTGGAGGCGCTGGCCAACCACGGGGACGGCAACTACAGCTACATCGACACCATCTATGAGGCGCGACGGGCGCTGGTGGAAGAGATCGGCGCCACCTTCTTCACCGTTGCCAAAGACGTCAAGCTGCAGGTGGACTTCAACCCGGCCCGCGTCATCGGCTACCGGCTGATCGGCTATGAAAACCGCCTGATGCAGGCGGAGGATTTTGCCGATGATACCAAAGACGGCGGAGAGATAGGCAGCGGGCACCGCGTCACGGTGATGTATGAGCTGGTCCCTGCGGGAAGCGCGTTTGACTTCGGCGCGGTCCAGAGCAAATACAACACGGCGGCTCCGGCGCAGGATCATGAAGCCGAGCTGCTCACCCTGTCCATCCGCGCCAAGGAACCTGATGGCGATGAGAGTCGCCTGTACACCTATACGCTGAAAGGGGAAGCCGGAGAGATGAGCCGGGACCTGCGCTTCGCCGCTGCTGTCGCCGAGACGGCCATGCTGCTGCGGGACAGTGAGTGGAAAGGCACTTCCTCTTGGGATACAGCGCTCACCCTGCTGCGCGGGAGCGGTGTCACAGGGGATGCATACAAGGAAGAGTTTCTGTACCTGGTGACCTTGCTTGCGAGGGCCGCGGGCGGCTGAGGTTGATAAACGAGTTCCGCATGTAAAAAGGAATATGTGGAAAAGGGATGTGCTGGCATCCCTTTTTTGACGGGTTTTGTCTGCGCGTGTATTAATTAAAGCTATGACGTTCATGCAAGGGTTTTCATCCTTGTTACAGGATAATATGCGGCGGTTAATATTCTTGACATAAGCTTGCGTCAATCATATACTTTTGTCGATATTTGCATTGAAAAAGACAGGAGACCGTTGTGATACTGCAGGAACTCAACATGGCGACCATGATGCTGGTGCTGCTGTGCGGCCATTTGTTTTCCGGGGGCCTTGTGATTGCCTATATGATCGGCCGTACGCGCAGTAAGCCGCTGGATACATTTTTATTGTCAAAGCTGCTCCAGCCCATCGCATGGATCCTCATTGGCATCAGGGAGCAGGTGCCGGGCATGCTGGTGGTGGCCATCGCCAATGACCTGCTTTTTATCGGCGCCGCCCTGGAAATGATCTCTTTGCTGCTCATCAAGGAAAGTTTTGCCGATCAGGTCAAAAAAAATTACCTGACCCTGCTGGCTGCGTGCGCCTTGGCGTTCAGCACAGCCGCCGCGTTTGGCGCGCCGGAGGATCTGCGCGTTGCGCTTTCATCAGCCTGCCTTGCTCTGTTAATGGCTCTGCCCGCCTGGCGGCTGTTTACCTGCGGCCATCCTTCCGTTTTGCAGAGGACCATCGCGGCTTTCTATGGCGTTAATATTATTCTGCTTTTGCTGCGGGCGGTCGGCGCTGTCGCGACTGATTATGATCTGGGTCTGCTGACGCCGAGTATTTTCAATACAGCGCTTTTCGTCCTGCTTTTTTTGCATCTGATATCAGGCAGTATGGGGTTTATCCTATTGGATAAGGAAAAGATTGACGCGGAGCTTCTGCGTGCCGCTTCTGTGGACGGGCTGACTGATACCCTCAACAGGCAGGCATTTGAAAAAAGAGCGGGGGAGATGATCGCTCTGTTTGCCAGAAGACAGGAGCCTGTCTCCTGCCTACTGCTGGATATTGATGATTTTAAACAGGTGAATGATACGCACGGCCATGTCGCGGGAGATGAGGTGCTTCGTCAGTTTGCCCTGACGATCAAGGGCTTGATGCGCAATTACGATCTGCTTGGACGGTATGGCGGCGAAGAGTTTGCCATTCTGCTGCCCGGCGCCGACAGCGGCCAGGCGATGGAGATCGCGCAGCGTCTGCGCGGGTCGGTAGAATCCATGAGCATAGATGGCAATGGGTTGCTGCGATGCACCGTTAGCATTGGCGTTTCCACTATGATCCCGGGCATGGATACCAAAACCGAGCATTTTTACAGACTCAGCGATAAAGCCTTATATCACGCCAAGGACTTGGGCAAGAACCGGGTGACGGCAGCCTGATCATGCCCAGTCATCAGGCATCCGCTTGCTTTTGCTGGCACCTGAGACATGCCTGTCTGCCCAGCGCGATGGCCTCCTCTTCAGATACTTTCTGGATCTCATCGGCAAAGCGCAGGCCTGCGCATGCTTTGTCCTGGTGATACTTGTTTCCCTTCTCTGATATGAAAACGAGCGGCCTGTCTGGCTCATGGTCCGGCGCGCTGTTCGTGTCCGCATACGCTCCCGCGTCTTCCAGCTCAGGCATATCCTCCTTTTGTTCCGGTTCAGCGGATTGATCCTCCTGTTCCGGCGCGGGCACAGCGGGAAGATGCTTCTCTTTCTCGTACTTCTGCTTGATGCGCAGGGCTTCAAGCAGAAACCTGGAAAACAGTGCCGCGCCAATGGCGATCAGCGCAAAGAGCAGCTTGGCTGCCCAATGGTTCACGGAAAAGAAGAGTACCAGGCACAGGATCATCATAAGGTATGAAGCGACAAGTCCAAGAACATTCTTGTTTGATGCGAGCGCATTCTTTACGCGGGATAGAAGGGTATCATCTTGTTCCATGGCAGCCTCCTGTTTTCGATCCGTATTTTATTGTTATATTGATTCTATCACCATGCCTCAAGCAAAACAACATAGCCGGCAAATGAGCTGATGGCCTGATGAGAGTGTAACTGATTTTGTTTAATTAAACAAAGCCAGTTTTTCATAAAACAATCGGAATATTTTTAATAAAATAGTTGACATCATGTGGGATTGGGATTATAATCGACCTAAATTCAGAGCATAGCATGAAGTTCTGATGCTAAGGAACTAAACAATCGCAGGACAATGTTAATACAAGCTGATATGTAAGGAGACACCGATGGCGAAACGGGAATACCCTACAGATAATGAAGCGAAGCAGATGATACTGGAAGTTGGACGCCGCATGTATCAGAAGAATTTTGTCGCGGCCAATGACGGCAATATCACCTGCAAGGTAGACAAGGATATCATCTGGGCTACACCGACCGGCGTTTCCAAAGGCTTCATGACCGAAGACTCGCTGGTCAAGATGTATTTGGATGGCCGCGTCATCCATCAGGGCGAGCTGGGGCCGTCCTCTGAGATCAAGATGCATCTTCGCATTTATCAGGAAAACCCGGCTGTGCGTGGCGTTACGCATGCCCACCCTCCTATCTGCACCTCTTTCGCGATTGCCGGCATCAGCCTGGACAAAGCCATCTATCCCGAAGCCCTGGTGAACCTGGGCACGGTGCCCTGCGTCCATTATGAGACGCCGGGCTCTCCCGGGCTTCCGGACTCAATTGCCCCTTTTTGCCGCGATTACAACGCGCTGCTCCTGGCAAACCATGGCGCTGTCAGCTGGGGAACTTCGCTGATGGAGGCCTTCTACCGCCTGGAATCCATGGAACATTACGCCACCGTGCTGATGTATACGGGCAACATCATCGGCAAGGCCAATGTGCTCAGCTGTGATCAGGTACAGGAGCTTTTGGATATACGCACCCGCATGGGCATCCACGCGGGTGGCGTGCCGCCCTGCGCGCCGCGGCCGTCCAATGTGCAGGATGTGCTGGCCGGGCATTCGCCGCTTGGCGATGAGGGGAAACCGGAGATCAAAACCTACCGGCCATCAGAATCTCCCGCCGCCGCCCCCAAGGAGAACGGCGCCGGGGCGGGCGGCCTGTCCCCGGAGGACATTGAGCGCGTGCGCCAGGCGGTCATTGCCCGGCTTCGCGGCCTATAAGGCGCAAGCACGGGGATGAAATGACAGCAGGGAGGCGATGGACATGGAAGCGATCATCATAGGCGGCGTAGCGGCCGGCATGTCCGCCGCCTCCAAGCTCAAGCGCACGCTTCCGCAGGCGCGGATCAGGGTGTATGAACGGGGCAGTTTCCTGTCCTATGGCGCTTGCGGCATACCCTATTATGTCGGAGGCATCAACCCGGACCCCGATCTGCTGATAGCCCGCAGCCGGGAAGATTTTGAAAAACAGGGCATCCAGACCTTTCTTCGCCATGAGGCTGTGAGTGTCGACCCGGTACGCCGCCAGGTGCGCGTCAGGGATCTGGACAGCGGCCGCGAGTTTGAGGATGGCTATGACAAGCTAATGATCGCGGTGGGATGCGACAGCGCGGTATTGCCCATCCCGGGCGCTGACCTGCCGGGCGTGTTCTATCTGAAGTCTATGGAAGACGGCCTGCTGCTGGAAAAGATACTCAGCCTGCCGGGCGTTCGAAGCGCCGTCATCGTCGGGGGCGGCTACATCGGCGTTGAGATGGCGGAGGCCTTGCTTGCGCGGCAGCTGTCCGTCACGCTGATCGAAGCCTCCGAGCGTCTGCTCACTCCTTTCGAGCCGGCATTTTCCGCGATGGCCGCGCAGGAGCTGGAGCGGCAGGGGGTCAGGCTGCGCCTGAACGAGCGGGTCAGCGGCATTGAGATTCAGGGCAATGAGCGGGCGGTGATCACGGCACAGGGATCGTACAGCGCGGATCTGGTCATCATGTGCGCCGGCGTTGTCCCGGCGACGGGTTTTTTAAGGGACAGCGGTTTGCGCCTGGCTCGGAACGGCGCGGTCATGGTTGACCGGCAGATGCGCGCCTCGTATGAAGGGGTATACGCGGCGGGCGACTGCGCGGTGGTCTATAACCGCGTCACGGGGGAAGACTTTTTTCTGCCGCTTGGCACGGTGGCCAACAAATGCGGGCGCATCGCCGGCGGCAACATGGCGGGCGAAAGCGAAGTCTTTACCGGCGCGCTGGGGACGGCGGCCATTAAGGTCTGCTCCCTTGAGATGGCGCGCACGGGCATGAGCGCAGGGGACGCCGAACGTTTGGGCAAGGATTACGCCCTCAGCACGGTCAAGGCCTGGAATCACCCCGCCTACTACCCCGGCCGTCAGGAACTGACCATCGCGCTGCTCTATGAGCGGGGCAACCGCCGCCTGCTGGGCGCCAATGCGGCAGGACCCTATGGCAGCGGCGCTGTCCTGAGGGTGGATATGCTAGCCATTGCCATTCACTCCGGCATGAGAACGGACGAACTGGGCATGGTTGACCTGGCCTACGCGCCTCCGTTCTCCGGCGTGTGGGATGCGGTTCATATTGCCGCCAACGCCGCCAAATGAGCAAGATGATAAGCCTGAGCGAGGCGGTATCGGCCATCCCCGATGGCGCCATGATAGCCCTGGGCGGCAACACGCTCAACCGCGCGCCGATGGCGGCGGTGTATGAACTGGCCAGGCAGCGCAAGCGCGATCTGCGCCTGGTGAAGACGGCGGGTGCCATGGATGTGGATCTGCTGTGCCTGGCAGGCGGCGTGGCCAGCGTAGACGCCGGCTTCATCAGCTACGAGAACCGCTTCGGCCTTTGCCCGCACTACCGCAAAGGCGTGCAGCAGGGGCTGGTGAAATCCAACGAGCATGCCTGCTACACTGTTATTTCCGCTTTGCGCGCTTCGGCTTACGGCCTGCCCTTTATGCCGGTCAGGGGGCTGAAGGAGAGCGATCTGCGGCGCGCCCATCCCTATTTTGCCTCCGTGAAGGACCCCTTCACCGGGGAGGAACTGGCGGCGGTGCGCGCTTTGCGGCCGGACTGGGCCATTATTCATGTACAGCAGGCGGACGCGCGGGGCAATGCCCGGATCGACGGGCCGGTTTATGAAGATCTGCTGATGAGTCAGGCGGCGCAAAAGGTGCTGATCACCGCCGAGGAGATCGTGGATGACGGTTTTTTCAGCCGATGCGATCAAAAGGCGCAGATACCGCATTTCCTGACGGATGCCGTGGTGCTCAAGCCGCGAGGCGCGTCGCCTTGCAGCTGTACTGACCGCTATCAGGTGGATGAAAGGGAGATCCTTTCCTTTCTTGCCCTTGCTGATCATGAGGCGCTTATGCGTTGGCTGAGCGAAAGCGGGAGGGCACAAGCATGATCAGGCCCTGTGACATGATGGCCGTTGTCCTGGCCCGCTTGATACGCGACGGAGAGACTGTTTTCCACGGCGTATCCTCACACCTGCCCATGGTGTCTCTCCTGCTGGCCAAGCGCCTGCACGCGCCCGGCGCTGTTCATCTGAACATCAGCGGCGGCGTGGATCCTTCGCGCATCGGGGATGACGGTGTTTCAAGCGCCGGAAGCAGCCTGTGGGAAGATTCAGCCTCGGCCCTGACACTTTCGGACATTTTTGATCTGTCTATGCGAGGCGGGCTGGATGTGGCGTTTCTCAGCGGGGTGCAGTTTGACAACCACGGGGGCGTCAATGCCTCGCTGATTGGGGAATGGCAGCAGCCCAAGGTGCGCCTGCCCGGCGGGGCGGGCAGCGCGGTGCTGATCCCCACAGCCAAGAGGGCCATCCTGTGGCGCAGCAAGCATGACAGCCGCACGCTGGTCGAACAGCTCGATTTCTTGACTGCCCGCGGCAACGTCTCCGATCTGGTGACGCCTTTATGCCATTTTACGATGTATCGGGGTGAGATGATACTCAAGAGCATCCACCCGGACGCTGATATTGAACTGGTCGCGAAAAACACTGGTTTCCCCATCCGTTACCTGAACATTGAATCGACACCTCCCCCGACCGGGGAGGAAATGAAAGCCCTCAGGGAGATTGATCCCCACGATCTGCGGAACATCGAGTTCCGTTCACTGTAAACCGACCTGTTTATGACGGAGGAGGTGGCTTGGAAAACAGGATACTTACGGCAAAAACCGTAACATGTCTCGGGCGGCCGGGCGGCCGCGATCTGCGGGAAGGACCCAGCAATAAAAATCATGGAGGGAAATCATGAAAAAGATCGTATCGATTCTTCTGGTGCTGACCATGGTATTTGCCCTGGCTTCCGTCGGCTTTGCGGAAACAAAAGCAAACCCCGTTGCCGGTAAAAAAGTTGCCTATATCATGCTTCTGCCTTCGGCCACGATCTTCCAGATGTGGAAGGATTCCTGCGCCGACCTGACCGCCGCGCTGGGCGTACAGTTTGACTACTTCTTCTGCGACGGCGATTTCAATACCTGGCAGGACCGCATCCGTACCTGCGCGGCCGCCGGCTATGACGGCATTCTGGTCAGCCACGGCAACCGCGATGGCTCCTACGTGTTCCTCAAGGAAGTCCAGGAGCAGTATCCCAACATGGAAATCGTGTGCTTTGACACCCAGTTCTACGCCGATGGTGAGAGCAAGAAGCTTGAAGGCGTGACCCAGCTGTTCCAGCAGGACAAGAGCCTGGTCACCGTTCTTCTGGACGAAATGATCGCCAAATTCGGCGAAGGCGTCCGCTTGATCAAAGTCTGGCGCGGCCCCAACTACAACAGCCCCTTTGACCGCCGCGAAGTCGGCTGGCAGGAATACGAAGCCGCCGGCAAGATCAAGACCGTCGGCGAAGTGCAGCCCCTGCAGGACAGCATGGATTCGGCCAATGCCGTGACCGCTGCCTATCTGCAAGGCATCAAGCGTGAAGACGTGGACGGCATCATTGCTTACTACGATCTCTACGGCCAGGGCGTATACAATGCCATCTTCGAAAATGACAACTTCAATGGCAAAGTCGGCGCCGCGCTGCCTATGGGCTCCGTAGATATCGACCCCGTTGACGTGACCAACATGCTGACCCGTCCCGACATCTGGACGGCAGCCGGCACCACCGACTGGACCCTCAACGGCGAGATCGCCATGCGCATGCTGATGCTGCAGCTGGCCGGCGAAGATGACAAGATCTATGACCCCGCCAGCGACAAGTACGGCGTTGACGTCGTCGAAGTCCCCGGTTCCGCCATTCTGGCCACCCAGCTTAAGCCCGACTCCACCGTGGAGAACCTGGCCAACGTCGCCCCGGATACCTACGGCAACCTGGCCTATCTGTCCGTGGCTGACTGGATGCCCGCCGACCTGATCCACAAATAAGTAACAAATAACTTCGAACCCCCAAGGAGAAAGCGCCAGACTTGCTCCGGCGCTTTCTCCCCCTTTGAGAAATGAGGGCATACTATGGACAGGATCAGCCTGGGGACGCGGAAGGTCTCCATCGAATTTCCGGGCGTCAAGGCACTCAATCAGGTGGATTTTGAGGTCAGTACGGGTGAGATCCGGGCAGTCGTCGGCGCCAACGGCGCCGGTAAATCCACGCTCATGAAGGTGCTGGCCGGCGCCAACCCGGAGTATACGGGTGAAGTCTGCCGCAACGGCAAGGCTGTGGAGCTGCGGACGCCGCTGTCGGCCAAGCGGCTGGGCATACAGATCGTATATCAGGAGGTGGATACCGCTTTGGTTCCCACTTTCTCGGTCGCGGAAAATGTCATGCTCAACGAGACGGTTCTCAATACCCGCGGCAAGCCCATGATGAACTGGCGCAAGCTTTACCGCCAGGCCGGCGAAGTGCTTGACCGCCTGCACATCAAAGTGAATGTCCGCAAATTGGTGCAGGATCTGACGCTTGCCGAGAAGCAGATGGTGCTGATCGCGCGCGCCATACAGTCCGATTGCAGCTTTCTGATACTGGATGAACCCACGGCGCCTCTGAGCGACACAGAGACAAAGGAACTCTTCAGCCTCGTCAAGCACCTGCGCGAGACAGAAAACATTGCCATCATCTTTATTTCCCACCGGATCAATGAAATCATCCAGATTTGCGATAATTACACCGTCATGCGCAACGGAGAGATCGTTGATACCTTCCCCGTCAACGAAAAGACCACCACCAAGGAAATCGTTGAAAAGATGCTGGGGCGCAGCTTTGAGGAAAACTTCCCCAAGGAAAAAACGTCGATCGGCGAAAAAATGTTTGAGGTCGACCATTTATCGGGTGCTGACGGTAAAGTAGACGATGTCTCCATGTATGTGCGCAGCGGCGAGATCGTCGGCGTGGCCGGCCTGGTAGGCGCCGGCAAGTCAGAACTGTGCAAGACCATCTTTGGCGGCTACAGGCGTTCAGGCGGCTCTATCAGGCTCAACGGACGCGAGCTGAACATCAGGATCCCCACCCATGCCGTGAAGAACCGGATCGCCCTGGTGCCCGAAGAGAGGCGCAAAGAGGGCGTTCTGGTGACAGAAAATGTCAATTTCAACCTTTCGGCCGCCAACCTGAGCAAGTACTGCAAGGCCTCCTTCATCCTCAAATCGAAGGTCAGCGCCAATGCGAAAAGGTTTGTTCAGGAGCTGGGCATCACGACGCCTTCCATCTGGCAGATCGTCAAAAACCTGTCCGGAGGCAACCAACAGAAGGTGTCCGTCGGCAAGTGGCTGGCCGCGGATTGTTCGGTATATATATTTGACGAACCAACCAAGGGAGTGGATGTCGGCGCCAAGCGTGAGATCTTCCACCTGATCAATGACATCGCCAAGAGGGGCAATGCTGTGATCTATGCCACCTGCGAAAACTCGGAGATACTATCCATCACGGACCGCGTGTATGTGATGTACGACGGAAGGGTCATGGCAGAACTCGTCACGAAAAATACCAGCGAGGACGAGATCATGACATACGCCGTCGGCGGCAAAGCCGCAAGCGCCTGAGCCCGGGCCAAGGCCCGGCAATAAATCGGGGAGGATACCACCATGACAGCGCTGGCAGTAAAAAAGAACAAGACGGTCACCCGCTTCCTTCTGGACTGGGCGGCCGTAATCACCTTGGGGCTGTGTTTCGCCATCTTTACGGCAGTCAAAGGCAGCAGTTTCATGTCCTCAAACAACATGATCAATATCCTGCGCGCAATGTCGATCACCACAGTGTTTGGCATCGCGGCAACAGTGACCATGTCTACGGACGGCTTTGACATGTCGATGTGCACGCTGGCCAGCTGCTCGGCCTATGTGTTTGTCAGCATGTACCTGTGGTACGGCATGCCGCTGGCCATGGCGATTGCCGTATCCATACTGGTCACCATGATCATGTACCAGCTGACGATGTTCCTCATCCTGGTGTGCAAGATACCGGATATGCTGGCAACCGCCTCCCTGATGTTTGTCCACCAGGGGCTGGGGCAGTGGTATATCGGCGGCGGCGCTGTATCTACCGGAATGCGTCTGCCCAACGGCAGCGCGCCGGCGCGAACGGCTCTGTCGGACAGCTTTTCCGCCATTGGCCGCGCGCCCTGGATCATCATCATCATGCTGCTGTGCGTGCTGGCTGCCTATGTTTTCCTTGAGCATACAAAGCACGGCCGGTATATGTATGCCATGGGCGGCAACAAGCAGGCCGCGCGGCTGTCGGGCATCAACGTCAAGAACTACCGCTATCTGGCCGGTATGATCACGGCCGTGTTTATTGCCATCGGCGGCATTCTGGTTGCCTCCCGCGGCAGTTCCGCCCAGGTGATGAACTCAGACGGCTATCTGATGCAGTCTTTGGCCGCGGTTTTTGTCGGCCGTTCGGTCGGCGGCGCGGAAAAGCCAAACGCGCTTGGGACGCTGGTAGGCGCCATGCTGGTTTCGACGCTTGAAAACGGGCTGACGATTCTCGCCGTGTCCTACTATGTCCTGCCTGCAGTCAAGGGCGGCGTGCTGGCTCTGGCCCTGATCGCGGCCTATGCCGGCAAGAAAGAAAACAACTAAGAGATTAATCGCACAGGAGGCATACAGATATGTCGCGTTTTGACCGTTATTTTTTGATGGGCATCGGGGATGTGATCGAGTACACGCTGGAAAAGATGCCTGATATCGCCTGGAACAGGGAAGCGATGCAGGCCAAGGAAATCGGCGACGGCAACCTCAATTATGTTTTCCGGGTGTGGGACGACAAGGGGCACTCGGTCATCGTCAAGCACGCGGGCGAGACGCTGCGCATTTCGGCGGAGATGAAGGTGTCAGTGGACCGCAACCGCATTGAGTCGGAAATTCTGCAGCTGCAAAACCTCTACGCCCCCGGCCTTGTTCCTGAAATCTACATGTACGACACGGTGATGAGCGCCTGCATCATGGAAGACCTGTCCGACCACGAGCTGATGCGCTACGCGCTGATGAAACACAAGACCTTTCCCCGCTTCGCGGAGGACATCACCACCTACATGGTCAACACGCTGCTGAAGAGCACCGATGTGGTCATGGAGCACAAGGCAAAAAAGGCCCTGGTCAAGAGTTTCATCAATCCTGAACTGTGCGAGATCACCGAGGATCTGGTGCTGACCGAGCCATATAATGACCGTAACGGCCGCAACCTGGTGTTTGAACCTAACCGCGCATTTGTGCAGCGCGAGCTGTATGACGACAAGAAGCTGCACCTTGAGGTGGCCAAAGTCAAGTTTAACTTCATGAACAATGCCCAGGCGCTTTTGCACGGCGATTTGCACACGGGTTCCATCTTCGTCAGGGAGGACAGCACCCGGGTGTTCGATCCGGAGTTTGCTTTCTTTGGCCCCATAGGTTACGATGTCGGCAATGTGATTGCCAATCTCATCTTTGCATGGGATAATGGTCAGGCCGCCGGCAACCCTGCTTTCTGTGACTGGGTGCTCAAAACCATTGCTGAAGTGATCGACCTGTTCAAGCAGAAGTTCCTCAAGGCCTTTGATGAGCTTGCCACCGACCCCATGGCCAGGGTGGAAGGCTTCAAGGAGCAATATCTGGACAGCGTTCTCTCAGACACCGCTGCCTTCACCGGCACCGAGCTTAACCGCCGGACAGTCGGCATGGCTCAGGTGAAGGACGTCACCACCATCGCCGACCCCGTCAAGCGCGCTTATGCCGAACGCCTGAACATCCTGTGCGCAAAGGACTGCATCATGAACCGCAAACAGTTCAAGCAGGGCAGCGACTATGTCAGCGCCATGATGCGCGCGGCCAAAGCGGCGGGATAAGGAGGAAGCTATGAGCACCGATTTGAAACAAGACAATATCATGAATGTGGATACCGTGGCCCTGGATGACGCGCGCGGCGCGCTGGTCATTATTGACCAGACCAGGCTGCCCGGCGAGGTGCATATCCTGTCCCTCACCGACCAGAAGGACATCTGGGATGCTATCTATCTGCTGAAGGTGCGCGGCGCTCCGGCTATCGGCGTAGCGGCAGCCATCGGCGTCTACCTGGCCGCCAAGGACATCCAGGCTGAAGATTATGAAGCTTTCTATGAGCAGTTCAAGCAAGCCAAAGATTACCTGGCCTCCTCCCGGCCCACGGCGGTCAATCTGTTCTGGGCGCTGGACCGCATGGAGCGAGTGGTTCTGAACAGCAGGCAGCTGCCGGTAGCTGACATCAAGCGCCTGCTGCATGATGAGGCGGTCGCTATCCGTGAGGAGGATATCCGCGTGTGCCGTTCCATTGGCGAGTATGGCCTGACGCTGATCAAGGACGGCGATGGCATCCTCACCCACTGCAACGCGGGCCAGCTGGCCACCGCTAAATATGGCACGGCCCTTGCCCCCATTCATCTCGGCGTGGAACGGGGCATGCATTTTAAGGTGTATACGGACGAAACCCGTCCGCTGCTTCAGGGGGCACGGCTTTCAGCCTTTGAACTGCATTCCCATGGGGTGGATACCACTGTGATCTGCGATAACATGGCCTCCCAGGTGATGAAGAACGGCTGGGTGCAGACCATCTTCGTGGGCTGTGACCGCGTGGCGGCCAATGGCGATGCCTGCAACAAGATCGGCACCTCGGGTGTCGCCATTTTGGCCAAACATTATGGTATCCCATTTTATGTATGCGCGCCTACCTCAACCATTGACATGTCCATTGCCCATGGGGATGATATTCCCATTGAAGAGCGCCCCGCCCATGAAGTCACAGAGATGTGGTACAAGCAGCGTATGGCTCCCGAAGGTGTCAAGGTATACAATCCGGCCTTTGATGTCGCGGAAAACGGCTTGATCACAGGCATCATCACCGAGTTCGGCATTGCCCGGGCTCCCTATGACCAGAGCCTGCGCGAGATTTTCCGCAAGAAGGAAGAAAATAGAACATAGACCTGATTGAACAATAAGCGGCCATCCCCGGCCGGAAAGGCAACATCATGGCGCTGAGCGAACAGGAAATCAGACAATTGACCGATGAAATAGTCCGTAAGCTGTCAGGCATCCGACCCAGGATGGATGATCCGGCAGACGGCCGGGCGGCGGCCAAGCCCGCGGAGAATGGCTGGCTTTGGGACACGGCTGATCAGGCTGTGCGGGCCGCCAAGGCAGCGCAGGCACAGCTGGCCGCCCTCACACTCGAAAAGCGCGGTGAGCTGATCAGCGCCATGCGCAAAACTGCCGTGGAGAACGCCGAGCATTTGGCGCGAATGGCTCATGAGGAGACGGGCTATGGGCACGTGAAGCACAAGGTGGAGAAAAATCTGCTGGTTGCCCGCCGTACACCCGGCATTGAGGACCTGGTCACCGCCGCGCATACAGGCGATCAGGGGATGATGCTGGAGGAGAGGGCGCCATTTGGCGTGATAGGATCCATCACCCCTTCCACCAACCCTACATCCACCGTGATCAATAATTCCATCAGCATGATCGCCGCCGGCAATGCCGTGGTGTTCAATCCCCATCCCGGCGCCAAGCGCTGCTCGCAGGAGACCATGCGTCTGCTCAATGAGGCGATCGCCGCAGCCGGAGGCCCCGCTTCCCTGATCACCACCGTACGCGAGCCCACGCCTGAAAGCGGTCAGGCTATCATGCTGCATCCGGACATCCGCCTGCTGAGCATCACCGGAGGCGAGGCTGTGGTGCAGATCGCCATGAAGACCGGCAAGAAGGTCATCGCCGCCGGGCCCGGCAACCCGCCTGTGATCGTCGATGAAACGGCTGACATTCTCGCCGCGGCCCGGGATATAGTGGATGGCGCCAGCTTTGACAATAATGTCCTGTGCATCTGTGAAAAAGAGGTCTTCGCCGTCAGCGCCATCGCTGATCGGCTGATGGAGGAGATGGCCAAAAACGGCGCTTTGCGTATCTACGGGCAGGACATTGAACGCGTCGCCGCCCTGACGCTGAAGCCCCAGGATGGCAGGCACGCGGTCAACCGCAAATATGTGGGCAGGAATGCCTCGGATATCCTGCGCGATGCCGGCGTGGTCTTCCAGGGCAACCCGCGTTTGGTGATCGCCGAGGTGGACGCAAATCACCCCTTTGTGCTCACGGAGATGCTGATGCCTGTTTTGCCTGTTGTCCGTGTGCGTGACATCGACGCGGCCATTGAGGAAGCGTTCCAGGCCGAACAGGGTTGTTCCCACTCTGCCATGATCCACTCCACCAACGTCCATAACATGTCTCGGGCGGCCAAGCGGATGAACACGACTATTTTTGTTAAAAACGCGCCGTGCTACGCGGGGCTGGGCTTCGGCGGCGAGGGCTTCACCACCATGACCATCGCGACCCCCACCGGGGAGGGAGTTACCAGCGCCAGGTCTTTCACCCGCTCCCGGCGCTGTGTGCTGCATGGAGATTTCCGCATATGCTGATGGATAAGAATCAAGCCGTGTCAGATGGCCCCGGCATCGCCGGCCTGGTGCGCGAAGCGGGCGTGGTAGGCGCCGGCGGCGCGGGGTTTCCCACGCATGTAAAGCTGGCGGCCAAGGCGGATCTGGTCATCGCCAACGGCGCGGAGTGCGAGCCGCTGCTGCATGTCGATCAGACCATCATGCACCATCAAGCCGACCGCGTCATCATGGGGCTTGAGGCGGCTATGCAGGCTGTGGGCGCGACCCGCGGCGTGATTGCCACGAAAAAGCACTACCACGAGGCGGTTGAAGCGCTTGAGAAGGCTATTGCGGGGAAAAAAGAGCTTTCCCTTTTTCTCATGGACAGCTACTATCCGGCAGGCGATGAGAAGTCACTGATCCATGACGTGACGGGCGAAGTGGTACGCAGCGCGAAACTGCCTGCCGATTATAGCTGCGTGGTATGCAACGTGGGAACCCTGGTGAACATTGCCGGCGCCCTGGAGGGCAAGACCGTAACAGATAAACTCGTCACTGTGTGCGGCGATGTGCCGCGGCCGGCCACCTTGCAGGCGCCTGTCGGCACCTCCATGCGCGAGATTATTGCCGCCACCGGGTTCAAGGGCGATGAGAACAGCCATGCTGTCATCGAAGGCGGCCCGCTGATGGGTATCGTGCGCAAGGATTGGGATACTCCTGTCAGCAAGACCACCGGGGGTCTGGTGGTCTTGCCCATAGATCATCACCTGATCGCGCAAATCACCATGACGGTGGAGCGGCAGGTCAAGATCGCCATGGCGGTATGCTGTCAATGCAACATGTGTACCATCATGTGCCCGCGCAACGCCCTGGGCCTTCGTGTTGAGCCTCATAAGGCCATGCGGGCCATCGCCAACGGGGAGAGCAGGCTGCTTGGCGATGTCAACAGCGTGCTGGCCTGCTGCAGCTGCAACCTGTGCACGCACTATGCCTGCAACTTCGGTTTGACGCCGGGCACTGTAATGACCAATATCAAAAACGAACTGCTGCGCGCGGGCGTGCGCCCGGTGACTGAGCAGGAGATCACATTGGACCAATCCCTGGATACTAAGCGCATCCCGATCTCCCGCCTGATTGCCAGAATGGGGCTGAGCCCCTACAACCGCCCCGCGCTGTTCAACCCGCAGGCGCTGACGCCCCAGAGCGTCACCCTGCCGCTCAAGCAGCATGCGGGCGCTCCGGCGCAGCCCTTGGTGCGCGCGGGAGACCGTGTACAAAAGGGTCAAGTGATTGCAGCCATTGCGCCGAATACATTGGGAGCCAATGTCCATGCCAGCATCGACGGTACGGTGGACGCGGTGACCGGCAGCGCCATCCGCATCAATCGCTGAGGAAGGATAAGAGAAGATGTACGCAATAGGTGTCGTGGAAACCCTCAGCATCCCGCTGGGTATTCTGGCGGGTGATCAGATGATGAAAGCAGCGGCGGTCAGCCTGGTATCGGCGCAGACAGTCTGCGCGGGCAAGTATATCGTTGTGGTCGCGGGTGAGGTGGCGGCGGTCCGCTCCTCTGTCAGCTCGGGCGCGCAAAGCGCCGCGCACGGTCTGGTCGATCAGCTGGTGATCCCCAATGTGGATGAGCGGGTCATCCGGGCTATGCAGGGTGCCTGTGATATCGGGCATGTACAGGCTGTGGGGGTGGTGGAGACCTTTTCTCTGGCATGCGCCATCCAGGTGGCTGACGCCGCGGTGAAGGCGGCCAATGTTGAGATCATCGAAGTGCGTCTTGGCCGCGGGCTTGGCGGCAAATCATTTGTCATTATCACCGGCGAAGTAGCCGCGGTACGCGCGGCCATCGACGCTGGAATACACGCCGAAAACACAGAGGGGCTGGTCGTCTCCAATGTGGTCATCCCCTCGCCCCACCCTGACATGGTCCGGGCGCTGATGTAAGAAGCTGTTTAATTATCTAGGGTTATCTGATCTAAAAGGAGAAGAAAGACATGTTAGAAGCACTGGGCATGGTGGAAACCAAGGGACTGGTAGGATCTATTGAAGCGGCGGACGCCATGGTAAAGGCTGCCAACGTGCGTTTGATCGGCAAGGTGCTGGTGGGTGGCGGTCTGGTCACGGTGATGGTGCGCGGCGACGTGGGCGCCGTCAAGGCGGCGGTGGACGCGGGCTCGGTCGCGGCCAAGCGCGTTGGAGAACTCGTCAGCGTTCATGTGATCCCCAGGCCGCATAACGATGTGGAGAGCATCCTGCCCGGGCAGCCCGAGGCAGGCGAATCTGCGGTGAAAATTTAAACTATACGCTAACCGGATATAGAAAGCGAGGAAAATGGTCATGGAAAAGCAGGCATTGGGCATGGTAGAAACAAAGGGCCTGGTTGGCTCGATTGAGGCGGCCGACGCGATGGTGAAGGCGGCCAACGTCCGCCTGATCGGCAAGGTGCTGGTAGGCGGCGGTCTGGTGACCGTGATGGTACGCGGCGATGTTGGCGCCGTTAAGGCGGCAGTGGACGCGGGCGGAGCCGCGGCCCAGCGTGTAGGCGAGCTGGTGAGCCTGCATGTCATCCCCAGGCCGCATGAGGACGTAGAGGGTATCCTGCCCACCATCGGGTAAGGCCATGAAAAAGATTATCAACAGTCCTGAGCGTTTCATCACCGAAATGCTCGAAGGGATCTATGAAGCCCACCCCGGTGAGCTTGCCTGTGCCGGGGATGACCCGCACTGCCTGGTCAACGCGCGCAGGCACGCGGGCAAGGTAGGCATCGCGACGGGCGGCGGCTCCGGCCATCTTCCGCTGTTTCTTGGCTATGTGGGCGAAGGGATGCTGGACGGATGCGCCATCGGCGATGTGTTCCAATCTCCCAGCGCCCAGCAGATGCTGGCCGTTACCCGGGCGATCGACCAGGGGGCCGGTGTGCTGTATATCTATGGAAACTATAACGGAGATATATTCAACTTCGACATGGCAGCCCAGATGGCTGACTTTGAGTACGATATCCGTGTTAAAAGCGTTGTGGCGGGGGAAGATGTTGCCTCTCCTGCCGCCCTGCCGGGCGAACCAAACCGCCGCAGGGGCGTCGCGGGAATCTTCTTTGTATATAAGTGCGCCGGCGCCGCGGCATCAGCGGGCTTGCAGCTTGATGATGTCAAGCGTATAGCCGAGAAAGCATGCGCCAATGTACGTACGCTGGGCGTTGCACTGAGCAGCTGCACCGTGCCCAAGGTGGGCCGGCCCAGCTTTGAAATTGCCGGCGATGAAATGGAAGTCGGCATGGGGATCCATGGTGAGCCCGGCATTCGCCGCGGCAAGCTTTTAAGCGCGGACGAGATCGTGGATGAGATGGCCGAGGCTGTGCTGAAAGACCTGCCCTTCCGGCAGGGTGACGATGTGGCCGTTCTGGTCAACGGCCTGGGCGGCACACCGCTGGAAGAGCTGTATGTGATGCACAGGCGCCTGGCCTATATCCTCAAGGAGAAGGGGATCAACCTGTACCGCAGCTATGTGGGCGAGTATGCCACCTCCATGGAAATGGCCGGGGCATCCATCTCGCTGATGAAGGTGGATGACGAGCTGAAGTGCTATCTTGACGCCGCGGCGGACACCCCCTTCTTCAAGCAGTATCAGAAATAGGAGCACGTGATGGACGCGATAGGCTTTGCCGCCCTGCTGTCCCGGTGGGCGCAGGTGATGGAGGACAACAAAGAGGAACTGATCCGGCTGGACGGATTGTGCGGAGACAGCGATCTGGGGCTTACCATGAGCGCAGGCTTTGCCGCGGCCGCGCAGGCAGCTAACGCCAGCGATGAACGGGACATCGGTAAGCTCTCGTATTTGGCGGGCAAGGCGATGGGGTCAGCTGTTCCCTCCACCATGGGCACCCTGATGGCTTCAGGCCTGATGAGTGCCGGCAAGGCATTGCGCGGCCGGGAGACACTGGACGTTCGCGGTCAGGCTGACTTTTTCCAAAGTTTCTATGAAGGGGTTCGAGCGCTCGGCAAGGCAGAGCCCGGAGACAAGACCTTTCTGGATGGTTTGAAGCCGGCGCTTCACGCTATCGAAGATGGGCTGCGCAGTGAACAGGACACTATTCCGCTGGCAGAGGCAGCCGCCCAGGCTGCGCGGCAGGGATATGAAGGCACGCTTGGCATACTGGCAAAACATGGCCGCATGGCAATCCGGGGCGACGCTTCCCGCGCCTATCTGGATCCGGGCGCTGCTGTGGCCGCGCTGCTGGTGCGCGCGTGGGCTGATCAAGCGGCGGGCGGTTAAAGATGATGCGAATTACAGTGCGTGAGATTGCCAGCCAGGCAGGGGTATCCCCGGCCACGGTTTCCCTTGTACTCAACAACAAAAAGGGTGTCAGTGAACAGACCAGGCGCCGGGTCCAGGAGGTGCTGGACAGCCGCGGATACAGGCCCAGCCCTGTCCGGCGCCAGCAGAGCCGTTTTCGCCTGGTCATCATCAAGTACCGCGCGCATGGTATGGCGCTGGAGGAGAATCAGGGCTTTATTGCCTCCATCATTGACCAGATAGAGCTTGAATGCCGGAGGCTTGACTTTCAGCTCAATACGCGCAACTGCGACGCGCAGCATGCGGATGCCTGTGTTGCTGATATCCAGCAGAACCCGCCTGATGGTGTCATCATGGTGGGCACCGAGCTGACCAGGGAGGATTACTGGGTGCTGGACCGGCTGCAGGTGCCGCTGGTGGTGCTTGACAACAGCATGCGGTTTGAGAAGTGGGACAGCGTGGTGATGGACAATGAAGATATCGTTCGTACCGCGGTGCTGCACCTGCATGAGCTGGGGCACCGGCAGATCGGCTACTTCAAAAGCAGCCGTCAGATCAACAACCTGGATGAGCGATACGCGGGCTACCTGCTGATCATGAACGAACTTGGCCTGCCGGTGCCCGAACCCACGCAGCTGGCCACAACACTCAACGGTGCCTACCGGGATATGAAAAAGCTGATCGAGTCCGGTCAGTTCAAGCCGCAGGGCGCGGTGGTGGCTGATAATGATTCCATCGCCATCGGCGCTGCCAAAGCTATTCAGGAAGCGGGGTACAACATACCGCGCGACCTGTCCATCATCGGGGTGGATGACATCCCTTACAGCTCTGTGACTACGCCGGCGCTCAGCACGGTGCGTATCTCCCGTTCCACGCTGGGGACACTGGCTGTAGAGATGCTTCAGAGGCGGGTGCTGCACCCCGATTGGCCCACTGTACATGTCCGGATCGCCGGCAATCTGATCCAGCGCGCCAGCACCCATAGCTTGGCTCCAAAGGAGCGCTGATATGCTCGCGGGACGTGTGATGGGCATGGTGGTCAGCACCAACAAGGTGGATACGTTGCGCGGCTGCAAGCTGCTGATCGTGCAGCCCATTGAGCTGCGCACGCAGCAATTGCTTGATGATTATGTGGTCTGTGTCGATGATGTGGGCGCGGGTGTGGGGGACATCGTTTTCTGCGCGTACGGCAGCTCTTCCCGCCAGACGGATACCACCAGTGATATTGCCTCGGATTACAGCATTTATGGTATTATTGACAGCATCGATATGTATGGCAGCCGTGTTTATGACAAGGCGGAGGAGGTTTTTTCATGCAACTGGCACGAGTGATCGGCAGCGTCGTCAGCACCCGGAAATCCGACCGCCTGGTCGGCCTCAAGCTTCTGGTGGCTGTGCCTATCGATATGGACAGCATGCAGGAGAAGGGGTCTCCCTTTATCACTGTGGATACTGTAGGAGCGGGGGAGGGGGAGATCATCATGTGGGCGGGCGGCAGTTCCTCCCGCCAGACGGATCTCACCACCTCAAAGCCCGTTGACAGCGCCATCATAGGCATTGTGGACTATGTGGATATTGGCGGCCAACGAGTGTATGACAAAGGCGCCTGGGGGAAATGAGGTTCACATGAAGATCGGAAAGGTAACAGGCACAGTGGTGTCCACCACAAAGTTTGAGGATTACCGCGGCTTCAAGCTCCTGAAAGTTCGCCCCATTGATTTGCAGGGCGAATTTGCGGGCGAGGAGGTGGTGGCCCTGGATGCCGCCAACGCCGGCGTGGGGGACACGGTGCTCATCAACAATGACGGCGGCTCGGCCCAAATGATCATGGGTGACAAGAAACTCATTGCCTCTGTGACCATCTGCGGTGTTGTGGATCAATACACCTACCGCGGAAAAACAACTTTTGTCCATTAGGAGGCAGCCTTGAACATCGGCAGGGTAGAGGGCACTGTGGTGTGTACAGTGAAGACCGGCAGCTTGGATGGAATCAAGCTGATGGTGGTGCGCCAGGTCGTCAACGGGCAGGAAAAGGGGCTTGTCATCGCGGCGGACGCGACGCGCCAGGCCGGCCGGGGCGACGTGGTGTACATGATCGGCCGCAAGGAGGCTGCCTTGATGCTGGATCTGAAGGATCCGCCCCCAAGCGATCTGACGATCGCGGGCATTATTGACCCCGAAACACTGTGAAATTATACCGGCAGCATTTTATGATGAAAGAAGGAAACACCCATGCTGAAAGGTATCTCCCCGCTGCTCTCTCCTGATCTCTTAAAGACTATCGCCGAGATGGGCCATGGCGACGAGCTGGTTCTGGGCGACGGCAATTTCCCCGCCGTCAGCATGAACCCGCGCAGCATACGCTGCGACGGTCTCGGCCTACCTGAAGTGCTGGATGCCATCTTGCAGCTTTTTCCGCTGGACAGCTTTGTGCAGACCCCGGTCACGCTGATGGCGGTTGTCCCCGGCACCATGGAGGGTGAACCGCCTATTTGGGAGGAGTTTCGCAGCGTGATTGCCAGACATGAGCCTGACGCGGCCATCGGCTTTATAGACCGTTTTGCCTTCTATGAACGCAGCCGGAAGGCTTACGCCACCGTACAGACAGGCGAAAGGGCTATCTATGCCTGCGTGATCCTCAAGAAGGGCGTTATCGCGGGATGATGTAGTCCTTTGCCTGCATTGAATATCATAGGGGCTGTAGCAAACATAAAATCTGCTACAGCCCCTTTCAGGTGAGGATAGTTCAGGGATTCACTGTTGCGGGCGCTTCACTTGCCTCAGGCAGGGGGGCTTCCGTGGTTTCATTGGTGCCCTCGGGCTGAAGATCCTCTACAGGCGCGGCCTCTTCAGGTACAGCCATCATGTCGCCCAGCAGGGACATAAGGACCGGGCCTTCCTCGGGAAGCGCGGCCCCGACGCGCGTGAAGAGTTCAAACAGGGCTTGTGTGAGGCTGGTCTCGAGCAGCTCGGTTTCTTCGCTGGTCATACCGCTTTCTTTGAGCACGATCACCTCAGCGCCTTCAAGAGTAAGCGGCGCCGGCTGTTCGTCTGTCGGCTTAACCGATACGGTGAGGGTCAGCAGGGGCTCCGGCTGCATCATGGACAACGCGAAGGATGTGCTGCCTTCCATGGTGTCAAGATTGTTTGCGGACTTAATCGTGACGCCGAAGTTCATGCCTCCGGCGATAATGCTTAGAACCGCTTCGCTGTTCATCTGCGGGAGTTCATTTTTCTTGTGGACGTTCAGCGTTATCAGCCTGTCAAAATAGTTGTTTCCGGCCAGGATATCTTTTTCGGTCTGGACCCAGTCGGTTGCGGTTGACGCAGGTTCGGTGCTTTCCGCAGAATAGCTGCTGCCCTGGCCGATAATTTTTACTCTTATCTCATCCGAGCTAATCAGAATGTCCAGCTTGGTGGGCATCGGTGAACCTTCAGCCGTCGCGGCGTCAAAATAGATGCTCTCATCACCCTCATAAAGCCAGCCGGCCAGTATAGCCGTGTCCGGATCCGCCATGCCTTGCTTGGCGGCGTTGTCCAGCATCATGCCAAAGTCCGGCGTCGCGCCGGTTGTGGTGTCACCTGTGATGGCACTGTTCTCTGAGAGGAATTTCTGCATAAACTCCCGGTGCACCGGGGCATTGTTGTATATATCGGCCAGTTTCTGCAGCGCGCCTGCCAACAGGTGTGTCGTCGGGTTAACACTCGTGCGCTTGGTAAAGGTGCCATAACCTTCCACGGCAAAATTGCCTTCCTCGGAGGTGAAGGCAGCCGCGGTCTCATTGATGACGCCACCGATTTTTTGAAGATGCAGCTGGACGAGTTCCATCACCTCTTCGTGATCCACCTGGATACCCAACGCCTGGTTCATGAACTGACGGATCATCTCGGGGTCGATGCTCAGGGCAACCCCGGGCAGCATGCTGCCGGTGATGGTGTTCTCAAACGTCTCCTGGTTCATGCCGGCCTGAAACTCAATCACCGGAGCGACTGTGGAGCCGATGACGGCGGATACGGCATCTTTACTTATCAGAGCGCTGAAGCTTAGTTTGTTGACAGCGCTGATGATGGTTGAGATGATCGAACCGGACTGTTCATCCGGCATTTCTCCGGTGAGCGTCTGCATCAAAGCTGCGGCTTGCGGATCGATATTCAGCTGTACATTGAATTGTCTGGTGCCGATATCGCCAAAAAGGTCAGACAGGCTTGCCTGCGCCGCGGGCGCTTCTGTCATTGCAGGCACCGTGCTCAGGCATAGAATAAGAGCCATCAGTGTTGGTAGAATACGTTTCCTTTTTTTCATGGTCTCCTCCTTAATAGCTCTTTTGTTTTGGATAAATCTGTAAGTTGATTATAGCATGCGGACATGCGAAAATACAGGGCTGTAGCAGGCTTATATGAGATATTAAG
>JAEWRJ010000171.1 GCA_023460055.1 Bacillota bacterium | reverse complement strand
GCCGCCATGCCGCAAAGGATGGCCAGCACCAGGCCGGTATAGGGGTTCCCGCCGCCGGCTATGACCTTCGCCGCGATGGCAGCTCCCATGGTGATGGACCCCTCCGCCGTCATATCCGCCATGCCCAGCACCGAATAGCTGATGTAGACGCCGATGGTCATCACCGCCCACAAAAGGCCAAGCGACACCGCGCCCGTAATGATCTCTTGCATGTTGCGCGTACTCCTTAAGACAGGAAATTGCCGGCAGAAAGGGGTTTTCCTCCCGGTCTGCCGGCCCTTGGGGAATCAGCGGGCCACTATTCCACCTTTGCCTGGTCCAGCAGGTCCTGGGGAATCTCAAGGCCGATGGCCGCGGCCGCTTCCAGGTTGAAGGCATAGTCAAATTCGGTCTGCGCCTGGATGGGCATCTTGGACACATACGCGCCGCCCAGCACTTCGATGGCCATCAGGCCCGTCTGGTAGCCCAGGTTGTAGTAGTTGATGCCCAGGGTGGCTGTGCCGCCCGCGCGCACCATGCCGGATTCGCCGCAGATGATGGGGATCTTCTTTTCGGTCATGACCTCGGCAATGATGGGCATCGCGGAGGCGGCCACGTTATCGGTGGGCACGTAGAGCACATCGCACTGGTCGGCCAGGCTTTGGGCCGCCTGCTGCACGTCGTTGGAGTTGTTGACCTTGACCTCCACCCACTTCATGCCAAGCGCCTCGATGGCTTCCACGGCGATGCGGGCCTGCAGTACAGAGTTATCCTCGCTGCCGGTATAGAGCAGGCCGACGGTCTGGGCGCCCGGCACCAGGGTCTTGAGCAGCTCGATCTGCTGGACGATGGGGTTCATATCCGTGGTGCCGGAGACATTGTAGCCGGGCTCCTCGTTGGTCTTGGCCAGCTTGGCCTCCACATAGTCGGTGATGGCGGTGCCCAGGATCGGGATCGTTTCGGTCTTGCCCATCATCATCTGGGCCGCGGGCGTGGCAATGGCCAGGGCCAGGTCCACCTTCTGGGCGATAAAGCTGTCGGCGATGGTGGCCAGCGTGCTGCTGTCAGCGTTGGCGTTTTGCTGATCGATCCGGATGTTCTCGCCATCCACAAAGCCATTATCCTTCAGGGCATCCACAAAGCCCTGGTTGGCGCGGTCCAGCGCCTCATGCTGTACAAACTGCACGACGCCGATCACCGGCACCTTCTCGTCGGCCAGGGCCATGCCCGGCAGGAACAGAGAGATCGCCATCATGGCGGCAAGCACCAAGCTCATCTTTTTCATGGTTGGACTCTCCTTCTTTTGTTGGGTTTTGCTAAAAATAAACCGCCCGCTGCAACGCAGAGGGCGGGAAGACCCGCGGTACCACCTCAATTTACCATCCCAAGGGACAGCCTCAAGGGCGAAATCGCCCGCCCTGTAACGGGGGCATCCGGCGGGGCCTACTCACATTTCAGCCTGCGGCTTACGGGGTGTACTCGAAACCTGTGCCCTGCCTCCTCGCAGCACCCGGAGGCTCTCTTGAAGGGCGGTCCGTCTCTACCTGTCCCCGGTCTTCGCCTGTTGAATGTATTTTATGATGCATAATTCTTGTATACAATGCGCTATATGGTCATTAATAAACCACAAATTGCGAATCAATGCAAAATACAAGGAATATACATTCATTTCAGCCTTAGGCTGAAATGAAAATGCGGAATGCTGAATGCGGAATGCTGAATGTCGCGCTGCGGCGCGGGCTTTCCAGGTCAAATTCTGTATTTAGCATCTAGCCATAATTATGCTTCTTCGGCACATAGCGCCACGGCCAGCTCTAGGAACTTCTCCATTTCCCGCTCCCCTTCGTCGCGGTTATCGCAGCGCAGGGTGAGGTAGATCTTCAGCAGCGGCTCGGTGCCCGAGGGGCGGAACACAACCTGCCGTCCGCCCTCCAAAAGGAAGCGCAGCACGTTGCTGCGTGGCAGGCCGGTATCGTCACGCAAATAATCCGTCTTTTCAAGTATCTTCAGGCCCGCGATGTCCTTTGCTTCTCTCAGGGCATCCATCTTCGCGCGCATCAGTTCCTCGCCCTGCCGGCCCTCATAGCGCAGGGTCTCCAGCGCGCTGATGAAAACACCGTAGCGGCCTTCCAGCTGCTCATAGGCATCCATCAGGGTCATGCCCTGGCGCTTGTACCAGGAGGCCATCTCGCAGATCATCATCGAAGCCCCCACGCCATCCTTCTCGCGGATATAGGGGCCGATCAGGTAGCCGATGCTCTCCTCAAAAGCAAAGATGAAGCGATCAGCGCCGCCATCGCGCTCCAGGCGGTTGATGATATCGCCGATGTACTTGAACCCGGTGAGCACCTTACAGAGCTTCACGCCGTAGTGGCGCGCAATCTCATCCGCCATAGGCGTTGAAACCAGCGTGGTCGCGGCCACGGGCTGCTCGGGCAGCTTCTCGTCCGCCCGCAGGCCTTCGCAGATAAAGTGAAACAGCAGCGCGCCCACCTGGTTGCCGTTCAACAGCTTGACGCCATCCGGCGTGCGGACGCCGACACCCACGCGGTCGCAATCCGGGTCGGTGGCAATGCAGATATCGGCCCCCAGTTCTTCTGTGAGCTGAACACTGAGCTCCATCGCCTCGGGCAGCTCCGGATTGGGGCGGGGCGTCGTGGGGAACTCTCCGTCCGGGTTCTCCTGGGGGGCCACCACGCTGACGCGCAGCTTCGGCAAGCTTGAGAGCATCCTGCGCACAGGCCGGTTGCCCGTGCCGTTGAGCGGCGAATAGACCACATGCAGCTCTTCCGGCGGCAGCTCAATGCTTCTTGCCAGCACCGCCTCATGGAAGGCATCCCGCACGTCACGCCCGATAGGGCGCACCATACCCTTGTCCGCGTATTCCTTATAATCGGGCAGGCGGGCCACCAGATCCTGGTGGCGGCCAATGCTGGCTGCCACGTCCATGGCCGCGTCGTCATTCAGCTGGCAGCCTGTGCGGTCATACACCTTGATGCCATTGTATTCGCGTGGATTGTGGCTGGCCGTGATCATGATGCCGCCGTCGCAGCGCAGATAGCGCACCGCGAAACTGAGGATAGGCGTTGGCACCAGCTCTTCAAACAGATGCACCCGCACGCCAAGCTCCGCCATCACGGCTGCCATCAGCCCGGCATACTCGCGTGAAAAGCGGCGGCTGTCGTACCCGATGGCGCAGCTGGCCAGCTCGCTTGCCCGTGTCAGGTACCTGGCGATGCCGCGCGCCGCCTTGGCTACGGTATAAATATTCATGCGGTTGGTGCCCGCGCCTATCTTGCCGCGCAGGCCGCCGGTGCCAAAGCCCAGGTCACGCCAGAAGCGGTCCCCTATTTCATCGTCCTGGCCCCGGACCGCTTCCAGTTCCTCTTTGAGCTCAGGAGCCAGATGCGGGTAATTCAGCCATTTTTCATAGGTTTCCATCGGTGTCGGCATAGCGGTCCATCTCCTCACGCGGCTTTGCGGCAATTGTTTGAAGCATATTATATCACAAACCTTGCCGTTTGCCTAAAAATCAAAGGAAATGCATAAATTCTTCTTGTATATTTCAGATCTATGCTGTAGTATCTCGTGTGAAAATACTGCTTTGGCCGGAAAGGACGCTGATTTCATTGAATCATTACACACAGCGGGTGCTGGGCAACCTTCGGGCGCGCTGTGCCCATGAACCCGAGTTTCTGCAAGCCGCGGAAGAAATCCTGCATTTCCTCAGCCCCGTGATGGAGAAACATCCCGAATATGAACAGGCGGGCCTGCTCGAGCGCTTTTGTGACCCCGAGCGCGCCGTGATCTTCCGTATTCCCTGGCAGGACGACCGGGGCCGCATCCGTGTCAACCGGGGCTGCCGCGTGCAGTTTTCAAGCGCGCTGGGCCCTTATAAGGGCGGCCTTCGCCTGCACCCCAGCGTGAATCTCAGCATTGTCAAGTTCCTGGGGATGGAACAGGTATTGAAAAACAGCCTGACCGGCCTGCCCATCGGCGGCGGAAAGGGAGGCAGCGATTTTGACCCCAAAGGCAAAAGCGACGGCGAGATCATGCGCTTTTGCCAGAGCATGATGACGGAGCTGTACCGCCACATCGGCCCGGATACCGACGTGCCCGCGGGCGATATCGGCACGGGCGCCAGGGAGATCGGTTACCTTTTTGGGCAATACAAGCGCCTGACCGGGCGCTATGAGGGCGTACTGACCGGCAAGTCCATCGCCTGGGGCGGATCGCTTGGCCGCAAGCAGGCGACGGGCTACGGCCTGATGTACCTGCTGGAAGCGATCCTGGAGAGCCATTCCCTCCGACCGGAGGGCTTGAAGGCCCTTGTCTCCGGCAGCGGCAATGTAGCAGTCTACGCAGCGGAAAAGGCCATGCAAATGGGCATGGCCGTCACCGCCATGAGCGACAGCGCGGGCTTCATCGAGGATCCCCAGGGCATCGACCTCGACCTGGTCAAGCAGATCAAGGAGAGGGAGCGCGGCCGCATCGAGGAATACGCGAAACGCCGCCCCGGCAGCCGCTATACGCCCGGCGCCAAAGGCATATGGCAGCTGCCCTGCGACATCGCCCTCCCCTGCGCCACCCAGAATGAAATGGATGAAGCCGGCGCCAAAGCGCTGATCAAAAACGGCGTCAAAGCCATTGCGGAGGGCGCCAACATGCCGCTGACCCCCGCGGCAATCTCCCTGATGATATCAAGCGGCGTGCTCTACGCCCCCGGCAAGGCCGCCAATGCCGGCGGCGTGGCCGTCAGCGGCCTGGAAATGAGCCAGAACTCCATGCGCCTGCAGTGGACCTTTGAAGAGGTGGACGCCCGGCTGAAAAAGATCATGCAGGGCATCTTCACCGCCATCTCCGGGTCCGCGGAGGCCTACGGCGAACCCGGTAACTACGCAATGGGCGCGAACATCGCCGGCTTTGAAAAGGTAGCAGAGGCGATGATGCAGCAGGGATGCGTGTAAAATGTTAGTTTTTTTGCAGCCTTCGGTGGTATAATCACACATACTCTACTACAAGGAGGCAATCGCATGATATCCATCAACCAGGATGCACTCAGCCGCTACCGCGAGCAGGCAAAAAGCAACTATGCCGTGGGGCTGGCCATGAACGCCGTGACCGCAAACGGCATCGGCAAGGCATCCACTGACATTGAAGCCCTGAAACAGAATGTGCACGAGTATTCCGTGCTGCTGAAAACCGGCGAGATCACATCCCAGAACCAGTCCGGCCGCTGCTGGATGTTCGCGGCCCTCAACGCGATGCGCTTTGGGCTGATCAAAAAGTATAATCTGGAGAATTATGAATTTTCCCAGGCCTATCCCCTCTTCTGGGATAAGCTGGAAAAATCCAACTATTTCCTGGAGAACATCTTGGCCACCCTGGATGAGGAGACCGGCAGCCGCATCGTCGCCTTCCTGCTGACGGCCCCGCTGAACGACGGCGGCCAGTTTGACATGTTCGCCGGCCTGGTCGAGAAATACGGTGTCGTGCCCAAGTCCGCCATGCCGGAGACAGTATGCTCCTCCGCCACCGCCGAGATGGATAAGTACCTCACCCTGAAGCTGCGGGAATACGCCTGCAAGCTGCGGGGCGATTATCGCCGGGGAGAATCACTCGAAAGCCTGCGCGCGCAGAAGGAGGACATGCTGTCCACCATCTACAGGATGCTGACCATCTGCCTGGGCTTCCCGCCCGAGAAGGTGGATTTCATCGTGCGGGACAAGGATGACAGCCTGATCCGCGAGGAGGGACTGAGCCCCCGTGAGTTCTACGAAAAGTATGTGGGCTGGGACCTGCGCGACTATGTCAGCCTGATCAACGCCCCCACAGGGGATAAGCCCTACGGCCAGGCCTATACCGTGCGTTTCCTGGGCTCGGTCCACGAAGCGCGGCCCGTGCGCTACCTCAACCTGCCGGTGGATGAATTGAAAAAGGCCGCCGTCCGCCAAATGCAGGACGGCGAGCCCGTGTGGTTCGGCTGCGATGTGGGCCAGCGCCATGTGCGCGAGCTGGGCATCATGGATACCCGGAGCATCGCCGTGGATAAGCTCTTCGGCACCGGCTTCCCCATGACCAAGGAGGAGCGCCTGGATTATGGCGAGAGCCTGATGACCCACGCGATGGTGCTTCAGGGCGTCCACCTGGACGCGGAGGGCAAGCCGGTTCGCTGGCGCGTCGAGAACAGCTGGGGCAAGGACAGGGGCAAGGACGGCTACTACCTGATGAGCGACGACTGGTTCAGTGAGTACACCTACCAGGTGGTCGTGCACAAGAAATACCTGAGCGCGGAACAGCTGGCCCAATATGAGGGCGAGATGAAGGTGCTGGAGCCATGGGATCCCATGGGATCTCTGGCGCTGTAATTACATCTGGTTTTCATAAAGATTTGAAGATGGCTCCCTGCCGAGATCTAGCAGGGAGCCATCTGTATTGCTTTGTATATCACTGATTTTTTAATACTGGAGAAAAGCGTTAATGCATCCAAAGCGGTGAGGGATTTTGATTTGGGGCAAGGAGCGCAAGTGAAGGCGTAGCAGCGCTACGTCGAACTTGCGGCGACACAGCACCAGATCAAAATCACCGCCGCAACGATGCGTTAACGGTTTGAGCCAGTATTACTTTACATCTTCCCCCGTCATGCTCTTCCAAGCATTCCTGATGGCGCGCTGGTTTTGCATGCCGTAGTTGGGATCAGCTTTCTGGGTCTCCTCCAGATCACGCAGGAAGTGGATGCACAGGTGGCCGCCAAAGCCGTTGTTTGAGATGCTGCCCGACAGGTGGGGATAGTTGTGCATGGTGGCCAGCGTCCAGGTGCCGTTTGGCAGCT
>JAEWRJ010000170.1 GCA_023460055.1 Bacillota bacterium | reverse complement strand
GAATGGAATAGGTCGTCCGTTCCCCGTCTTCGCCGATGATTTCAATGTCTTTCTTGCCGTTGTTGTCCAGGATGTTGACTTCGCCGGCCACTTCGGCAATGATGGCCTGCCCTTTCGGCTTGCGCGCTTCAAACAGTTCCTCCACCCGCACCTTACGCATCATCTGACGGATGATGACCTCGATGTGCTTATCGTTGATCTCAACGCCCTGCTGACGGTACACCGCCTGGACGGACTGCACCAGGTAATCCTGAACGGCTTCCACACCGGAAATACGCAGAACATCCTGGGGATACAGGGCGCCGTCGGTGATGGGCTCGCCCTTCTGGACCACCTTACCATGGGTAACCTTCAGGCCCACGGAGTAGGGCACCTGATAGACCTTGACCTCGCCGTCCTCGGCGGTAACGGTGATGTTACGCAGAGCGGTACGGTGGGTATCGTCGATGCTGACAGTACCGGTGATCTCGGAGATCTGGGCCATCTTCTTGGGACGGCGAGCCTCAAACAGCTCTTCGACTCGGGGAAGACCCTGGGTGATATCGTCACCGGCAACGCCGCCGGAGTGGAAGGTACGCATGGTCAGCTGGGTACCGGGCTCGCCGATGGACTGGGCGGCGATGATGCCGACGGCCTCGCCCAGATCCACCTCCTTGGAGGTGGCCAGGTTCATGCCGTAGCACTTGGCGCAGACACCGCTGCGGGCGCGGCAGCCCAGGATGGTGCGGATATAGATCTTGTTGATGCCCCGGGCCTCGAACTTGGCGGCATCCTCCGGCATCATCATCACATCCTTGGAGTGGAGCACCTCGCCGGTGCGGGGGTCCAGCACATCGCTCACCGGGTAGCGGCCCCGGATGCGATTGCCGAAGGAATCCACGATGTCGCCGTTCTTGTCGTACACCGCGCCAACCCAGATGCCGTGGGTGGTGCCGCAGTTGTGCTCACGGATGATCACATCCTGGGAAACATCCACCATTCGGCGGGTCAGATAACCGGAGTCGGCGGTACGAAGGGCCGTATCGGTCATGCCCTTCCGGGCGCCTCTGGAGGAGATAAAGTACTCCAGAACGGACAGGCCCTCACGGAAGTTGGCCTTAACAGGAATCTCGATGGTACGGCCCGCGGTATCGGCCATCAGACCGCGCATGCCGGCCAGCTGACGGATCTGGGCCATGGAGCCACGGGCGCCGGAGTCGGCCATCATATAGATGGGGTTGAACTCGTCCAGATTGCCCTGCAGAGCGCCCGTCACATCGGCCGTGGTCTTCTCCCACTGCTGGACCACCAGACGGTAGCGCTCGTCGTTGGTGATGAAGCCCTGGCGGTAGTAGTTCTCAATCTCCACCACCTTGCCCTCGGCCTGCTTCACCAGCTCATACTTGATGGCAGGCACCACCATGTCTGCGATGGACACGGAGATAGCGCCCTTGGTGGAGTATTTGTAGCCCAGGGACTTGATCCGGTCCAGCATTTCGGTGGCGATGGTGAAGCCGTGCTTGCGGATGCACTTGTCGATGATCTTGCCCAGCTGCTTCTTGCCCACCAGGAAACTGACCTCCAGGTCAAACTCATGGCCGGGCTGGGTGCGGTCCACAAAGCCCAGATCCTGGGGGATGGGCTCGTTGTAGATGAGCCGGCCCACGGTGGCATCGATGATCCGGTACTCCATGCGGCCGTCCACTTCCTTGCCGTAGCGGACCCGGATGGGGGCGTGAAGTCCCACAGCGCCGTCGGCATAGGCGGCGATGGCCTCCTCGGGGGAGGAGTAGCTGTGGATGGGCCGGAACTTGGCAATGGCCTTGCCCACGGCGCTGGCGGCCTTATTGGCAGCCAGGAACTCATCGGCATCCACAATCTCGCCCACGGGCAGGTTGGTGTCGCCCGCATCGGTGACGAAGACGTTCTCCGCGCCCTTCTCGGCCTTGCCCAGACGGGTGTAGGTCAGGTAGTAAGCGCCGAGGATCATATCCTGGGTGGGCACGGTGACGGGCTTGCCGTCCTGGGGCCGCAGCAGGTTGTTGGCCGACAGCATCAGCATTCTGGCCTCGGCCTGGGCCTCGGGGGACAGAGGCACGTGAATGGCCATCTGGTCGCCGTCGAAGTCCGCGTTGAAGGCGGTGCAGCACAGGGGGTGCAGCTTCAGGGCCCGGCCCTCCACCAGGATGGGCTCAAAGGCCTGAATGCCCAGACGGTGCAGGGTGGGGGCACGGTTCAGCATCACGGGCCGATCCTTGATGATGTCATCCAGGGCATCCCAGACCTCGGTCTTGCCCTTGTCGATCATCTTCTTGGCGGACTTGATGTTGTTGGCCAGGCCGTCGGAAACCAGCTTCTTCATGACGAAGGGTCTAAACAGCTCGATGGCCATTTCCTTGGGCACGCCGCACTGGTACAGCTTCAGCTCAGGGCCGACAACGATTACGGAACGTCCGGAGTAGTCCACACGCTTGCCCAGCAGATTCTGGCGGAAGCGGCCCTGCTTGCCCTTGAGCATATCACTCAGGGACTTGAGAGCCCGGTTGTTGGCGCCGGTGACGGCGCGGCCCCGGCGGCCGTTGTCAATGAGGGCATCCACAGCCTCCTGGAGCATCCGCTTCTCGTTGCGGATGATGATGTCGGGGGCGTGGAGCTGAACCAGCCGCTTCAGGCGGTTGTTCCGGTTGATGACCCGGCGGTACAGGTCGTTCAGGTCAGAGGTGGCGAACCGGCCGCCGTCCAGCTGAATCATGGGACGGATATCGGGGGGGAGCACGGGCAGCACGTCCATGACCATCCAGCTGGGCTTGTTGCCGGATTCCCGGAAGGCCTCCACCACCTCCAAACGCTTGACCAGGCGGAGTTTTTTCTGGGAGGAGGCGGTTTTCAGCTCCTCGCGCAGCTGCTCGGACAGCTTATCCAGGTCGATCTGCTCCAAAAGCTCCTTGACGGCCTCGGCGCCCATACCGGCCTTGAAGTCGTCCTCGTACTTCTCCCGCATGTCCCGGTACTCCTTCTCGGTGAGCACCTGGTTCAGCGCCAGAGGCGCGTCGCCGGGATCGGTGACGATATAGGCGGCGAAGTACAGAACCTTCTCCAGAACCTTGGGGGAGATGTCCAGAATCAGAC
>JAEWRJ010000169.1 GCA_023460055.1 Bacillota bacterium | reverse complement strand
GGGCCGGACAGGGCTGAGGAGGTGCTGCATCGTATTCAACAGCACCTCCGCGATAAACCATTATTCGACTCGATCTTCGTGACATGCAGCTTTGGTGTAACAGGACTGAGACCCGAGGTTGACCTTGATGCCCTGATCCATGAGGCAGACGAGCTGATGTACCAAGCCAAGAAATCCGGAGGAGACTGCATATGCCGCAGCAGAGAACATAAGGCGGAAGAGGTTGGCTGAGTGTCCGACTTGGGGTTTCCTTGCTTTTCATGTGTCTGCTTCGCGGATGCATCTCAAATAATAACTTTCAGAGCGTTCATAAAGAGCGCTTTTTGATTTGCCTGCTATAGTATTACCTGCTATAATGCGAAAAGGTTTTATTTCATTGTAAAGTTCTCGTGCAAAGCCAGGGGTGCGCAGGAGCCTTGAATACACATGTTCCTTGATCGTTAAAGCACGTGGAGGATATAACATGCTCAGCTGGTTGGAGATTGATACGCGTGCCGCGGCGTTTGCCGCCAGATGGCGGGATTGCCCGGGGGATGAGCGGCAGTTTGGGCAGACCTTTGAGAAGGATTTTATGCAGGTATTTGGCGTGGAACCGCTGGAAGGCCTGCATGAGTATCAGCTACGCCTGCTGGATGGTTCCATCGCCTATGTGGATTATCTCTTGCCGGGCAGGATACTCATCGAGATGAAATCCCGCGGCAAGTCGCTGGCCACGGCCTATGCCCAGGCCATGAGCTATGTGCGCGCCCTCAAGCCGGAGGAAGTGCCCGCCCTGGTGATGGTGTGCGATTTTGACCAGGTGCAGGTATACAACCTCAAAAAGGATCACCCCTACAAGCCCTTCCGGGTGCGGCAGCTCAAAGGGCATACCCGCATCTTCAGCCAGCTGGCGGGCTACGGGGCGCAGGCGGAGGAAGCGACGGAAATCGAGGTCAACACCGCCGCCTCCTACAAGATGGCGCGCATCCATGACGCGCTGAAGGAAAACGGCTATTCAGGCCACGCGCTGGAGGTTTTCCTGGTGCGCTTGCTGTTTTGCTTGTTCGCCGATGATACGGGCATCTTTGAAAAAGACAGCTTTCAGCATTACATCCTGGCCTCCCGCGCGGATGGCAGCGACCTGTCCGGGCGCCTGAGCGAGCTGTTTTGGGTGTTGAACACCCCGGAATCAAGCCGCATGAAGACAATGCCTGATGAACTGAAGCGCTTTCGCTACATCAACGGCAGCATCTTCCGGGATCCCCTGCCCCCGGCCTCCTTTGACGGCAAAATGCGCGAAGCGCTGGTGGAGGTCAGCCGGGAGTTTGACTGGACGCTGATCTCCCCCTCTATCTTCGGGGCGATGTTTCAGGGCGTCATGGATCAGGAATCCCGCCGCGCCCTGGGCGCGCACTACACTTCGCAGGAAAATATCCTCAAGGTGATCCGCCCGCTGTTTTTAGACGCGCTGTACGATGAGTTTGAACGATGCAAATCCACCACCAGGGAACTGAGGGCCTTTCAGGATAAACTGGCCTCCCTGCATTTTCTGGACCCTGCCTGCGGCAGCGGCAACTTTCTCATCGTCACCTATCAGGAGCTGCGCAAGCTGGAGTTTGAGGTGCTGAAGCTGCTGCACGAAAGCCACCAGATGGCCTTGGTGGATACCCTGGTCAAGGTGAAGCCGGGGCAGTTTTACGGCATCGAGATCGAGGATTTCCCCTGCCAGGTGGCGCAGCTGTCCATCCTGCTGATGAAGCACCTGATGGACAGAGACCTGAGCGACCACTTCGGCGTGAACATCATCGATTTCCCCATCCGGGAGAATGCCAACATCGTCCGGGGCAACGCCCTGCGGCTGGATTGGGATGAGGTCTGCCCAGCGGAGAAGCTGGACTATATCATCGGCAATCCACCGTTCCTGGGCGCGCGCGTTATGTCACCCGAGCAGAAGGAAGACCTGCAATCTGTATTCGGCGCTGCCAAAAATGCCGGCAACCTGGATTTTGTGGCCTGCTGGTTCAAAAAGGCGGCGGATTTGATGGCGCGTTACCCGAAGATCCGGGCTTCCCTGGTATCCACCAACAGCATCAGCCAGGGGGATCAGGTGGCCATCCTGTGGAAGCCCTTGCTGGAAAGCGGCATCAAGATCGATTTTGCCTGGCGCACCTTCAAATGGAGCAACGAGGCGAAGAGCAAGGCCGCCGTGCACTGTGTGATCATCGGCTTCTCCATGAATGGATTAGCCAAGCAGAAAAGGATCTTCGATGATGTGCAGGTGTTTGACACCGATAATGTCAATCCATATTTAGTGGACGCGCCGGATGTGCTGGTGGAGAGCCGGAGCAAACCGATTTGTGAAGTGCCGGAAATAGGCATTGGAAACATGCCAATAGATGATGGCAATTACTTATTTACTAAAGAAGAAATGGATGATTTTGTTCTGAAAGAACCTGAATCAGAAAAATTCTTTCACAAATGGTATGGTTCAGCAGAATTCATTAACAAAACGCCGCGTTATTGTCTATTTCTTGCAGCATTGTCACCAAGAGAGTTGAGAAATTTGCCTTTAGTTATGGAACGAGTTAATGCGGTTAGGACGTTCCGGGCAAACAGTTCAAGGTCATCTACAGTAAAACTTTCAGAGTATCCTACTATGTTCCAAACAACAAACATTCCCAAGGACGACCACTACTTGCTTATTCCTAAAGTATCTTCTGAGAACAGAAGATATATTCCAATAGGCTTCATGGAATCGATTGATCTTGCCTCAGACTTAGTATTCATTTTACCCGTTCCCTCACTATTATCCTTCGGAATCATTACTTCTAACGCTCACA
Source organism: Bacillota bacterium (assembly GCA_023460055.1). Lineage (GTDB taxonomy): Bacteria > Bacillota > Clostridia > Christensenellales > Aristaeellaceae > UBA1038. The sequence continues at coordinate 5,960 of JAEWRJ010000169.1, read as the reverse complement.
TGGCCTGGATGCGTACGGTTGCCGGCAGGTTGGAAATGCGATACCGTTACTCAAAAGATATCGTCTACAACAACTTCATCTGGCCGGACTGTACGCCCGAGCAAAAGGCAAAAATAGAGCGCACTGCCCAGGGCATTCTGGACGCGCGTGCCAAGTATCCCAATGACAGCTATGCGGACCTCTACGATGACACTGTTATGCCCCATGACCTCCGCCGCGCCCATCAGGAAAACGACCGCGCCGTGTGGGAAGCCTACGGCCGCGTCTGGCCTATCGGAGATGAAAGCGCCTGTGTGGCGCAGCTGATGAAGCTATATCAAACAAAAGTATCAAGAATATGCTGAATACAAAACTATATCGAAGCAAACATAAAAGCGGTTTGAAATATCGAGGATAGCATGAAGTTAAGTGAAAAATTGTCAGGCATGGTCAATGGCTCTGATGGGCCAGTTATATTCATTTGCGATGGATTTCATTTTCTATTCTTGGCAAATAGACCAACGAAATGGTTTTCTACGGAAAGCACCACACTAATTACCGATAAAAACGGATATTTGCATGGTACTACACATCAGAATAGATCAATCTACATACATGCAGGAAGAGACATAAAAATTAGATCAAAACTGTATTTGCATACGTCACACTATTATTTGTGCGATTCAGGTTTGTCAGAATATAGTTTTGAGGATTTCCGAGGATTAAGGTTTGTTGATGGTTCATTACATAAAGTGTTTCTCCCTAGAGCAACATCGGTTGAAAGAACTGATGATGGTCTGAAAGTAAATGTTGTAAATGACCTCAATGAGTATAAAGTCAAGGTATGCGACAGGAGTTCAACAATTCGGATAAAGTCCGATATTATTGAACACCACTCTATAGAAAGCGGTAGTAGAATCTCTAACGACACAGTGAAATTGGATTTGATTTTTGATGAAAATGCTCCAATATCAATAATCCAAACCGCATATAAAAGTATTGTCGCACTTTGCAGAATTATGACGGGCAGGATAAATGTTGGGTTTGACAAAATATCTTTATTGATCGATGTAGATGACTATGACGGCTATCCCTACCCCGCGATTGAGTGTTTCTTTGAAGCAAATACAGATTCTCCAACAAATCGATCATCACATGACTGCATTCGGTTCCCAGAACTAAGTAATAGAGAAATTGCAGGCATTATGGAAACCATTTCTTCAAAAGGAAATAGATTCTCCTGTGTCTGGATGGACTTTTTAGTTTCTGATAATTCCACACTTTTTATAATGACGGATACAAAAATAAAAGAGATTATTTCTTCGTTTGAAAGCGCTATGGAATTAGTGGAAATTAAAGTTGTCATTGATAAGGGAACAGAAAATTTCAAGAAATATATCAAAAAAGTTGTTAAAGATCAAAAACGCAGCCCAAAAAGAATGATGGATGAATCTATGTATGATAGTTTTCTAAACTTTATGGGCAAATGGAATACTACCAATACAGCCGATCAGATTACAAGCGCCTATGCAAGGTATATGGATGTATTAATCAACCTGTCTATACCAAATGAGTATAGATTGAGCAAAGAAGGAGTTTTAGCGCTAATCAGGCACAGAAATGATGTGACTCATGGAAGAATAAATGAGATGTCAAAGCACAAAATTTTTACAGCCTTGCAGATCATGGCAACAACTTACTGCTGCATTCTTGACGCAGCACATTTCTCTCAAGAAAAAATGAGTAAAATTATACAAAAAGGCATCCTTAACGTTATTTGATAACATTTAACTCTCCCTCCGTCCTCCTCCAAATCTCTATTTCCTCTGTGTGAGACGTAACCTATCCCATCCTTTTTCTTTCTCTTCAGTGTGTTCCGTGTGTTCCGTGGTTCGTTTTCCCTGCGTCAGCACCGAGTAGCTTTAACACCTAATTAATCAATGCCCGCCGGATCAGCAAGTCCGGCGGGTATCATATATCACTCTTATACTGATGAGGAACTTTAACGCATCCAAGGCGTTGAGTAATTTTACTCCCCGCAAGGAGCGGGAGCGCAGGCATAGCAGCGCTGCGTCAAGCTTCCGGCGACACAGCGCCGAGGCAAAAGGACCAACGCGAAGATGCGTTAAAGTTTTAAATCAGTATTCCAATCAGGGCTTCCAGATGAACCAAATCAGCACATAGCCCGTGATCACGGCGGCCAGCGTGAAGGGCACGCTGAGCTTCATGAAGGTGCCGGCTTTCACGTTATAGCCTTCCTTGCGCAGGATGCCCAGGCCCGTGATGTTGGCGGAAGCGCCGATTGGGGTGAGGTTGCCTCCCAGGGGCGCCCCGGCCAGCAGGCCGAAGTACAGCAGGTAGCTGCCTTCGATGCCCATGCCGGCGTTGAGCGCGGTGACAACCGGCAGCATCGTCGCCACATAGGGGATGTTATCGATGAAGGCGGAGAGGAGAACAGAGAACCACACGATCATCGTGTACATCACGAAGAGGTTGCCATTGCTGGCAGTATTAAAGAAGCCGGCGACCAAGTCGATCACGCCGGCCTTGCCGATGCCGGCGATGACCACAAACAGGCTGGCCAGCAGCAGCAGGGTGAAGATGTCGATCTCCTTGAGCGAGCGGATGACGATGCCCGTATCCTTCTTGATGAGAACGCTGCGCAGCAGGCCGATCACATAGACGCCCGCGCAGATGAGGCCGTTGATGGGGAAGCCCTCCGGAAAGCTCATGAAGGAGGCCGCGACCAGCAGGCCGATGGTGCCCAGCAGCAGCCAGGTGGGGAACATGTCGTTCACCTTTTCCGCCGTGCCGGACTGGATAGGCCGGTTTTCCTTTCTCAGCGCGGCCCAAAGCACAATGGTGGCGGCGGCGGCCGCGATCTGCACGATCCAGAACATGCCCATCTTGCCGTCCATAAAGAAAAAGTCCATGAAATTCATATTCGCGTAGCCGCCAAGCAATATGGAGGTGGTGTCGCCCACCAGCGTCGCGGCGCCCTCCAGGTTGGAGGCAATGGCGATGGCGATGATGCTGGAGACAGGGGACATCTTCAGCTTTTTGGCGATGCCGATGGCCACCGGGGCCACCATGAGCACAGTCGCCACGTTATCCACAAAGGCGGAGATGACCGCGGCGAATACGGACAGGCTGATGATGGCCCACTTGACGTTGGGCACCCGGTTGATGATCAGGTCAGCCAGGCGGGCCGGCATGCGCGACTCGATGAACAGCGCGACCGTGCCCATGGTGCCTGCGATCATCATGATCACGTTCCAGTCAACAGCAGAAAAGACCTCGCCCAGGGGCATGATACCCAGCGCGACAAAGAGCGCGGCGGAACCCAGCGCGATGAAGGCACGGATTTTTGAAAAGATCAGCAGACCCAGATAAGTGGCGGCAAAGAGGATGATGGCGGTCAGCGTGTTTGTCGGCACGTTTTATCTCCCTGTCACAAATAATAGCGGCAGGATGACTGCCGCGAGTGCGCGAAGGGGAACCGGGAGCGGTCTCCCGGTTCCCCTTCGCCGTGGTTTGGCCGGATATGCCCAGCCCATTGGATATTGATTACTTCATGATCAGCGAGAACAGATTGAAGTGATTGATCACCGGCAGCATCACGACAGACACAGTGGCCATCAGCTTGATCATGATGTCCTGGTTGGGGCCGACGACATCCTTGTAGCCGTCGCCGACGGTATCGCCGATCACGCCGGCGTTGTGGATCTCGTTGTAGCGTTCCACGCCGTACTCCTTGATGAGCTGGGGCTTCATTGATTTGATGTACTTCTTGGCGTTATCCCAGGCGCCGCCGCTGTTGGCGGTGGAGGTGGCCATCGCCATGCTGTCCAGGATCGTGCCCAGCAGGAAGCCCCCTACAAACAGGGGCCCGAAGACGAAGCCGCCCACCACCGGGGAAAGCATGGCAACCAGCACCGGCTTCACCATCTCGCCGATCGCGCTCTTGGTGCAGATGTCGATGCAGCGGTTGCTGTCGGGCTTCACTTCACCGGTCAGGATGCGCGGGTCCGCCTTCATCTGGCGGCGCACCTCATCCACCATCTGCTGGGCATTGTTGCACACCGCGTTGAGCATCTGGCCGGACAGCCAGTGCATCACGCCCACGCCCATGAACGCGCCGCCCATGGCCAGGAAGTTGAGGATGTTGATCGTCCCGTTGGTCTCCCCGCCCTGGGCAAAGCTCATCATCATGGCAAGGGCGGCTAGCACGCCGGAACCGATGGCAAAGCCCTTGCCGATGGCGGCGGTGGTGTTGCCCTGGGAATCCAGGCTGTCGGTGATATCGCGCACCGCTTCGGGCAGCTTAGCCATCTCGGCGATGCCGCCCGCGTTGTCGGAAATGGGGCCATAGGTATCGACCGTCACGGTCGCCACGACGAAGGACAGCATGCCCACCGCCGCGATGGCGGAGCCGTAGAGGCCGGCAAAGAGGCTGGAGATGATGATCGCGCCGCCCAGGGTGGCCGCGGCGGGCAGCACGCTGCGCCAGCCGCTGCTGGTGCCGCCGATGATGACCAGCGCCGGGCCTTCCTTGGCCAGGTCAGCGATATGCTTGGTCTCTTTAAATTGTTCGCTGGTGTAGCGCTCAGCCAGCTGGCCCAGCAGAATGCCGGCGCCGATGCCCGTCAGGGCGCTCAGCCAGGGAGAGATCCCGCCCAGGCGGAACGCCACGCCTGCGAAATCCTGGCCGCTGAAGAAGAAGTAGCTCAGCACCAGGGTACCCACAGCAATGATGGCGGCGGAACTCCACAGGGAGATATTCAGCTCCCGGCTCAGCTTATCGCTGGGCTTGCGCATCAATACATAGGCGACGCCCGCTATGCAGGCCAGCAGGCCCAGGCCCAGGAAGGCCATGGGATACTGCATCATGCGCACGATCAGATCGCCGCTGACAGGGGTGGATGAGTTGATGGCCGCGGTGTAGATGGTGGTCGGCAGAATGGCGGAGGCCACGATAGAACCGATGGTGCTCTCCAGCAAGTCCGAGCCGTTGCCGGCCACGTCGCCCACGTTATCGCCCACGCAGTCAGCGATAACAGCCGGGTTGCGGGGATCGTCTTCCGGCATGCCCAGCTCGGTCTTGCCGACCAGGTCAGCGCCCATGTCCGCGCCCTTGGTATAGATGCCGCCGCCAAGGCGGTTGAACACCGCGATGGAGGAACAGCCCAGCGCGTAGCTGGACAGCACCTGCGGGAAGAGCACGAACTTCAGCCCAACAAGGCTGGTCATCTCCACCAGATTTTCAAGGTTGGCAAACTGCATCAGCATGCCGACAATGATGTAAACGATCAAGAGGCCCAGCAGCGCGAATCCGCCGACTGACAGGCCCATGACCGAGCCGCCGCGGAAGGCCACATTCAGCGCCTTGCCGATCGCGTTCGGATCCTTGCGCTCAACGCCCAGGCGGGCTTCATTGGCCACGCGCTCATTATAGATAACGGCGGCCCGCATGCCCGAGAGACCCGCGAACGAGCTCATCATCGCGCCCAGCAGCAGGGCCTGGCCGGCCGTGTAATGGAAGATGACGCCGAACATCACGGCGATCCCCAGAATAACCGGGATCTCGATGGAAAATTCACGCTTGAGAAAAGCGCTCGCCCCCTCGCGGATCGCCTTGGCGATGTCCTGCATCACAGGGGTGCCGTGCTCCATTTTGGTGCCCTTATTGAAGTTGTAATACGCGAATATCAGGGAGAATATCGCGCCCAGGCCGACCAGGTAGATCATCGTCCAAACCATTCCCATCATACTCCTTATACTATGTTATAACAAGTCTGTATCATACGCTTATCTCCTCCCTATGTCCAGACTTTTGCCATTTTATATCAAAAGATGCAGATTGCAAGTTTAATTGCCCATCATTTTCACCAGTCATGTATGTGTGATCGAGATGCCATCTCTCCCCATATGGGGAGAGATGAAAAGGCCGCCGTTTTACGCCGCCATTTCATTTGCCGTCC
>JAEWRJ010000168.1 GCA_023460055.1 Bacillota bacterium | reverse complement strand
TCGCCATGGAGACCGCCAATCCGGCGGCCCTCAATACCGTCTACAATACCGCCTACGGCGAGCGCACAACCCTGAATCAGCTTGTGGGATATCTGAAAGAATATCTTTCGGAGTTCGATCCGGAGATTGCCCAGGTGGAGATCCTTCACGGCCCCAACCGTGCGGGCGACATTCCCCACTCGCTGGCCAACATCGACAAGGCCCGCAACCTGCTGGGGTATGATCCGCAGTTCTCCATGAGGCAGGGATTGAAAGAGGCTGTGAAGTGGTATTGGAACAATCTGTAGATTTTATTTAGTTTTCAATAATTTCCGTATTGGTTTTCGAAGTCTCGGCTATTCTTTCAGGATCCACTCTATGAAATGAGCGTTAAATATGATTTGTTGTTTGAACGAAGTGAGTTTCAAATCATATAGTGAATGAGTAGTTGTGGATGAAAGAATAGATGTAACAAGAAAAATTACACTGAAATTAAACTTAATAAAATCGATAATTAAAACATAGCAAAATATTATATTCAATGGTAGAAAAAGGATACAATCTTGAACCACGCATTTGCGTAATCGGTCTTGGATATGTCGGTTTGCCGCTGGCAAGACTTTTCAGCACAAAGTACAAGACCGTGGGGTTCGAGCTGAGCCAGTCGCGTGTAGATGAACTGATGAGCGGACACGACAGCACCCTCGAGGTGGAGGATGAATTGTTGCAGTCTGCTTTGGCAAACGGATTCAGCTGCACCACCGATATTGAAGCAATTCGTGATTGCAACTTCTACGTAGTAGCAGTACCCACCCCGGTGGACAAGAACAACAATCCCGATCTGCGTCCGCTATACGGTGCCAGTGAGACCGTGGGCAAGGTCATCTCCAAAGGAGACATCGTTGTCTACGAGTCCACCGTCTATCCCGGCGTTACCGAAGATGAGTGCATTCCCGTGGTGGAGCGGGTGAGTGGACTGGAGTATAACAAAGACTTCTTTGCGGGCTACAGTCCCGAGCGGATCAATCCCGGTGACAAGGAACATACCGTGGAGAAGATATTGAAAGTCACTTCCGGCAGCACCCCTGAAATTGGCAAGATTGTGGATGAGGTATATGCTTCAGTCATCACCGCCGGCACCCACCTGGCCCCCACCATCAAGGTAGCCGAAGCCGCCAAGGTGATTGAGAACTCACAGCGAGATATCAACATCGCCTTCGTGAATGAACTGGCCAAGATATTCAACAAGATGGGAATTGATACCCAGGATGTGCTGGAAGCAGCAGGCACCAAGTGGAACTTCCTTCCCTTTAAACCGGGGTTGGTAGGCGGCCACTGTATTGGGGTAGATCCCTATTACCTGGCCCAAGCATCACAGCGGTATGGCTATAATCCTGAGATCATTCTTGCAGGCCGTAGAATGAACGATGGGATGGGTGAGTATGTAGCCGACCAGGTGGTGAAGCTGATGCTGAAGAAAGGGATTCAGGTACTTGGGTCAAATGTGCTGGTTTTAGGCTTTACCTTCAAGGAAAACTGTCCCGACGTGCGCAACACCAAGGTGATTGATATCATCAAATCGCTGGAAGAGTACTATGCCAATGTCACCATTTATGATCCCTGGGCAAATCCAGCCATAGCAAAACATGAATATGGTGTTGAATTGCACAATGAGCTTCCCGAACAACATTATGATGCCGTTATCCTTGCAGTGGCGCACGATGAGTTCAAGGGTCTTGACATTGCCCATATTATCAACGCCAACAGCGTTGTGTATGATGTGAAGGGAATATTGAGTGAAGAGGTGATTGATGGGAAGTTGTGACGTTGAACATAGTAATTTTTTAATATAAGAGCATGAAAGGAATCGTCCTTGCCGGAGGCTCCGGCACCCGGTTGTATCCCATTACAAAGGGAGTAAGCAAGCAGTTGTTGCCCATCTACGACAAACCGATGGTCTATTATCCTATTTCAGCATTGATGTTGGCTGGAATCAGGGATATCCTGATTATCTCAACCCCACAGGACCTGCCCGGTTTTGAACGATTGCTGGGTGACGGTAGTGATTATGGCGTCAATTTTCAATATGCCGAGCAACCGAGTCCCGATGGACTGGCACAGGCTTTTATAATTGGCGAACAATTCATCGGTGATGACAGTGTGTGTCTGGTACTTGGTGACAATATCTTTTACGGACAGGGTTTCCGTCCCATGTTGGTGAAAGCGGTTGAAAATGCAGAGCAGCTCAACAAAGCCACAGTCTTTGGTTATTATGTGAACGATCCTGAACGTTATGGTGTGGCAGAGTTCGACAAAGAAGGCAATGTGTTGAGTATAGAAGAGAAGCCGGCCAATCCGAAATCAAATTACGCCGTGGTAGGGCTTTATTTATATCCCAACAGTGTGGTCGGGATTGCAAAGAACATCAAACCATCTGCACGCGGAGAGCTGGAGATCACCACCGTCAACCAGGAGTACCTGAAAGAACAATCACTCAAGGTACAGCAGTTGGGCAGGGGCTTCGCATGGCTCGATACCGGTACCCATGAATCGTTGTCTGAAGCCTCCACCTTCGTAGAGGTGATTGAGAAAAGACAAGGATTAAAGATCGCCTGTCTCGAAGAAATTGCATACAAGAGAGGTTGGATCAATCGTGACGATATCCTCCGTCTTGCAGAACCAATGAAGAAAAACCAATACGGACAATACCTCCTTAATCTTATCAAATGAGTTACAAAAGAAATATTTTGATTACCGGAGGTGCCGGATTTATCGGCTCTCATGTGGTGTGGCTATTAGTGAACAAATATCCGGAGTATAGGATTATCAACCTCGATAAACTGACCTACGCCGGGAACCTCAACAACCTTAGTGATGTTGAGAATCAAACAAACTATACCTTTGTTAAGGAAGATATTTGCATCCTGGAGAGGATGCTCGAGTTGTTTGATGAATATAATGTTGACGGGGTGATTCACCTTGCCGCTGAAAGTCATGTGGACAGAAGCATTACCGATCCATTTACCTTTGCACAAACCAATGTGATGGGTACGTTATCCTTGCTGCAGGCTGCAAAAGAGAAATGGGCCGGCAATTATGAAGGGAAACTCTTTTATCATGTCTCTACCGATGAGGTGTATGGTGCATTAGCGTTTGATGACACCCTCTTCACGGAAGAGACCCGATATGATCCCCATAGTCCCTATTCCGCATCAAAGGCGGCAAGCGATCATTTTGTACGATCCTATCATGATACGTATGGACTGCCCATCGTGATCTCAAATTGCTCCAATAATTATGGACCCTATCAGTTTCCTGAGAAGCTTATTCCGCTTTTTATCCATAACATCCGTAACAATAAACCGCTGCCTGTTTACGGAAAGGGAGAAAATGTTCGAGATTGGCTCTATGTTGAAGATCATGCCCGGGCAATCGATTTGATTTTTCATAAAGGTAATCTGGGAGACACCTATAACATTGGTGGTTTCAATGAATGGAAGAACATTGATTTGATCAAAGTGATCATCAAAACGGTAGACAAACAGTTGGGTAATCCTGAAGGAACATCGGACCATTTAATTACCTACGTGACAGATCGTGCAGGTCATGACCTCCGTTACGCCATCGACGCCACCAAGATCAAGAAGGAATTGGGCTGGGAACCATCGCTACAGTTTGAGGAAGGGATTGCTAAAACAGTAGAGTGGTATCTGAATCACGAAGAGTGGCTTAACAACGTGACCAGCGGAGATTACCTGCAGTATTACGAACAGATGTACGGTAAGAGGTAACTAGATGTCTCTCAAACAAAAAACCGTTAGCGGGTTACTCTGGAGTTTTGTGGATACAATGGCCGGGCAGGGGATTACCTTTGTCGTAGGCATTATCCTTGCAAGGCTATTATCACCAAGAGAATTCGGTTTGATCGGTATGCTTACTGTATTTATTGCAGTATCCCAGTCGTTTATTGATAGTGGTTTTAGCAATGCTTTAATTAGAAAAAAAGATTGCACTAACACCGATTATTCAACCGTTTTCTATTTCAACTTAGCAGTAGGAATCTTATTTTTCTTTTTACTTTATTTTTCCGCATCGACTATTAGTGCATTCTTTAATGAACCGGAACTGAAACCTATACTGCAGGTGATGGGTATCGTTCTTATTATTGATTCACTTACTATTATTCAAAGAACCATTCTCACAAGGAGAATTGACTTCAAACTACAGGCAAGAATTTCAGTAATTGCCTCAATCGGTTCAGGTGTTGTTGCCATAGCGATGGCATTTTATGGTTTTGGGGTATGGGCGCTTGTCGCACAGAGGATTGTCAAACAAGGACTCAACTCCCTTTTTCTCTGGTTGTGGAATAGATGGAAACCTTTACTGGTTTTCAGCAAGGAGTCATTTAAAGAACTTTTTGGTTTCGGTAGCAAGTTGCTTTTGAGCGGATTGATAGATACGATTTACAGGAATGTATACTATCTGATTATTGGTAAATTTTTCTCTGCACAAGAATTGGGGTTTTATACAAAGGCAGATGAATTTCAAAGACTACCTTCTCAGAATTTAAATTCGATTATCGGAAGAGTTTCTTACCCGGTTTTATCCACTTTGCAGGATGATATTCCCAGATTAAGAAATAACTACCAAAAATTGATTCGGTCAGTGATGTTTATTACCTTCATCCTGATGTTGGGAATGGCAGCAGTAGCGGAACCAATGATACACACTTTAATTGGTGCCAAATGGGAGCCGGCAATTATTTATCTGCAGATGCTATGTTTTGTGGGGATGATGTATCCGCTGCATGCCTTGAATTTGAATATGCTGCAGGTACAAGGTAGATCTGACCTGTTTTTGAAATTAGAAGTGATAAAAAAAATCATTGCCATTCCAACCATTGTGATAGGTGTGTTTTTCGGAATCAAAATAATGATTTTAGGCATGATGGTCAATACGCTTATCGCTTATTATTTGAACAGTTATTGGAGTGGTGTGAAAATAGGTTATTCGTTTAAACAACAGGTGAAAGACATTTTACCCTCTTTTTTCCTTGCATTGACAATGGGAGTCACGGTCTATTTTATTGGACTGTTGTTGCCATTCTCTTATCCAATTAAATTAATCATTCAAATCATATTCGGAGCTCTATTTGTTCTAGTGATCAGTGAAGTCACAAAATTCAGGGATTATATCTTCGCAAAGCAACTGGTATTGGAAAAGATTCATTCAATCAAAAAATAATAAATATGGAAAAGCCCATATATGTAACACAACCTTCATTGCCCGATTTAGAGGAATTTATTCCTTATTTAAGAGAAATTTGGGACAATAAAATCCTTACTAATAACGGACCAATGCACAAAGAGTTGGAGAACGAGTTGGCATCATTTCTGGGTGTGCCATATATCTCACTCTTTGCCAACGGAACTTTGGCCTTGGTCACAGCTTTACAGGCATTAAGAATCACAGGTGAGGTAATTACCACTCCATACAGCTTTGTTGCTACTACGCACAGTCTGTGGTGGAACAACATCAAACCGGTATTTGTGGACATTGAACCTGAATTCGGGAACATTGATCCGGAAAAGATTGAAGCAGCCATCACTCCAAAAACAACTGCCATCATGCCAGTACATGTATATGGCAATCCTTGTCATGTAGAGAAGATTCAGAAAATAGCCGATATCTATGGATTAAAGTTGATATACGATGCAGCACATGCTTTTGGAGTAAAATATAAAGGTGGTAGTATTCTCAATTATGGAGACCTGTCCATTTTAAGTTTCCATGCAACAAAGGTATTCAATACCTTTGAGGGAGGAGCCATTATCAGCCATGACAGTGCAACCAAACAACGGATAGATTACCTTAAGAACTTTGGCTTTGCAGGGGAGACCACCATTATGGCACCCGGAATCAATTCAAAGATGAATGAGGTACAGGCTGCCATGGGATTGCTGCAATTGAAATCTTTCAATGACAGTATCGAAAAGCGAAGAGTTGTAGCGAACAGATACAGAGAGTTGTTGAAAGATGTGAAAGGAATATCGATGCTACCTGAACCACCGGAAACAATAAGCAACTATGCATATTTTCCGATATTTGTAGATGAGCAAGAATACGGAATGAGCAGGGATGCATTGTATGAAAAACTGAAGCAAAACAATATATATGGGCGACGTTATTTTTATCCTCTGATTAGCGAATTTTCTATGTATAAAGGGTTGGAGTCTTCTGCTCCTGAGAAATTACCGGTAGCACATAAAATGGCAAATAGAGTAATATGTTTACCAATTTACCCAAATTTAGGTTTGAATTGTCTTAATTTGATTTCTAATATAATCATTAATAAAAAATGAGTTCTTTTTATTCGAATAAAGAGTTATATGAGTTTGGATTTAAAAGTATTGGTGAAAATGTAAACATAAGCCGTAAAACTTCAATATATTCACCAGATAAAATCTCAATTGGGAATAATGTTAGAATTGATGATTTTTGCATTCTATCTGGTAATATTTCTCTAGGTTCAAATATTCATATTTCGGCATATGTGGGTTTGTATGGTTCTAAAGGAATAAAGTTAGAAGATTATACAGGTATATCTCCTCGTTGCACGCTTTTTAGTGCAATGGATGATTTCGGTGGTGATTTTTTAATTGGTCCAATTCACCCTGAAAAATACACAAATGTTACCGGAGGAGAGATTATTATAAAAAAATTTGTTCAAATTGGAGCTAATAGCATTTTATTCCCTAATATTGTTATTGGTGAAGGTACAGTTATTGGAGCATTTTCTTTAGTCACCAAATCATTAGACGAATGGGGAATTTATGCTGGTATCCCTGTTGTAAGGAGAAAAGATAGATCAAAAAAAGTAAAGAATATTGTATAAAACATGGAAGACATTTTGGTTTCTGTTTGTATGATTACTTACAATCATGAACTTTTTATTCGTAATGCAATTGAAGGAGTATTAAACCAAAAAACAAAATTCAAATTTGAGTTAATTATTGGAGAAGATTGTAGTAAAGACAATACAAGAAACATTGTGATGGAATATGAAAATATGTATCCTGAGATTATTTCTGCTCAGTATCCACATATTAATAGAGGGATGATGTCTAATTTCACAATAGTTATGAATTCAGCAAGTGGAAAATATATAGCTCTTTGTGAAGGTGATGATTGTTGGACAGATCCATTGAAATTGCAGAAACAGGTTGATTTTTTGGAGAATAACAGTGAGTATGTTGCTTGTTATCATAATGCTATAATAAATTATGTAGATAAAAAAAATAAAAATCACCTTTATAATAAGATTAATGAATCACGAAATGTATCACTTGAAGAAATAATTAATAACTGGAGTGTTCCAACAGCGAGTATTGTTATGAGAAAAAAAGTAATTGATAACTTACCTGATTGGAAAAATAATATTTATAGTGGAGATTACACTTTAATATTATTGTGTCTAAATATAGGCAAACTGTATTTCATTAATGAGGTAATGTCTGTATATAATGTGTCTTTAAAAGGTAGTAGTGTGTCTTCTCAAATAAAAGGGAATTCCACTTTTGTATTTAATGAGCATATTAAATTATTGAAATATTTTAATGAGTATACTAATGAAGTATACATTTCAATTATAAAAAAAAGAATTAAATCTTTAAATAATGAGATAGCTTATTATGAATTAAAAGAAAAAGGTGTAGTTAAAGCAATGATGAAATTCCCCAAGATGTTTTTCGAAAAGTTAATTAATAGATTGAGAATTGAACTAAGACTCTAATATTACTTTCATTATATCAACTTATAAAATACAATTAAAGATAGTGTTGAAAATAATCAAAATTTCTTTTTCATTATTCCTTATATACATATATATATATGCTCCTCCATTTAAAATTATTCCTTTTGGATTGGATAAAATTATTATGCTGTATGCTATTATATATATCACTTTTCAGAAAAAATGGTCAAACTTAATTTTCATCTTTAAAAAAGAATTTTTTTTATTATTATTATTATTATTGTTTTCATTTTTCAGATCTTTAGCTTCTGAAGATTATACATATTTGATGTATGATTTTCTATTATTCTCAGAAGTTATTGTTTGCTCTTATTTCCTTTATTTACTTATCAACAGTAAATATCAACTTAAATTAGATATAATATTGATTATTTGTTCTCTAATAGCATCAGTAATCTCTTTATATCTCATTCTAAATCCTTCAGTTGCATTTCATCTAAAAACAGATGTTTTAAAATTTCCTGAGCATCTAATTGACAGATTTCAATTCAGAGGATATGGGCTTTCGGATGGTTTGTTATTTTCTTACCCAGTAGTCTTGGGTTTTATTTCAGGTTTTATTATAATGGGATTAAGATCAAATAAAATAATGATCATTTTTTTACCTTTGTTGCTAATTGCTATTTTTGCTAACGCACGCTCTGGTTTAGTCCCTGTTTTGGTGAGTATAATCCTTTCTCTTTTATTTAATTTTAGACATTTTGTTAAAAACACAGGAGTACTAATACTAGTTTTAGTTTTATTCGGGGGAGCTATAACTTATTATATTAATAATAACGAAATGCTACAAGCATCTCTTGAATGGGGGGTTTCTTCTTTTGACATTTTAGGGAGTTTTTTGAAAGGTGAAGATGCCGAGAATTTAGATGTACTATTTACTGATATGCAAGTTTTTCCTAAAGATATAATTGGTTGGATTTTTGGAACTGGTAAATTTATCTTCACAAATAATATAGAAACAACTGATATCGGATATCTTTTAAGATTAAATTTTGGGGGTATTCTTTATTCATTTATTCTTTTGATTTTAATTACATATATGTTTATACGTTTATTTAAAGTAAATAAATACATAGCTTATTTATTATTTATTTCACTAATTTATTTACATTTTAAATCTGATTTTTTTATTGTTAATACTGGTTCACGCTTTTTCTTTTTTGTATATTGTATTTGCATTTTAAACCCTAGTTATTTTAAATCGGTTAAATTGAAATATCAATGATAACAAAAAAAAATCTACAAATATAATGGAAAAAAAAAGATTATTTATTGGTTCTTTTATTGAAAATAACAGATCAGATGAAGTTTGGAAGAATTCTAAAACCGGATTAGTATTTTCCGGAGATTTATTTCAAAAATCACTATTAAATGGATTTAATAATTACCCGCATTTTATTGATTATATAATTAATGCACCCTCAATTGGTAGTTTCCCTCTCAGATACAAAAAGATGTATTTTCCTATATCACAATTTGAATTCGGAAGTATCGATGGTGTAAATTGTGGATTTATGAATTTTACGCATTTTAAAAAATATGACATTTATCTATCAATAAAAAGAAAAGCTTTAGTGTGGGCAAAAAAAAATATTAACAATGAGAGAACAATTATATTATATTCCTTACTTGAGCCCTACCTTAAAGCAGCAATAGCTGTAAAGAATAAATATCCAGACACTCATATATGTTGTATCGTACTTGATTTACCAGAGTTTTTCAATGATAGTAAATCTTTATTAAGTGGCTATTTATCTAAACGAGGAAACAAAAGAATCAACTATTTAACACCTAATATCGATTCGTTTATTCTCTTGACGGAACATATGGCAAATGCTTTAAATATTCAAGGGGTAAAACCATGGATATTGATAGAAGGTATATACTTACCTAGATCAAGAAATTCTGTAGAAAAAGAAAAAAAAACTATACTATATACTGGGAAGCTTGACCGCAGATTTGGAATCACGGAAATGATTGATGCATTTATATCTATTCCAGATAAAGATTATAGATTATGGATATGTGGTGACGGTAGTGATCGAATAGAAGTGGAAAAAGCAGTTAAGCAAGATAATAGAATAATTTACTTTGGAGTGGTAAAGCAGGAACAAGTACTAGACATGCAAACTAAAGCAACACTCCTTATTAACCCGCGAAAGGGTGATGATGAGTATACTAAATATTCTTTTCCTTCAAAAACTATGGAATATATGGCATCTGGTACTCCTACTGTTATGTATAAACTACAAGGAATTCCTGAAGAATATAATAATTATTTAATTATAGTACCTGATAATAAAAAGGAAACTTTAAAAAACACACTAATGAAATGGTGTAGTAAAGATCAAATGGAATTGGATCAATTTGGAGAGTATGCCAAAAAATTTATCTTAAACAAAAAAACAGCTACTATTCAAAGTGGAAAAATAGTTGATTTTTTAAATTTAATTAGAAAATGAGTAAAAAGGTTTTGTTCTATTCAAGCGTGAAAGATAAAAATTTATTTAATACGCAATTTTTCTATAAAACAGACATTAATTTACTAAAAAGTCTGGGTTATAATGTGATTACCAGTAATAAGATTTCAGACTTTCTCTTTTTTTGGAAGTATGATATAGCTTTTATTTATTTTTACAAATATGGTCTATTTGTCGCAATAATAGCACGTTTATTTTTAAAGAAAGTTTTTTTTACTGGTGGCATTGACGATTTGGAAAAAGAACATGCAACTCCTAAGCGATATCTTTTACAGGTATTGTTTTTTCGTTTATGTTACCTTTTCTCAAATAAATGTATTGTTGTGTCTAATTCTGATAAGAATAATATATTAAAAATATACAAAAGAAAAAAACTGAAAAAATTGGAGTATTCATTTCATTCGATTGATGTGGATAAATACTTTAATAAAATAGAAACACTGCAGCAAAATAATTTTGTGACAATTGCTTGGATGGGAAATAAGGGTAATGTAATTCGTAAAGGTATAGATAGGTCTATCAGATTATTTAAAAACATCACAGAGAAATACGACATTTTTAAAAATTCAACTTTAATAATAGTTGGAGTAAAAGGGGAAGGTAGTCATTATCTTGAAGAATTAGTAGAAAAGCTCGATATCTCTGACAAAGTACTTTTTACAGGAGAAATTGAAGAAAATGAAAAGATATCTTTATTAAAGAAATCAAAATATTATTTTCAATTGTCCAGTTATGAAGGATTCGGTATTGCTGCATTAGAAGCTCTGGCAGCAGGTAACATCGTAATACATTCAGGTAAAGGGGGATTAGCTGATTCCGTATCTAAATATGGTGTACTAATTAATATCAACGACGAAATATCAAAACAAGCGGAAGATGTCTTTGAACAGATTAATAGTTTTAAATACAATAAATTAGAAGAAGCGAAAATTTATATTTCCCATAATTTTTCAATGGAAAAAAGATTGAAAGATTTTCGTTTGATTATAGATTCTTAGTAAACTGACAAACATAAATGTCTTTATAATTAAATGATTTATAATATTTTCAAGAATAAAAATAACATATGTATAGATTTTCAAATAAGTCACTTTTAATCACAGGTGGTACCGGTTCGTTCGGCAACGCTGTACTGAAGCGTTTTTTAGATACAGATATAAAAGAGATACGTATATTCAGTCGCGACGAGAAGAAGCAGGATGACATGCGTCACCGTATACAGAATCCTAAAGTGAAATTCTATATCGGCGATGTACGTGACAAACGATCAGTAGATACCGCCATGAGGGGTGTGGATTATGTGTTTCACGCAGCTGCATTGAAGCAGGTGCCTTCATGCGAGTTTTTCCCAATGCAGGCTGTCCGTACCAATGTGATTGGTACAGAGAATGTATTGGATTCAGCTGTAGAGCATGGAGTGAAAAATGTGGTAGTTTTGAGTACCGATAAAGCTGCTTATCCGATCAATGCAATGGGAATCAGTAAGGCGATGATGGAGAAGGTGGCGATTGCCAAAGCGCGTTCTTTAGAGAATGATGCCACAACGACCATCTGCTGCACCCGTTACGGGAACGTGATGGCGAGCCGTGGTTCGGTGATTCCGCTTTGGGTGGAACAGATTAAAGCAGGGAAATCGATCACAATTACGGATCCTAATATGACACGTTATATGATGACATTGGATGATGCGGTGGATCTGGTGCTCTATGCTTTTGAGCATGGCAACCAGGGCGATCTTTTTGTACAGAAAGCACCGGCTGCAACTTTGACTGTGTTGGCAGAATCATTGAAAGAGTTGTATCATGCCGATACGGAAGTGAAGGTAATCGGTACCCGGCATGGTGAAAAATTGTACGAGACCTTGGTAACACGTGAAGAGATGTTCCGCTCTGAAGATATGGGAGATTATTTCCGTATACCGGCGGATGCACGTGATCTAAACTACGACAAGTTCTTCTTAGAAGGTCAGGAAGATATATCAAAAGTGGAGGATTATCATTCGCACAATACTTTCCGATTGGATAAGGAAGGGATGAAGCAACTGCTTTTGAAACTTCCAGAGATAAGAGAAGATATCAATCTATTGTAATGATGAAGATACTGATTACAGGTGCAAAAGGATTTATCGGGAAGAATCTGATTGCCGAACTAAACAATATCAAAGAAGGTAAAGCCAAAGGGTACAATTTAAATCCCGCGCTTACTTTGTTTGAATATGACATGGATACCGACCCCTCTCTTCTGGAAGGTTATTGCAAGGATGCGGATTTTGTATTCCACCTTGCCGGGGTAAACAGACCCAAGGAGCAGAGTGAATTCATGGAGGGTAATTTCGGGTTCACTTCTCTGTTGTTGGACACGTTAAAGAAACACGACAACAATTGTCCCGTGATGTTGTCTTCTTCCATTCAGGCTGAACTGGACAACCCATACGGGATCTCCAAGAAAGCGGGTGAGGATTTACTGCATGAATACGGACGTGAGACAGGATCGGATGTGTTGATCTATCGTTTTCCGAATGTTTTTGGCAAATGGTGCCGTCCCAACTATAACAGCGCTGTGGCAACTTTCTGTCACAACGTGGCTCATGATCTCCCCATACAGGTGAACGACCGTTCGGTGAACATGACGCTTGTCTATATCGATGATGTGGTGAAAGAGCTGATAGCAGCATTAGAGGGCAATCCAAACAAGTCGGGTGCGTTTTGCAAAGTACCGGTAGAGCATAAGATTACATTGGGAGAAATTGTGGATCTAATCTATTCTTTCAAAGAAAGCCGAAAGAATCTTCTTGTTGCTGAACTTTCAGATTCTTTCACTAAGAAACTTTATTCGACCTATCTGAGTTATCTTCCCGAAGACCAGTTCTCCTATCCGCTGAAGATGAATGTGGATGAAAGAGGTTCTTTTACTGAATTTCTGAAATCCAACGATAGGGGACAGGTATCTGTCAATATTTCCAAACCGGGCATCACGAAAGGGCAGCACTGGCATCATACCAAGAACGAGAAGTTTTTGGTGGTAAGTGGAAAAGGAGTAATTCGTTTCCGGAAGATAGATGAAGAGAAGGTCCATGAATATTTTGTATCGGGTGAACAATTAGAGGTTGTGGATATTCCTGTGGGTTATACACACAACATTGAGAACCTGGGTGAGACAGATATGGTCACGGTGATGTGGGTGAACGAAGTGTTTGATCCGGAACACCCTGATACCTATTTTTTGCCGGTATAGAAAAGAAAGATAAAGAGATGAAGAAATTAAAAGTATTAACCGTAGTGGGTACGCGTCCGGAGATTATCCGTTTGGCGTGTGTGCTGCAAAAGCTGGATGCATCGGAAGCCGTTGAGCATGTGTTGGTGCATACGGGTCAGAATTATGATTATGAGTTGAACGAAGTGTTCTTTGAGGACCTGGGTTTGCGCAAACCGGATCATTTTCTGAATGCAGCAGGAAAGAATGCCACCGAGACAGCCGGTCAGATCCTGATCAATATTGACCCTGTACTGGAAAAGGAGCAACCGGATGCATTCCTGGTGTTGGGTGACACCAACTCCTGTCTGTGTGCCATTGCTGCCAAGAAAAGACATATTCCCATCTTCCATATGGAGGCAGGAAATCGTTGTTTCGATCAGCGGGTGCCGGAAGAGAGCAATCGCAAGATTGTAGACCACACAGCGGACATCAACCTTACCTATAGTGATATTGCACGTGAATACCTTTTAGCGGAAGGTTTACGTCCCGACAGAATCATCAAGACCGGCAGCCCAATGTACGAAGTATTGATGCAATATATGCCTAAGATTGAGGCTTCGAATATTCTTGTAACGCTGAACCTTGAGAAGGGTAAGTTCTTCCTGGTGTCTGCCCACAGAGAAGAGAACATCTCTTCTGAGAAGAATTTCTTCAACCTTGTGGAGATATTGAACGGTATCGCGGAGAAATATGATTATCCGGTGATTGTCTCAACCCATCCACGCACCCGTAACATGATTGAAAAGAAAGGAATCACCTTTCACAAGAATGTGCAGTTGATGAAGCCGATGGCATTGAGCGACTACAACAAATTACAGATGAATGCATTTGCGGTGCTATCAGACAGTGGTACCATTTCAGAAGAATCATCAATTTTGAATTTCAGGGCATTGAATATTCGTGAAGCACACGAACGTCCCGAAGCAATGGAAGAAGCCTCGGTGATGATGGTGGGACTGAACCCTGAAAGGGTGATGCAGGGACTAGTGCAGTTGCAATATCAATCGTTAGGAGAGGAACGCAATTTCAGACCGGTAGCTGACTACAGCATGCCCAATGTGAGTGAGAAGGTAGTGCGCATCATCATCTCCTATACAGATTACATTAAACGGGTTGTTTGGAGTGAGTAAGATGAATATTCTATTTCTTACTGTTTCCAGGATTGACGATATCAACAATCGTGGAATATACACAGACCTATTACGCCATTTTATCAAAGAGGGTCATCGCATCTTTATCGTTTCTCCATCTGAAAGAAGGTTTGGTAAAAAAACATTCTTGATGGAAGATGAAAATTATTCGTTGCTAAAAGTGAAGACCCTTAATATTCAGAAAACAAACTTTATAGAGAAAGGAATCGGAACAATCTTGTTGGAATATCAGTTTGAGAAAGCAATTAACAGGTATTTCAAGCAAATTAGATTTGATCTGATACTCTATTCAACGCCGCCCATTACGCTTACACGCATCATTGAGAAGATAAAAACCAGAGACAGAGCAAAGACCTACTTACTGCTTAAAGATATCTTTCCGCAGAATGCCGTTGATATTGGGATGATGTCCCCAAAAGGTATTCTATACCGTTTATTCAGAAAGAAGGAGCAGAAACTGTATCAATTATCAGATTACATTGGATGTATGTCACCGGCAAATGTGCAATTTTTGTTGGAACATAATCCTGAGATTAATTCGGAACACATCGAGGTATGTCCCAATTCTGTTGAGTTGGCAACTAATCATACGGGGGTTGATAAAGATATGATCAGAAAGAAATTCAATATCCCTATCGGTTCTGTTGTGTTTATCTATGGTGGAAATTTGGGCAAACCGCAGGGACTGGATTTCCTCTTGCGCATATTCGAGTCTAACCGTGATAAGAATGATCGTTATTTTATGGTTGTTGGTTCAGGTACGGAGTATGAGAAAGTATCGCAATGGTTTGATGTAAATAAACCTGTGAATGCGCAACTTTTGTCAGCATTACCAAAAATGGATTATGATGAGCTGGTAGAATCGTGTGATGTGGGTCTTATATTCCTGGATCCTCGCTTTACGATTCCCAATTACCCTTCACGCTTATTGTCTTACCTGGAATATAAAATGCCTGTTTTGATGGCTACCGATGTGAATACTGACATAGGTTCTATTGCTGAAGAGAATGGATATGGTTTCTGGTGTGAGAATGGTGATTTGGAGGGATTTAATTCAATGGTCAATGAACTTGCATCAGATTCTGCAAAGCGTAGACAAATGGGCGAGAATGGCTATAAATTTCTTGAAGAAAATTATACAGTTGAAAAGGGTTATGAAATAATAATGAGGCGGTTTGATAATAGTGATGTATAAGAATATTTTTAAACGTATTATTGATTTTTCACTTTCATTTCTCGGCTTTATCATCATAAGCCCTATATTCCTTTTATTATGGATCTGGCTATCCATTGCCAACAAGGGTGCAGGTGCATTCTTTTTTCAAGAGCGGCCTGGGAAGGATGAGAAAATATTTAGGGTGATCAAGTTCAAGACGATGAATGACAGGAAGGATGCTTCAGGGAATTTATTGCCGGATGCACAGCGTTTGACCAAGGTAGGGAAGTTTGTTCGCTCTACATCATTGGATGAGATTCCACAATTATTGAACGTAATCAAAGGTGATATGTCTCTGATTGGCCCTAGACCGTTGTTAATCAGCTACCTTTCTTTGTATGATGATTTTGAGAGAAAAAGACATAAAATTAGACCAGGTATAACGGGATGGGCACAAGTAAATGGTAGAAATGCAATAAGTTGGTCAAAGAAATTCGAGCTTGACGTATATTATGTTGAGAACTTATCATTTACACTAGACTTTAAGATTTTTTTGATGACAATAAAGAATGTAATGTCTTCAAAAGATATTAGCATTACTCCAGTTCAAAAATTAGTTGATGAAAAAAGAGAAATAAATGAAAGTAGAGAAAATATCTGATAATCATTTGAAAATAAGGTGTGATTGGTTGAATAATCCTGCTATATACAAAAATATGAATATGCAGTATCCAATTACTTTGGAAGAAACCAAGAAATGGTTTGAAAGAACTGTGATTAATGATAAGAGATTAGACTTTGTTTTCTTAGAAGGTCTGGAAACAATTGCTATGTCTGGACTAACAAATTTGGATTTAGCAAATGGTTTGGTTGAATTTTATATTATGGTCAACCCAGCATTGCAAGGAAAGGGTATTGGGAAAAAGGCGACCATATTTACAGTAAACTGGGCCTTTAATAATTTAAATATTCACAAAATATATTTGTATACAAATGACTTCAATACCAATGCAAATTTCTTATACGAAAAATTAGGTTTTAAAAAAGAGGGTATTCTTAGAAAACATAAATTTAAAGAAGGAAAACTAATTGATCGGAATATTTATGGACTATTAAAAGAAGATTGGGTAGAGACTCGTTTTTATACTAATGATATACAACTTATTTTTGCAGAATGATGAATTTACTTTTTACTTGTGCAGGGCGCCGCAACTATTTAATCAACTACTTTAAAGAGGCTCTTAATGGTGAGGGTAGAATTCTTGCTGCTGATATGCAAAGAACTGCTCCCGCAATGGTAGATGCTGATGAATCTTTTATTGTGCCGGGCATATATGATGACAATTATATTGAATCTATTGAAGAAATAATTCAAAAAGAACAAGTTGATGCTGTTATATCATTAAATGATTTGGAGTTGCCAATTTTGTCAGAAAATAAATCGAGATTAGAGAAGTTTGGATGCAAGGTGATTGTATCTGATAAAAGACCAATAAACATAAGCTTTGACAAATGGGAAACAAATATGTTCTTAGAGGTTATTGGTCTTAAGTATCCAAAGACTTACATTCATCTCGAAGAGGCAATAAAGGCGTTAAATAATAAGCAACTTAATTTCCCGTTGGTTATTAAACCGCGATGGGGAAGTGCTTCTATTGGGATTGATTTCCCTGAAGATTTACGTGAATTGGAGTTGGGTTATGAACTGCAATTATTGAAACTAAAACGCACAATTCTTGCTGAAGCAAGCAGCGAGGATCTTGACCATTCAATATTGATACAAGAGAAACTGGGAGGTATTGAATATGGGATGGATATATTAAATGATTTCGAAGGAAACTACGTGGGTACTTTTGTGCGTGAAAAAAAGGCTATGCGCAGTGGAGAAACTGATAAAGCTTCTTCCGTAATTGACAGTCGTTTTGAGAAGATTGGAAGGCATATTGGAGAGAACCTTAAACATTTTGGAAACCTGGATTGTGACCTGTTTGAATACAACAATGAATTGTACGTTTTAGAACTGAATCCACGGTTTGGTGGTGGGTACCCTTTTTCGCATGAGGCTGGTGTCAACACCGCTGCAATCTATATCGAATGGTTGAAAGGTAACAAGGATGTATCACGATTTATCAACTATAAAGAGGATATTATGTTTTCTAAAAGCGACCGATTGATTCGTGTGAATTGATTCCTTTTCTATTATTGAAGATTTTTTATTAATGAACAACAAAAGAATATGGCTCTCGCTCGCTCATATGGGCGGGCAGGAGCAACAGTTTATACAGGAGGCATTCGACACCAACTGGGTGGTGCCCCTGGGTCCCAACGTAGATGGGTTCGAGAAGGATCTGGAGAATTACCTGGGTGAGCACAAGCATATCGTGGCACTGAGTGCCGGCACGGCAGCGATTCACCTTGCACTCATTCAGCTTGGGGTGGGACCTAGTGATGAGGTGATCTGCCAGAGCTTCACCTTCAGCGCGAGTGCCAACCCGATCAAGTACCTAGGTGCGGAACCGGTGTTCGTGGACAGCGAACAGGATACCTGGAACATGGATCCGGAGCTGTTGCGTAAGGCGATTGAGATTCGTATAGCTAAAACAGGAAAGAAACCGAAGGCGATTATCCCTGTGCATCTCTATGGCATGCCGGCGAAGATGGATGAGATCATGACGATTGCCTGTGCGTTTGAGATTCCTGTGCTGGAGGATGCGGCTGAAGCGCTGGGGGCAGAATACAAGGGGCAGAAATGCGGTACCTTCGGTGAATTTGCCTGCCTCTCCTTTAATGGCAACAAAATGATCACCACATCGGGTGGGGGGGCGCTGGTCTGCTCCACAAAAGAGGAGGCTGATTTCACGAAGCACCTGGCCACACAGGCTCGAGACAATGCACCGCACTACCAGCATTCGAAAGTAGGGTACAACTACCGACTGAGCAACATCTGTGCAGGCATCGGCCGAGGTCAGATGCTGGTACTGCAGGAGCACGTGGAGGCTCGCAGGAGGATAAACAAGAGATATCGTCAACTGCTGGCTGGCATCCCTGGTATTTCATTCCAAAGCAATCCTTCACCGGACTTCAACTCCAATATGTGGCTCACCTGCATCGTGGTGGACGCTGCTGAAGCAGGGTTTACCCGTGAGGAGCTGCGACTGGCAATGGAGCAGGAGAACATCGAAACACGCCCACTCTGGAAGCCGATGCACCTGCAGCCGGTCTTCGCAGATGCGCCTTACTATGGCAATGAGACTAAGGTGAGTGAACGACTCTTTGACATGGGACTCTGTCTGCCTTCACATCCCAACCTGAACGATACTGATTTGGAAAGGGTTGTAGATGTGATTAGACGGTTATCCAAGAGATAAGAGATTGCTTTAAATCTTAAAAATTTTTTCTTATGAGAAAAGTAATGATAATCTGTTTGTTCGCATTCTTAACCCTGTCGGGTTTACAGGCACAGGCAGAGTGGAGCGTGAAGACCAACCTGCCGCACCTCCTTACGGCTACTCCCAACGTGGGGGTGGAGTATGCCTTTGCACAGAACTACAGCGTTGAGCTGTCGGGCGGGGTGAATCCCTTCAAGTTCGGTGACGACGCGCAGCTCAAGCACTGGATCATATGGCCCGAGGTGCGCTACTGGTTGAAAGAGACCTACAACGGTCACTTCTTCGGGGTGCACGGCCTTGCTGGGGAGTTCAACGTGGGTGGCGTGAAGCTTCCGCTGAAACGTCTTGAGCCTCTGGAAAACAGGCGCTACGACGGCAAGGCGATTGGCGCGGGGGTGAGCTACGGCTACCAGTGGATCATCGGTAACAACCTGGTACTGGAAGTGACTGCCGGCCTGGGTGCTGCTCGCCTCAAATATGAGTCGTACAACCTTGGTGAGGATGGTGCAAAGCTCGGTGAGGGCGAGAAGAATTATTTCGGTCCCACGAAAGGTACCATCGCGATAGGATATGTGTTTTAATTATCAGTTGTCAGTAGTCAGTTGTCAGGGATCAGGTTCGGATATCGAACCAAGTATATCGAACCAAGAACATTGAACACTGAACACTGAACATTGAACATTGAACCAGAAACTTACCAACTTATTAACGTAATAACTTATTAACGTAACATCGTTCAAATGATTAGAAAAATAGTTTTACTCAGCGTAGTGCTGGCGAGTTTTATTGTGTCGGCGCTGGCCGGCGGCCTGGTGACGAACACCAACCAGAGTGCGGCGTTCCTCAGGAACCCGGCGCGCGATGCGACTATTGAGCTGGATGCGGTGTACTACAACCCGGCGGGCGTGGCGTTCCTCAAGAAGGGGTTTCACTTTGGAC
>JAEWRJ010000167.1 GCA_023460055.1 Bacillota bacterium | reverse complement strand
GCTTTCAAGTCTTCCCGGTTCAATGCCATACGCGCCTGCCGCGCTCTCATCGAGAGGAAGGGCCGCGTCAGGCAGGCCCATCATCGCATGCACATCACTCTGAGAGCTTGTTCCGGTGATAATTCCCCAAAGATTGGTTCTGCGGCTCAGCATGCCTGTCAGCTCACCATTCTGAATGATCAGCGCTGTACCGCGCAAACGCGCGTCCTCCGGATGAACCTGTTCGCCGGATGGAAAGGCTTCCGAATCAGTCAGCGGAGGATATTCTTGAAGCACTTCCTGCAGATCCCTTCCCAACAGAGCGGGAAGCCCCGGCAGCCGTCCCTCTGCCACTGCTTCCTTGATCATGTCAACCGGTCTGTCCGCTGTGTCGCTTAGAATCAGGGAAGACAGCAACGAACCTTCCTCACGGTTCAGCAGGCCTTCAAGCTCATTCCAATGAAAGCTGACCGCCCCGCTTTGGCCGGATAAGGTGGTATAGGCATCCTGCTCATAGTAAAAGGTAAGCCCGCTTTCATCTATCAAAAATTCATCAATGGGAACTGGATACAGTCCTTCAGGGTAGAGATAATCACTGATAACAGGTTCAATTTCCTGCACAACCAGAGAATCAAGCGCCGCTTGAGCGTCATCGACATCGGCAAACACTTCCTGTGCCGTGATCCGCTCGCCTGATGAAAGGCTATACACCAGCGGCACAGCCCGATAACCCGGCCTTCCCGGCCCGATGCGCCCGGAAGCTGTGATCAGAAGGGAAAGCAGGCCCATTCCTTCTTTGCCCCTGATGATCTGCGCCTGGGCTCTTACCTGAAGGCCTGTGCCAAGGGGATCCAGTGACGCCAGAATGCGCTCAAACCCAGGAAAACCGCCGTCTTCATAAATGGCAGAGTTGATAGCTTCTTCAACGGCAGGCTCTGTATGCCCCGTCAGATGGGGTAAAGTGACATAGGAATCCCCTGTGTCCTGTACGAGATAGTCAAGCTTAAGCGCATCTTCCAGCGCGAACGCGGCAAAGGCTGAAAGTGTCAAAGAAAGCGCAAGAACAAAGGCCGAAAGCCTCTTTCCGATTGATTCAACTGGCATATATACCGCCTCCTTCCGCGATCCATTGTATAACATCGGCTTCGCGCGCGCAAGGCAGGTCTATTTAACGCTCACTTGAGCAGCTTGGCTGAGCCCTTTCCGACAACAGCCATACTGGGAGACTGGCTGAAGATTTCGCGTGCCAGGCCGATCACCATTTTCTCCGTCACCCGCTCAATCCCCCGCAGGGTCTGCGCCGGGCTCTGCATAGGCGCGTCAAGCAGATGCTGCGTGCCAAGATAGCTCATGCGGGCATAGGCGCTTTCCTGTGACAGAACGAAGGAAGTGCGCAGCTGAGCTTTTGCCTGAGCCAGTTCCTTCTCGCTGACGCCTTTTTGGATCAGCTTATCTGCTTCTTCGAGGATCTGCGATATGACGCGCGGGCTGTTCTTGGGTGTAGCGGCAGAATAGACCGTGAAGTCCCCGCAGCCGGGATAAGCAGAGGGAGATGAATAGATGCTGTACACCAGTGCCAGTTCCTCCCTTACCTTTTGAAACAGGCGCGATGACACCCCGCCGCCGAAGATCGTATTGAACACCATCATGGTGTATCGCCTCTTATCACCTTGAGGCAGACCCGCGTACCCGAGGCATATATGCGTCTGTTCAGACTTTTTATCCTTATAGAGCCTGCTGGGGGAGGCGTTGGCGAGGGTAAGCGGATATTCAGCTGCCTCTCCCCTTTCCCAGCCGCTGAACTTTTCTTCCAGGATGGCGATCAGCTCCTCGCGCTTAAAGCTTCCGGCGACAGAAATAACCGTGTTATCAGCGTTATAGTGCGCTTTTCGGTAGTCAACCACCTGCTGCCTTGTATAGCCCAAAATGCCTTCCCTGGTGCCGATGATAGGCATGGCGAGAGTCTGTCCGTGATAGAGCGCTTCATGAAGCAGATCAAACACATTCTCTTCAGGGTAATCGTCAACCATGGCGATCTCTTCGGTGATGACGCTTTTTTCCTTTTCAAGGTCTTCTTGCGTGATGAGCGGGTGGCACACGATATCAGCCAATATATCCGCGGCTTTTTCCAGATCGCTGTCGCAGACCTTGGCATAGTAGGCTGTGTAGAGCTTGCTGGTAGCGGCGTTCATATGGCCCCCGATGGCATCCATCTCTTCCGCCAGTTCCCGGGCGCTGCGCCGCTGCGTACCTTTGAAAGCCATGTGCTCCATCAAGTGGGAAATGCCGTTTTCAGTCTGCTTTTCCAGCATTGAACCCGCCTTCACCCATACGCCGATGGAGGTCGAGCGAAGGTGAGGCATGCGCTCCATGATAAGGCGCAATCCGTTTGACAGTGTATATGTATCGATCATGCTATCTCCTGATTCAAAGAGGAACCTGCATGTTTCATACAGGTTCCCCGTTATTAAAACTGTTTCTTTTTAATCAGTTGCGGCCGTCGCGGCGGGGCGGTCTGCCGCCCGCGTGACTGCTGCTGCTGTTATCGCCCTGGGGGCGGGGCGAGAAAGCCTTGCGCTCATAGACAATATCGTTGCGGATCAGGTTGACGCGGCCCTGAGAGTCAATCTCCTGAACCTTGACTTCGACCTCATCGCCGACGTTGAGTACATCCTCCACCTTATCCACGCGTTCGTTGGACAGTTTGGAAATATGCAGCAGGCCGTCCTTGCCGGGCAGCAGCTCTACAAAGGCGCCGAGGTTGCTCATCACGCGCACGACGCGTCCTTGATAAACTGCACCCGCTTCCACATCCTTGGCGATGCCCTCGATGATCTTGCGCGCCTTGGCGGCGGCCTCATCATCGGGCGTTGCGATAGCGACGCGTCCGTCATCATCGATATCAATCTTAACGCCGGTATCGGCGATGATCTTGTTGATCATCTTTCCGCCGGGCCCGATGACTTCGCGGATCTTGTCAGGATTGATCATGAAGGTCACGATCTTGGGAGCGTAGCGGCTGAGCTGTTCTCTGGGCTGGGCCAGGGTATCCAGCATGATCTTCAGGATGTGCAGCCTGCCGTCCAGCGCCTGTTTGAGCGCCTGGCGGAGGATCGCTTCGTCAATACCCTTGATTTTGATATCCATCTGGATCGCGGTAATGCCGTTCATTGTGCCGGCCACCTTGAAATCCATATCGCCCAGGAAGTCTTCCAGACCCTGGATATCAGTCAGCACAGATACCTTGTCGGACTTGTCGTCCTTGATCAGGCCCATCGCCACGCCGGCTACAGGAGCCTTGATCTTCACACCTGCATCCATCAAAGACAGCGTGCTGCCGCAGACGGAAGCCATGGATGAAGAACCGTTTGATGAAAGCACTTCACTGACAAGCCTCAGCGCGTAGGGAAAGTCCGCTTCATTGGGAATCATGGGCTCCAGCGCGCGCTCGGCCAGCGCGCCGTGGCCGATCTCGCGGCGGCCGGGGGCGCGCATGCGGCCCGCTTCGCCGGTGGCATACGGCGGCATATTGTAGTGGTGGATATAGCGCTTGGAATCCTCGTTGGACAGGCCATCCAGGATCTGTACCTCGCGCAGGGAGCCCAGCGTGGTGACAGTCAGCGCCTGCGTCTGCCCGCGGGTAAATACTGCGCTGCCGTGAGTACGGGGCAATACGCCGACCTCGCACCATATCGGGCGAACCTCGGTGGTGCCGCGGCCATCGGGACGGATGCCCTCGTCAAGAATCTTGCGGCGCATCACTTCTTTATTCAGAGAGTAAATGGCGTCACCGACCTCGCTCTCGCGGCCCGCGAAAGTCTCCGCGAAATGAGCCATGACATCTTCCTTTACCTCGTCCTCGCGCTGCTGGCGCTCCTGGCGGACGGTGGTATCGAAGCTCCACTTGATCTTGTCAAAGGCATATTCGCGCACGGCTGCCTTGATGTCATCGCCTGTAACAAACAGGGGGAACTCACGCTTGGGCTTGCCGATCTCGGCAATGATCTTTTCCTGGAAGGCTACCAGTTCCTTGATTACCTCATGAGCCTTCATGATGCCTTCGAGCATCACGTCCTCAGACAGCTCATTGGCGCCCGCTTCCACCATCATGATGGCATCTTTGGTGCCTGAAACCGTCAGGTGCAGATCGCTGAGGGCGCGTTCCTTCTCGTTGGGATTTATCACAAATTGGCCGTTAACGCGGCCGACAGTCACAGATCCGGTGGGGCCGCCCCACGGCACATCGCTGATGCTCAGCGCGACCGAGGAACCGATCATCGCCGGGACATCCGGCGGATTATCCACGTCTACTGACAGTACTGTTGCCACCACCTGGACATCGTTGCGGATGCCCTTGGGGAAAAGCGGACGGATGGGGCGATCGATCAGGCGGCAGGTCAGTATCGCCTTCTCTGTGGGACGGGTTTCCCGCTTGATAAAGCCGCCGGGGATCTTTCCGGCCGCGTATTGCTTCTCTTCAAAGTCCACGCTCAGCGGGAAAAAATCCTGCCC
This sequence comes from Bacillota bacterium, assembly GCA_023460055.1. GTDB lineage: Bacteria > Bacillota > Clostridia > Christensenellales > Aristaeellaceae > UBA1038. The sequence goes on along the minus strand of JAEWRJ010000167.1, from coordinate 917 downwards.
TTCGCGCGGTGTTTCGGAATAGGTGACATTCACCATCACCACCGTGTCGCCGTAGCGCAGCAGCACAGAGCCGGCTGCGAGTTCTGCATAGCGGCCAAACTCAAAGGTGAGGGGCCTGCCGGCGAAATCCATTGTGTACTTTCTTGCTTCCATTCTTTACTCCTTCTTCCTCCATCCCGGGCTCCCTTGCCTGGGATGATACAAAAGGGCCGGGGCCTCTCGCGGTCCCGGACCCTTGCTTACCTTATTTACGCAGGTTCAACTGGCCGATCAGGGTACGATAACGCTCAATGTCAGTCTTCATCAGATACTGGAGCAGTCCCCGGCGCTGACCAACCATCAGCAGAAGACCGCGGCGGCTGTGGTGATCTTTCTTGTTGATCTTCAGGTGCTCGTTCAAGTGATTGATCCGTTCGGTCAAGATCGCGACCTGCACTTCGGGTGAACCGGTATCGCCCTCTGTGCGGCCATAAGTCTTGATGATCTCCTGTTTGCGTTGCTTATCCATGTCTTCCTCCTCGCGGGGTGTGGTGACCCCAACTCAATTGCCATACACACAGGAGAGCGTGGAGAATCGCTGACCCGAGCATAAGGTTCTAAACCACAACCATTATAATAGCATAGTTTATAACTTCTGTAAATCCCCAAACCATTGGGATTTCACGCCTTGCAGATTGCAAGTTTAATTGCCCATCATTTTCACCAGTAATGTTTGTGTGATCGAGATGCCATCTCTCCCCATATGGGGAGAGATGAAAAGGCCGCCGTTTTACGCCGCCATTTCATTTGCTGTCCTGTAGCCATGAATCCTGCGCGGATAATTGTTGACCCAGTCTTCTATCCGTTCCAGTTCTTTGGCGGTCAGTCGGGCTATATCTATACCTTTGGGAACAAACCGCCGGAGTATCCGGTTGCCG
>JAEWRJ010000166.1 GCA_023460055.1 Bacillota bacterium | reverse complement strand
GCCGCCGAAATGCTCATACCGGCTTCCGAGCTGTCAGAGCAGCTGTCCACCGCCGGCAAAGAGGCCAGCGGCACCGGCAACATGAAGTTCATGATGAACGGCGCTGTCACGATCGGCACGCTGGACGGCGCCAACGTGGAGATCTCTGAACAGGTGGGGGATGACAATATCTATATATTCGGCATGCGGGTGGAAAAGGTCAACACCCTCTATCAGGAGGGAAGCTATTCCCCCATCGGCATCTACGAGCAGAATGCCGAACTGAGAAGGGCCCTTACCCAGATGATCGACGGCACGCTCTTCCCCGATAACCCCGCCCTTCTGCAGGGTTTGTATCACGATCTGCTATTTGGCAGCTGGGGTGCGCAGGCCGATCCCTTCTTCGTGCTGAAGGATTTCGGCTCCTACTCCATGGCGCAGCGGCGCGTCGATCTTGACTACCGCGACAGCGAGAACTGGCTCAAAAAGGCCGTCACCAACACGGCGATGAGCGGCCTGTTCTCAAGCGACCGCAGCATTGCCGACTACAACCGCATGATATGGAAGCTGAAGTAAGCTGATGAGCATAAAAAAGATGAACGCCAGGTCTATCGCCGCGGGCGGGCTGGTGGCGGGCCTATACATCGCTCTGACCGCCCTGTTCGCGCCGATGAGCTTCGGAGCGATCCAGTTTCGAGTATCCGAAGCTCTGACCCTGCTGCCTATCCTATCCCCCGCCGCCGTACCGGGCCTTTTTGTAGGCTGTCTGCTCAGCAACATCATCCTGGGCGCTCCCTGGCAGGATATTGTATTCGGCAGCCTGGCAACGCTGCTTGCCGCCATCCTGACACGCTGGCTGCGCCGCAGCCAATGGCTTGCCGCGCTCATGCCGGTCCTCTTCAACGGCCTGATCGTGGGCGGTATGCTGTCAGTTGTCTACACCCTGCCTTTCGCTGCCACTGCCGCGACCGTAGCGTTGGGTGAGGCCGCCGTATGCTACATGCTGGGTCTGCCGCTGGTAGGGCTGCTGCATAAACGCTTCGGCGAGGAACTGGCGAAATACTGAGGTTTTATATGCAAAGACGCCCTTCGCAATCCTTGCGAAGGGCGTCTTTGTGTCTGTCGGTCAGCCTTCCCGCTGGGCCAGCATTTCCTTCACCTTCATCAGCCGGGTGAGCGCCGCGCGCTCGTTCTCTTCCAGCTTCATGGCGATGTAGCGGATCGTTTCTTCCTGCTGGGGGATCATCACGTACTCCAGCGCGTTGACACGCCGGCGTGTCTTTTGGATCTCGTCGGCCAGCAGCTCGCAGGCCTTTTCTTTCTCAGACAAGGCAATCAATTGCGGGAGCACGCCTGCCATGGTGGAGATGGCATTGTCCAGCTGGGCGGAGGTTTCAGCCATGCCGTAAGGCAGGGTGACCGCTTCATCCTCCTGAAGATCTTCCATACGGTATTCAGGCACTTTGACCGATAGAATGCTTCTTTGACTGATCTTGATGGCGGCCTGTCTCGCCGGATACATCAAAGCCTGGCGCAGAGCGCCCGGCTCCATGACCGCGCGAGCAAGGGCAAAATCCTTCATGGCCAAGCCAAGCGCGCGCTCCACCTGCAATCTCAGGCTGTAATTTTCCCTGGCTAGTACGATGAAGCGGCGAACCAGCTCATCACGCTTGTCCTTAAGCAGCTTATGGCCCCGCTTAGCCGTTGCCAGGCGGCGCTTCATCTGCGTCAGCTCCATACGCGTGGGGTTTACATTGAGGACGGCCATTTACCGTTCCTCCTCCCCGTTTTCTTCAAGCGGCAGGTAAGCTTCCAATAGTTCACTGCGTATGCGCTTGAGTTCCGTGCGGGGCAACATCTTGAGAAGCTCCCACCCGAGGTTCAGCGTCTCTTCCACCGCGCGGTTTGTCTGATAGCCTTGGGATACATAGCGGGTCTCAAAGGCATCGGAGAATTTCGCGTACTGCTTGTCCACATCCGACAGCGAGCCTTCTCCCAGGATGACGGCCAGTTCCTTGGCTTCCTTGCCCCTGGAATACGCCGCAAACAGCTGGTTCATGGTATCGGCATGGTCGCGGCGGGTCTTCCCGACGCCGATCCCCTTATCCTTCAGGCGGGACAGAGAGGGCATGGCGTCGATGGGCGGCGTGATCCCCTTGCGGTAGAGCTCACGGCTCAGGATGATCTGCCCTTCAGTGATGTAGCCGGTCAGGTCGGGGATGGGGTGGGATTTATCATCTTCAGGCATGGTCAGGATCGGGATCTGGGTGATGGAACCGGGCTTGCCCTTGATGCGCCCGGCGCGCTCATAGAGGCTGGCCAGATCGGTATACAGGTAGCCCGGATAGCCGCGGCGGCCAGGCACTTCTTTGCGGGCGGCGGATACCTCGCGCAGGGCTTCCGCGTAGTTGGTCATGTCGGTCATGATCACCAGCACGTCCATGCCTTTTTCATAGGCCAGGTATTCTGCCGCTGTCAGCGCCATGCGGGGCGTAGAAATACGCTCGACCGCGGGGTCGCTCGCCAGGTTCATAAACAGCACGGCGCGCTCGATGGCGCCTGTGCGCTTGAAATCGCTGATAAAGTAATCGGCTTCCTCAAATGTGATGCCGATGGCGGCGAAGACGACAGCAAACTTGCTGTCATCCCCCAAAACCCTTGATTGCCTGGCGATCTGCGTAGCCAGCTGAGCGTGAGGAAGGCCGGAGCCGGAGAAAACAGGCAGCTTCTGTCCACGCACCAGGGTATTGAGTCCGTCGATAACGGATATGCCGGTCTGAATAAACTCGCTGGGGTAGTCGCGCGCGGCGGGGTTCAAAGGCTCTCCGTTGATGTCCATGCGTTTTTCGGGTATGACGGCGGGGCCGCCGTCCTTGGGGCTGCCCATGCCGTCAAAAACGCGGCCCAGCATATCCATGGAAACGGACAGCTCGATGCTGCGGCCCAGGAAGCGGGCTGTGCTGGTATCCATGCGCAGGCCGCGGCTGCTTTCAAACAGCTGCACCAAGGCAGTATCGCCGCTGACTTCCAGCACCCGTCCGCGCCGGATTCCACCATCCGCCTCGCGAATCTCCACCAGCTCGTTATAAGCAACGCCCGACACATGGTCCACCAGCATCAGCGGCCCGACCAGTTCTTTTATGGTGCGGTATTCTTTAAGCATCCGCCTTCCCTCCCCGGTTGATCAGCGCGGCGGTCTGGTCAGACAGCTCCGTTTGTACGCGCTCGAATTTTGACAACTCATCCTCACGTATGTACTTGGCGCGGCCGATGCGCTCGCGCACTGGCAGATTAAGCACCTCGCTGAGCGTCGCGCCGGCGTCCAGCGCCTGCTGGCCCAGCCTGCCGTACTCAAGGATCAGGCGCAGCATGCTCAGCTGCTTTTCAAGCGAGCTGTAGGTATCCACATCGTCAAAGGCATTCTGATGCAGGTAGTCTTCGCGGATGGACCTGGCTACCTCCATGGTCAGCCTGTCTTTCCAGCTCAAAGCGTCAGCGCCGATCAGCCGGACGATCTCGTCCAGCTCCTTTTCCTCCTGCAGGATCATCATGGCGCGGGCACGCTGCTCATTCCACTCGGGCGATACCTTATCGGCAAACCAGCCGGCCAGATTATCGCCATAAAGAGAATAGCTCGACAGCCAGTCGATGGCCGGGAAGTGGCGGCGGTAGGCCAGTTGAGCGCTAAGGCCCCAGAAGACCTTCACGATGCGCAGCGTAGCCTGAGAGACAGGTTCAGAGATGTCGCCGCCGGGCGGTGATACAGCCCCGATGGCGGAGATGGCGCCGCGGCGGCCATCCTTGCCCAGGCAGGTGACCAGGCCGGCGCGCTCATAAAACTCCGCGATGCGGCTGGACAGGTAGGCGGGGTAGCCTTCCTCACCGGGCATTTCCTCAAGCCTGCCGCTCATCTCACGCAGAGCCTCAGCCCAGCGGCTGGTGGAATCGGCCATGATGGCAACGGTGTAGCCCATGTCGCGGAAGTATTCGGCGATGGTGATGCCCGTATAGATGGAGGCCTCGCGGGCCGCCACAGGCATGTCGGAGGTATTGGCGATCAGCACCGTGCGCTTCATCAGCGTTTCACCCGTGCGGGGATCATGCAGGCGCGGAAACTCCTCCAGCACATCCGTCATTTCGTTGCCGCGCTCGCCGCAGCCGACATAGACGATAATGTCCGCGTCCGCCCACTTGGCCAGCTGATGCTGCACAACTGTTTTGCCTGAACCGAAGGGACCGGGAATAGCGGCCACGCCGCCTGACGCAATGGGGAAGAAGGTGTCAATCACGCGCTGACCGGTCACCATCGGGCCTTCGGGGGACAGCTTTTCACGGTAAGGCCTGCCCTGGCGGACGGGCCAGCGCTGCAGCATGCTGAGCTGATGGAGGGTTCCATCCTCTGATTCCAGCTCACATACCGTATCCTCGATCCTGGCTTCGCCTTCATGAATCGATTTCACTTTGCCCTTCAGTCCAAAGGGAACCATGATGCGGTGTTCAACAACAGGCGTTTCCTGTACCGCGCCCAAGATATCGCCTGCCTCTACGCTGTCTCCCGCTTTCATGCGGGGCAAAAAGTTCCATAGCTTCCCGCGGTCAAGGCTGGGCACGCTGATGCCTCTGGTGATGCGATCGCCGGCCTTTTCCCTGATCAGCTCCAGCGGGCGCTGGATGCCGTCGAATATAGAGGTGATCAGGCCCGGCCCCAGCTCCAGCGAGAGCGGCGCGCCCGTGGACTCTACCGGCTCGCCCGGCCCAAGGCCGCTTGTCTCTTCGTAGACCTGGATGGATGCGCGGTCGCCCCGCATCTCCAAAATCTCGCCGATCAGGCCTCTCTTGCTGACGCGAACCACGTCAAACATACGGGCGGATGACATGCCCTCCGCCACGATCAGCGAGCCGGCGACTTTAATGATATTTCCCTGGGCCATGCTACTGTTCCTCGTTTCCATTATTACTTAAAATATCCGCTCCGATGGCCTTGATGACCCTGTCGCGCACGCGCTGCGCGCCGAAGCCATCCGTACCATGCACCCCGGGAATAGGAATCAGCGCCAGATCGGCTGATTGCTCATAGCGTTCTATGACTTCCGGTGCCATCCGGGCGGCCCGCTCTGTGATAAATATCAGCGGAATACCTTGGCGGTGAAGGCGGTGAATGGCAGATTGCACCTCATAGGGGGTCACCGCCTTGGCTGTGACAGCCCCAACGGCGCGCAATGCCAGGATGACATCCTCTTCTCCGACGGCTCCCATACGCAGTTTATCGCCCATACGCTTCACGCAGCCTTTCTCTGAGGGCTTCTTCACTGAAGCCGTTCAACTTGGCCGCCATGATCAGGCGCACGGCCTGAGCCGCGCGCTCATGCGCCAGCAGCCAGCCGATCAGCGCTTCCACGGTAAAAGGTTCATGCCGGAAAGGCCGCCATATGCTCAGCAGATGATCCTCCGCCGCTTTTTCAAGCATAGGGATACGGGCAGCGTCGCGCGAGCTCAGGCTCACCGCTTCACGCACGGCGGCAGGCCAGGCGGAAAACAGCCGGGGCAGTTTTTCCTCAAGCTCGTTCGCATCAGGCCACTTTTTGATGCTGCCGCCGGGCAGATAGAGTTGCTCCGGTTTCACATTCAGGCCTTTGAGCGCGCGAAGCCTAAGCGCTGTCACCGCGTTTTGCAAGTCTGCCTTCGCGCTGAAGTACTGACGAGCCGTATCGCTTTTGGTTCTTTTCATCAGGTCCAGCGCCATTTGGAAGGCGGCGCGGTCTATGACAGCGTCAATTTCCATAGGATCGGCTTTGAGCGCGACCCGCTTTTCCAGCGCCTGCATGGCTTCCATGAAAGCTGCCGGCAGCTTTTTATACACGCGCTCCGATACCGCGTGGCGCAAAACATCGGGGGCGATCGTACCGCAGGCGGACAGCCTTTCAGGCTCCTCCCCCAGGATGCGGGCTTTCAGCAGTATTTTTAAGTTCTGCGCGTCATAGCGCAGCAGGAAAGCATCTGTCAGCGCGGGGTCTGGCGTGACACGGCGCAAAAAAGCACAGGCCTCCTCAAGCGCCTTGACGCTCAGCTGCCCTGCATCCTCATCCTGCCCGCCGCCATAGCCCATATCTGCCAGCTGGCGGCGCGCTTCATCATAGCCGGACGCGGAGATAAGCCTCTCCAGATCAGAGCAGCCCAGCGCCTTCCTGGAAGGGGCACGCGCGCTGCCTATGGCGTACGCAATGCTCGATTGCGGCATGAGCGCCTCCTTTACGATGCTTCGTTATCAAATAGCAGGGCGGCCGCTTTTTGCTCCAGCCCTTCACGCCCCGATTCCATCAGGGCTTCTACAGTGCAATATGTCCGGCTTTCCGGGCTTGCGAGCACCACGCCGCAGCATCCTGCCGCGCGCCCGCCTGCGTCGCTGAGCAGCCCCGGCCGGCCCAGCTCCGCCAGCTTCTGATTGGCTCTTTGTATAAAAGCCGGCGTATAAAAGCTGTCGTTGATGTCACCAGCCTGAAGGCTTTCTACGCCCTGCGCGTTTGCGGCGATCAGGCTGAGCATCAGCTCCGCCATCTCACCCTGCCCCAGGACATGCAGCCTCTCCAGCGCCTCGTCAAAAACCCTGCCGATCAGTTCGCGGCGGGCGGACAGTGCGTACTTGCGGTCTTCCAGTTCCCTGAGCCGGCGAAGCCGGTCCTGTGCCTGCCCCGCTTCATGGGCCGCGTCTTCCTTCGCGCTCTCAAACATCCGGGCGGAACGCGTGAGCGACTCCTCCCTGATTGCCTTGGCGCGCTCCAAGGCTTGCGCGCGGGCCGATTCCGCGGCCTGAAGCGCTTCTTCCCTGATCAGGGACAGGATGGGCTGCGTATCCATCGCTGCCACCTTACAGCTTGATGGCGTTGACCATCAGGAAGGAGGCCAGCAGCGCCAGCACCGCGTAAGTCTCAACCATAACGGTCATGGTGATGGCCTTGCCCGACATATCCGGGTGCTGGCCTACCATGAGCATGCCGGCAGAGGCCACCCTGGCCTGGTGGATGGCGGAGATCATACCGATCACGGCCACTGGCAGCACCGCGCCGATATAGAGCAAGCCGTTGCCCACGCTGACGTCCGTCATATTGCCGCCCAAAGCGCCGGTGTTAACCAGAATGATGACGGCGATCAGGAAGCCGTAAATGCCCTGGGTGCCGGGCAGGATCTGCAGCACCATGAGCTTGGAGTTGACTTCCGGGTTTTCGCTGGACACGCCCGCCGAGGTTTGGCCGGCCATGCCCACGCCCCTGGCAGAGCCGTAGCCCGCGAGGATGACGGAGATGGCCGCGGCGATGAAGGTGAGGATCTGGCCGAGGGAGAGGGTGGTGAAGTCCATAGAGTGTTTCCTCCTACGAATAAATAGTGTTGCCGTTTGTTATCACGAAACGTCTCTGACGCGAACGTGCCTTGGGGAGAAGCGAAGGGGCTTGAATGGCTTGCCGCCCTCTGAGTAGAACTTGCCGAAGAACTCGATGTACTGCAGGCGGCACGCATGCACATAAGCGCCCAGAATGTTGATGGCGGCGTTGAACAGGTGCGCGCCTACAAACACAACCGCGCCCAGGATCAGGCTGATGATGCCCCCGCCCGCCGTCATCATGCCGACCAGCTGGTTGATGACCATGCCGATGACGCCCGTCGCAAGGCCCATGCCAAACAGACGCATATAGCTGAGCAGATCAGAAATCCATCCGGTCACGCCATAAAGCGCCCCCAGGCCGGATATCACCCGCTTGATGGGATTCTTTGTTTTATTGCGGCCGGCGGTCAGCACCACGATGGCAGCGCCGGTGATCGCCATCCACTTGCCGATAGCCGCCGTCTGCGGCAAGGCCAACAGGCCCAGTCCGACGATCAGCAGCACCCAGCTGAGCTGATCATACACGGCATCCAATGGCTTCTTATCCCGGATGTTGACATAGGCCCCCATACCAAGCCCCGCGAACAGGTGTACGGCCCCCAGGCCGATGCACAGAGCCATCACGGGCATGGAGTTGTTAACCGCGTCAAACATCCCCAGGGCAGGGATGGCCGCGAAACCAAACCATGTATTGTACAGGGCGCCCCAGAATACGGTGGCGATGCCGCCGCCAAACAGGACCAGCATCAGCTTGCGCAACCCAACGCCCGGCTGCATGATCTTGATCAAAATAGGGATCAGGATGGCCATCATGAGTCCGTAGCCCGCGTCCGACACCATCATGCCGAAAAAACAGACAAAGAAAGGCATCATCAGATTGGTGGGGTCGATCCCCGAGGGATCCGGCAGTGCAAAACCGGCCACAATGGTTTCATAAGGAGCGATCAGCGGTTTGTTGCCCAGCAGCACGGGAGGCTCCTCGCCTTCCTGCGCCTCCCTGAAAGCAATCTGCGCGTACGGAAAGGCAGATTTAACTTCTTTCTCAAAAGCTCCGGTCAGGGAAGCGGGTATCCATCCTTCCATGAGGCTGACGGACTGCGTATGCGCCATCAGCTCAACCGCGTCCGCGCGGGCTTTATCGGCGCTGAGCGCCTCAAAGCAAAGGCGCAGTTGGGGAAGCGCCTCCCCCAGAGCCTCCATCTGCCCGTCGATCCCGGCGATGCTTTGCACAACGCGCTCAAGCTCCCCCTGCAAGGCATCCTTTTGAGCAGCCGGCGTGCCTCTTCCCTCACCGGGCGTTGCCTGCTGAAAACCTGAAGAGCGCAAAGCGGATTGAAACTCCTCAGCCTCGCTCACGTGAGCCCACGCGATGATGTACTGCAGATCGCGCTGTGTTGACAGCGGCTGGATCATAACAGCGCGGCCCGCCCACCCATCCTGTATTCTGCCAAGCTCCGCTGTCTTCAAGTACCCGGTAAATACCCGCGTGCTGCGGGTAGAGGTAAGTCTATCCACTGGGATATCAAGCTGCAGCCAGGGTGTCAGCTGGTTGATCATCAGGCGAAGGCGGGATTCCTGCCCACGCAGCTCACCGGATAACCTTTCCAGTTTTTCCGTTTCTTCCACAGCAGCCATTGCGGCAGGGTATTGATCCCGCTGAATATCATCAAGCGCCACCTGCGGCAAGGGGCTCAGCATGGAACGCTTTTCCCGGTCGTAGCGCGACAGCTTTGAGATCGTCCAGCGAATACGGGAAAGCTCCTGCTGGCGGGCTGTTTCCATCCCGTCACGCGCCGGCGCCTCCTCCGCCTGAGGCTGCTGTGCCTGTACAAGGTGTACGCAGCCGCAGCGCTGAGCCAGGCGCAAAAAGGCCTTCTCATCCTTGCGCATCAGCAGAACGCTGACGCGGTTCATGTTAACGATCGCCATGAACGACCTCGCCGGCAATCAGCTGGGCAACCCGCGGCAAAAGGGCGGCGGCTTTGCTGATGTGCGCGTCTGTCAAAGCCCTGCGCTCCGCTGACTGCAAGTCCAGGCCCGTTTCCGCCTGTTGCAGCGCTTCTTCCAGCAGCTTCCTGTACAGCTCGCGGCTTTCGATCGCAGCTTCCCGCTCACGCAGACGCGCGGCATTCTCCGCTTCTTTTATGATATCAACAGCATCCTGCTGCGCGGCGGCGATTGCCTCCGCCGCTGATTTTTCCTCTTCCAGGATGCTTTGAAGCACTTCTTGGGCCATATCTTCACCTCATTTACATATAAGCCGCCGGCATTCTACCATATCCAACATGAAAAAGCAAAGCAGGCGCCCATCTAACTCTGACTGAACAGCGCCTTTCTTTCCTTCGGCAAATAGTACATCAACAGTTTTGCCACCGTACCGGTCAGCATGCCGGTGACGATCGCCACAGCGATCAGAATGGCCATATAGTAGACAAGCTGGCTTGTCTGCAGCACCAGCATGGCTACGCCAACCTGAGCCGTATTATGCGCGACAGCCCCGGCTACGCCGACGCCGACGGGGCTGACGCCCTTTACCAGATAGATCAGTATGATCATCACGGCCAGGCTGAGCACACCGCCGGCCAGGCTGTAGGGAAGCGCCATAAAGCCGCCGAACATAAAGGCAGACAGAAACACCTTCACGATCATCAGCTGTATGGAGATCACGATGCCCAGCCAGTACAGGGAGAGGAGCAGAACAGAGTTGGCCAGGCCGATCTTCATGCCGGGCACACCTCCGATGGGAATCAGCGATTCGATATAACTCAGTACCATCATGACCGCCACAAACATGGCGGACATCGCCAGGCGGTTGGTTTGCTTGTTCAATGGATCCTCCTCTTCATCAGCGGCAGGCGGAGAGTAAAGCGCAGGATAAACAGCGCGGCCAGGCACCCAAGTGACCACAGCCCAGCCACGGAATAGGGGCGGGCGGCATCCTCAAACCTCTGCTCGCCGTAAAAGCTCATGACCTCATGCTCATCCAGCACCTCAAGCAGCACTTCGTTGGGCAGGCAGACGATCTGGTTATACAGCGCGCGAAGGTCTCGGTTGTCAAGCGATACCTGCCCCTGGTGCATGCACAGCTGGTTATCGCAGGTGGAAAACATCATGCTGACCGCGCCGGACTCCACGATCACGAGGTTATGATACCCGCCCTCCCGTTTGATATCCACGCTGAAATCCTCGTCCAGCGGGAGCGGCTCATACATGCGGTTATTGGCAGAAACTCGAAGATAGGCGTCTGCGGGGCTGCGCTTTGATTCCTCTGTCCACAGGGACACTTCCTTCGCAGCCTCGGCAGTCCCCTCTTTCTGTTTTAAAACCGTGATATCAGGCGCTGTCTGGTTTTTTGGTGGTGCCGTGGGCGAAAGCAAGCCCGACCGGCTGAGTATCAGCAGAGCCATCGCCAGACTTGCTGCCGAAAGAATAACGATCAGATCGCGTGGTTTCAATGTCTTCTCCTTAGACTTTACTGTGAAATGACCCGGATAAAGAAGCCGTCGCTGGAAAACAGATGGGCCAGGCTGCTGTCCGCGATCAGCTTCCCGATGCCATCCGCGGGCAAGACCGTTGAGATCAGGGGGACCAGCAGCAGCAGCAGGTAAACCAGCACTCCGCCGCGCAGCACCCCGAATATACCGCCTGCCAGCCAGTCAAGCTGCTTTAGGATCGGAAAATCCATGACATGCTTGATCAGGCTGATGATGAAAGACAGAACGATGTAAGCGGCGGCAAACACCAGCAGATAGCTGATGACCTGCACGGCCGCGGCGATGATGGTGTTGGATACGTAGGTATTCACCGTGGTCTGTCCCCCGCCGAAGGACTGGTTTAGCAGGTTCTGCTCCAGCACCTTAGCGAGAGGCTCCGGCAGGTTCACCGAGCGCAGGATGGTCTCAATCGTGGTCCGCCCGATGGAAACCACCGGAGAAGAAGCCAGGTCGAAATCGCCCACGCGCACCACAGAATCGGTGTAGGTGGACAAAAAGCTTGTGACCGCGGGGTTAGTGATGAACATCTCGGCTACCCTGGGCCCAAAGGAGAAAGCGGCCATGATGGACAGCAGGGCAGCCGCGAGGCTTGCCACGGTGTGAATAAAGCCGTGGTAAAAGCCATAGATCACACTGATCCCAACAACCCCCAGAATGATGATGTCAACAATGTTCATGCTATCCCTCCAATGTCAGGGCAGGGTCACAGCCCATACCTCGTCCCCGCAGCTCACCAGCGCCACGCCGTTTGAGAGCAGGCCGATGTAGCCTGTGATAGTGTCCTCAATGGTGGTCCCCAGCGCCGAAAAACGCTGAGCAGACAAATCTGCCCGGTAGAGCACATCACCTGAGAAGGCAAAGACTGTATTATTCCAAATGCCGGCGCCCACGCAGGCATCCGGCAGGGTGTAACGGCTGTCCTTCTTGTTGCCCGACAGCACGCGCAGTTCGGTGATGCTCTGCGTCTGTCCCGTCTGATGAACGGGCGCAAACAGCATTGTCGCGTCACCGCTGCCGCTGACGCTGTCAATCAGCCGCCAACCGTATACCAGCTGCTTTGCAAAGGGATCCACCAGTGAGCCCCGGTTATCATAGATCTGAATATCGCGTGTGTTGACTACGTACAGTTTCTTGCCTGAGTAAACCACATCGTATGTGATCTCCTCCCCCATCTCGACTTCGCCGGTGTTCATCGCGCCTACGCGGTAGATATTCATCACCGTCAGCGGGGCGACGCCCAGCACGTCAAGGGCCGTCGACCACAGGTAATCACCGTTTTCAAAAAAGCCCACATCCAAAAGGACCTTGCCCTCATAGGCAACAGCTTCGCTGTCCACAGCCAAACCATTGATATCCTTGATGACCAGGGTGGGGCTCAAGGTATCGCCCGTGATGGCGGCCACGTACTTGGTGCCCGCGCGGGCGAACTGAATGGCATCCGCCAGGCGATCGTTAAACGTCACGCGGCCGTTTCTGTCAAGGATATGAAGGCTGCCGCCTGACCAGGCAGCCACCAGCCGGTCGGATACGCTGAAGCCGGCACCCGGCCCCAGCACGTACTTCCACATCTCCGTCCCATTTGCGCTTAAGCAGAATAATGTCGTTCCGTCATAATATAAAAGCCTGTCGCCCATCGGCGTGACCTGCTGGGTAACAACCGGCCGCAGCTTCTTGGCGGACAGCCTGCGGGAGCCGCCGCCGAAAAAACCGGCCAGATAGGCAATCGAGATCGCGGCGATCAAAATAGCGGCAACAACAAGGACCATTCTGACCCTGTGCCGCCTGTCCCGGTTAAAGCTCTCCATCCATCCTCCATGCGCGGAAAACACGCTCCCTCATTATACGGTCCAAGGCCCTGTGCGTCAAACGATACGCATGCAAAGGAGAATGGGTTCTGTTGCAATCCCGCTAAACCTATGCCTGTCCCGTTTTTGCTGCCCGCAGGCTGACCTTCGGCAGAGCCGCGCACGGCTTGCTCCGGGTACGGCGCGCGGTTCGACGGGTGGAGGCCCCCGCCGAAGCGAGGGCCTCCATCCTTAGTGTTTATCAGGCTTTATCTCCGCCTGAATGCCTGTCTGTTCTGCGGCGGCGCGATCCCTCACCATTGGTTTGGGGTTTATCCGCCGGGTTCTGCGCTGTCTGGCCATTCCGGCCGTTTTGCGCGGAGCTTTCAGCTGTGCCGTTTCCCTGGCCGGGACGGGAAGCCGCCGTGCTTCCCTGCGCCGGAGGCGTTCCCATGGGCTGCTGGGGATTCACGGGCCGGTAGGCCGTCGTCCCTCCCGGAGCCTGCGGCGTTCCCATGGGCTGGGGGTTCACGGGCCGGTAGGCCGTCGTCCCTCCCGGAGCCTGCGAAGTTCCCATAGGCTGCTGGGGATTCACAGGCCGGTAGGCTGTCGTTCCTCCCGGAGCCGGCGGTACCTGTCCGGGCTGACCGGGCCTGGGCGGCTGATAGGCCGTTGTGCCCTGTGCCTGGCCGGCAACCGGCGGCGCGTAGGGGGATCCGGGCTGAGCGGATTGACCGGGCCTGGGCTGCGAACCCGCAGGCTTTGCCTGGGGCACGGGTCTGCCCTGGGTGCTCGGTGTCGCGGTCGGGCTGCCCGGCTGGCGGGCTGCCTGCTGCCTGCGCTGCGCGGCCCTCTGGGCCGCCTTGCGCTGGTTCTCCTGATACAGTCTCCACCCATAGTATCCGCCGCCGCCCAACACGCCCAGGATGCCTACCGCGATCCAGGCGCTGATGCTGCCGGAGGATGTCTTCACGGGGACATCCGTGCCCATGGGCTCAAAGGTGGCCAGCGGGTCAATGCTGGAGGAAGCCTCCACCACAAAGGATCCGTTTGTCGGGCTGGGGATCGGCGACATGATGGCCTCCACAGGCGGTGTGGCTGTCGCGATCGGGTTGAAGGGCTCATAGGATGCCTGAATGTTGGGGTTTTGCCAGACAGTCTTGTTATGATCCTCCACCGGGGTGATGCTGGTGCTACCTCCGCTGCTTGTGCTGCCCGTATTGTTGCCGCTGCGGAAGTCATTGCTCTGCAGGAACTGCTGCAGCTCGCCCAGCTTGAGCACGGTGAGGTAGCGTCCCATCACATAGCCGTCGGTCCCATTTTGATTGATGCGGTACCAATCCGTACCGTCTGTCGTTTTGACACTGTCCAGCACCAGGGCAAAGGCATTTCTGTCCATCATCTTGAGGATGGAAGAGCTCGCGCTTGCTTCCCTGCGCAGCCGGACTTTGTCGGCGTTGATGTAGCCGTAGCTGCTGAGTGAGTTTGGGGTAATGGGTTCGGGCGTTCTCTGTACAGGGGGCTCAGTCCGCCTCAGGCTGTTGATATATTCAGCGGACTCCTGAGCGCTGAGCATGCGCAGCTGATCAGCCCGGATGAAGCCATACAGACCATTGTTGGATATCAGGTGCCAGGCAACGCCGCCAGCATACTCCTGGCTGTGGACCAGCAAGGTCGTGTCCTTGGGGAATATCTTGCTGATTTTTGCATTGCTGTCAGGGTATTCGCGCAGCAGTACATTGTCGCCAAGGGTTCTGCCATAGCCGGTGATCTGCGCCGGCGGAGCCGTAACGACAGGTACATCGGTCACTGCCGGCTTGATGTACTGATCGGCGTCAGTCTGGCTGATGCGGCGCACCGCGCTGTCGGGCACATAGCCGGACTGCCCGCTGCTCTGGCCGCTGTACACATCCACATGATGCCAGGCGGTGCCGTCAGGCATATAGAACTGCGCGATGGCCTTGAGCAGGGTATTGGCCGGCAGGGTCACCAGGATACTGCCATCCTGCGTGTTGGTATCGGTTCGCAGCGCCGCCTGCTGCACCGTAAGCAGATAGCCCAGGTAAGGCGCGGGGACGTTTGTCGCCTGGGGCGCCGGGCTTGGCGTGATGACCGGCTCAGCCGTGGGCGCCGCGGTCGGAACAGCGGTGGGTTCAACAGTCGGCACAGCGGTCGCTTCCGCGGGTATCTGCGTCGGCTGCTCTGTCATCGGTGCTTCGGTCGGAGCCTGGGTCTGGGGCGCCTCTGTCGGCGGCGCTACGGTTGGTTCAGCTGTCGGCTCTTCCACCGGTGCTTCCGTCGGTGCTTCAATCACCGGGGCTTGCGACGGTTCGGGTGTGGGCTTGGGCGGCGGCGGGGTGGGGAGCGAGGCGCTTATTTCATCGCTCTTTTGCTGATCATAAAGGGTGACGAACTCTCCCATGATGAATCCCGCGGTCCCATTGATGATGGCTTCATACCAAAGCTCGTCCTTGCTGTTGACGGTTTGCGCAAGCACCCACACCTGAGTGCCCTGTTTAAGGGAAGCGATCTCCTTCCCCTCCCTGCCGGCGGCATCACGGAACTTGACCTGGGCGGCGTTTGTTTCGCCCCAGAGGTTCACTGTCATATCTTCCGCGGGCAGCGTGGTTTCAGCGCTTTCCGGCTCAGCCGGAATCTCTATGCCAAGCGCTTCCAGTTCTTTTGCGTCCAGCGGCTTGGTCACAGACTTTTTGATGAAGGCCTGATCGTTCTGGAACTCGATCTCGTACCACTCGCTCTGATCATCACCGATCAGAATGCCCAGGGGCACGATCACTTCCTCCTTCATCACCTGCCCGACAACATTGGATGTATCTCCGGAAGGGGCGCTGGGTGTGGAGCGCACGTTCACATTATCCTGATAAGGATGCACATATACGTTCTCAACCGGGGTGCTCTCCCAGACCGTGTTTTCAGGCTCAGCGCTGGGCTGGGGCTGAACGTTTTCCTTCAGCCTGTAGAGGAAGATGATCTCTGAAGGAACGACCGTTCCGTCCTGCCTGAGCTCCGCTTCCCGGCCCTCCGGGCTGATCAGTTCATAAGCTTCGTTGATGTTTTCAGGCGCGTCGATGATGTTGAGGCCGAGCTGGCTGAGGGGCACCTGGGTTGCTTCAGCGATATCTTCGCCAGCCTCCGACTGATAGCGCAGAATAAGCTGCGCGGGTTTCCTGGTGAACAGGAAGACAATTTCCGACGGGTTCTTGTTCCCCTGGGCATCAATGGTAGCCGTCTTGCGGCTCTGGGGGTCCGTGAACTCATAGATATCCTGATTGACCTGGCCCAGATCCACATCGACAATGGTCTCTTCACCCTCTACGATCTTGGCGTTGATCTGATAGATGATGTTGCCATACTGGTCCTTATAGAATACGTCGATAAAGTCCACAAGGGGGGCAGCAGGCGGGATGGTTGCTTCAGGCTCGCCCGCGGTACTCTCATAGACAAAGGTGATGCTTTGCTGATCCGCTCCGGCCATGGTGACGCGGACATACTGCGTGCTTTCGCCAGCCACGCGATACCCTTCAATGGGCTGCGCCTCGATTGAGTTCATCCCGTCATGCACAGTCTGCGTACCGGCAGGAAGCAGCGGATTGCCCGCAGCGTCCAGGTAGAAGACAGTGATATCCACCGAGGGAGCGATCAGCGGGCGGTATGTAAACCGGATCTCACCGGGCATAGCCCCCGAAGCGTCTACCGTCAGCACGACAGGCGTCGAATCGGCCAGTTCCCATCCTTCAATGATCTCGCCCTGAATCAGATGCTCGCCGGCAGGGTAAATCCTCTCTACAGGATTGGCTACAGGATCGCCGTTCTCATCCTCAAAATAGATGGTAATGGCAGCGTCGTTTACAGGTGCTGGCTTCTCATAATAGAAGTCCACCGATATATTACCAGTGTTTTCATTCACCTCTATGCCTACCTCTGTGGGATAGCCCGCGGCCGGCAGATAGCCTTCCTGCAGGTCACCGGCCTGGGGATAGATGGTAAAGGCGCCGGCCGTGTTGAAGTGCTGGGCGCTCGGGCTGGCAACCGGCTGGCCGTCCGCCACATTCAGATAATTGACCGTCACCGTTACGTCGATAACAGGCGCGGCTTTACCATAAGTGAACTCAACAACCGGGGGATTGGCCCCGTTCATATCCACCGTCACCAGGCGGGGATCCACATCCAGGGGCTGATATCCCTCGGGGATCACGATCAGCTCGGGATAGACCATAGTCTCCCCCGGCTGCAGCGTTTTGGTTTGGGAAGGCGCGATATCCTGGCCGTTGTCCCGGTCAATATAGCGGACGGTGATATCAGCCGGCTGCGCGACAGGTGCGGGCAATTCATAATAGAAGTCCACCGATATATTGCCGGTGCTTTCATTCACTTCTACGCCCTGCTCTGTCGGATAGCCCGCGGCCGGCAAATAGCCTTCCTGCAGGTCATTGGGCTGAGGATAGATGGTATAGGCGCCGGCCGCGTTGAAGTATTGGGCGGTCGGGCTGGCAACCGGCTGGCCGTCTGCCACATTCAGATAGTTGACCGTCACCGTCACGTCGATGACCGCGGCAGGCTGCTCTGTAGCCATCGGCGGCTGGGGCTGGGGCGTCTGCAGCGACACATAGAGCCAATAGCTCATCAGTATGTTGCCCTGCGCGTCATAAGCATCGACCTGTACGGCGTTTTCAGCCGCGGGGGTAAGACCGGCATCCGGCCGGATCAGCAGTGAAAGCGGCTGTCCATTGGCAATAGAAAAGCCGCCCGGATACTGGCCGAAATTGTCTATAGCGCTCAGCACAGCATCTTTTTGAACCGCTTGCTGGTCCGCGTACAGCCAATAGCTGTTGGGAAACTCAGCATATGGCACGGGCACAGCCGCGCTTTGCATCGGCGTGCCGTCATCCGCCTGCCAGCTGAGGATGAAATCTACCGGGTTCTGCGGCTGAACGGCCAGAGAAGCCAGCGGACCAGCGCAGAGCGCCAGCGCCAGAAAAAGGGCGGCGAACCTCCTGAGAAGTGATATTCCTTTGGCATTTATCATTCGAATGCCTCCTTAAGATTCATTGTTGGAACAATTCATTAAGATTTTATTACGAAATTATGTAAATGTCAATCAGCACTTATTTCCGTTACATTTGCCTATCGCTTATGGATGATTGGAATCATCCTTCGATTTATGGTATAGTACAGGCGCGTGGATATGCGTAATCTATTTGTAAGAAGGAAGCGCGGGCAGCGGTCTGAGCGCACAGGTACGTACTTTGAATACACCGAAATTCGCCATCTTTATCGATTTGGAAAATACAGGCGCCAAGGTGGAGACCCTCAACAACATCCTTGAAAAGGTGAAAATAAGGGGCGATATCCTGATGGGCAAGGTGTATGGCTACACCGACCGCTTCAGTTCCCTGAAGGAGCTCCTGCTGAGCAACACCTTCACCGTGGTCCCCTCTTTGCGCTTTGGCGTCGCGCAAAAAAACAACGCGGATATTCTGCTGGTGCTGGACGCGCTGGAGATTGCCTATTCCAACCCCCAGATCGACAGCTTCTGCATCGTATCCGGCGACAGCGACTATGTGCCGCTGGTCGGCAAGCTGAAGAGCATGGGCAAGTTCGTGCTGGGCATCTCCCGCAGCGAAGTGGCCAGCAGCATATTTATCAACGCCTGCAATGAGTTCCAGTTCCTGGAATCCGTCGCCGTGCGCCGCAAGCCCGAGCCCAAGCGCAAGAAAGCGGTTGATGACGCGCAGGGCGACGACCTGGCGCTTCTCAAACAGATCGAAAGCATCCTGGATGAACAGGCGGACGAGGATGAGATGTTCGCCAGCGAACTCAAGGGCATCCTGCTTCGCCTGCGCCCTGACTTTAATGAGAAGACCTACGGCTGCGTTTCTTTCGCCAAGCTTCTGACCAAGCTGTCAGCCAAGTACGGCATCATCAAGGTGAGAAATGACAACTACAACGTCATGGTTTCCCTTGAAAGCGACTCGAATGAAAATGAAAAAGCTGCCAACAAGCTTACACAGGACAATTGGATCAAGGCCTTCAAGGAGCAGCTGGATCATTACAAGTCTGACGGCTTTGAGCGCATCAACCCCAGCATCCTGAAAGCGGACATGCAAGGCCTTTACCCCGACTTTACCGAGAAGGGCATCGGCTTCAAGCGCTTCAGCGATGTGCTCAAGGCACTGGAGAAAGAGCAAGTGCTCGCCCTTGAAATGGACGAGCAGAAGAACATGCTGATTAAAATGCTGTAAGGTGTACTGTATGAAACCCGTATTTTCGGTTGTTGTCCCCTGCTATAATGAAGAAGAGGTCATCATGGAAAGCTACAGGCGTATATCCGCTGTGATGCTTTCCATGGGAGAACCCTATGAGCTGGTGTTCGTCAACGACGGCTCAAAGGACGCGACCCCTGCCCTTCTCAACCGGCTGGCAGATGAGGACAGTTCCGTCCGCGTACTGCATTTCGCCAGGAACGCGGGCCACCAGATCGCGGTATCCGCGGGTCTGGACTATGCGGAAGGCTCCGCTGTCGTGATCATCGACGCAGATCTGCAGGATCCGCCGGAACTGATCCCCGACATGGCCAGGCTGTGGCGCGATGGCGCGCAGGTGGTATACGGACAGCGCAGGAGCCGCGCGGGCGAAAGCTTTTTGAAACTGAAGACGGCGGAGCTGTATTATAAGCTGATCCAGAAGCTGACCGGCAACGCCATCCCGCGTGACACGGGCGATTTCCGCCTGGTGGATGAAAAGGTGGCAGACGCCGTACGCGGCATGCCGGAGCACGCCAGATTTTTGCGCGGGATGTTCGCCTGGGTAGGGTTTAAGCAGGTGCCTCTAGTGTATGACCGCGACAAACGCTTCGCCGGGCAGACTCACTACCCCTTTAAAAAAATGCTCAAGCTGGCGGCCGACGGCATCATGAGTTTTTCTGATAAGCCGCTTAAGCTTCCGCTTTGGCTGGGTCTACTTTGGCTCTTCCTGGGCGGCTTTACACTGCTGGTACTCCTGATCATGATGCTTTCCGGGCATTCAGGCGGAGGGTGGTGGCTGGCCTCTCTTCTCATGATCGGTTTTGGCAGCACCCTGGCCGCTATCGGCATCGCGGGCGGCTATCTGGCGCGGGTTTATGATGAAGTCAAGCAAAGGCCGCTGTATATCGTGGCTGACACCAGAGGGTTTGACGAAGCGGAAGGCGGCTGAGCAATGCAGCTTGAAAGCCCTCCGCTATTATCCGTCTTTGGCCTGCGCGATAAAAAATCGCTGCGCGGCCTTTCTTTACGTGTGGAAGCAGGCGAGTTTGCCTGCCTGCTGGGCGAAACGGGCAGCAGGCTCAGTGATGCTGTCAAATTGATCTCCGGGCGGGGTACTCCTCTGGGCGGCGACGTCTTTTTAAAAGACAGAAAAATCACCGACGACTGGCCTGACCGGCGCAAGCTTTGCTATGTGCCCGTAAAGCCGGCCCGTCTAAGCATCATAAGGAATAACCGCGCTCTGCTCACTGCCTATGGCTTTGACGCCTCCTCCATGAGCAGGGAAGAGCAGCAGATCTGCCTGCGCATCCTCCGCGCGCTGGCTCTGCGGCCTGAAGCGCTGGTGATCTGCGCCGCGGCGGACAAGCTAAATGGCCCGCTTCGCGCAAAAGTATTCCAAGCCTTGAAGGACGGCGCGCTTTCGGGTACAGGCATCCTGTACGCGACCGATGACGGGGAGCCTGTCATGGCTTTTGCCGACCGCGTGCTTCTATTATCGCGGGGGCGTATTATCCAGGAGGGAAGCCCTGAGGAACTCCTCGAACACCCCCTCAGCGAAAAAGCCGCGCTGATGTGCGGCGGCTTCATCCTGATACGGGGGCAGGCTGCCGCCGTGAAGGGAGACAAGCTTTTGTTTTCGTCAGACGGCCTCAGCATCCCTTGCCGCAGCGAGCTTTGGCTGACGCCGGGAGAACCGCTTACGCTCTGCCTGCGGCACCGGTGGATTGAATGGAGCAAGGAGGCGGATTCGTCCTTTTCTCCCCCTTTGCGGGCGAAACTGCTGCAGGCGGACCCCTGTCCCGCCGGCCACAGGCTGTCATTTCAGCTGACAAACGGCTTGCGATTCACACTGGAGCGCGAGGACCTTCCGGCTTCCCGGCGCCAGCCCGGAGAGAACTATTATTTACGGTGGGACATGGATAAGGCGATCCTGCTCCGCCCTGATGTTGAGGAGAAGCAGTGAAAACAATCGTACTCACAGGCGGCGGTACGGCGGGGCATGTGACGCCCCACCTGGCGCTCATCCCAAAGCTCAAAGAAACCGGCTTTGATATCCACTACATCGGCAGCGCCGGCATCGAGCGTGAGCTGATGGAAAACCAGCCGCTCACATTTCATACCGTGCAGTCTGGCAAGCTGCGCCGCTATTTCGACTGGAAGAACCTGACGGACCCTTTTCGGGTCGTATGGGGTGCCATCCAGAGCATCCGCCTGATCGGAAAGATCAAGCCCGATGTCTGCTTCAGCAAGGGGGGCTTTGTAGCCGTGCCTGTGGTCATCGGCTGCTGGGTCCACCGTGTCCCCGTGCTGGCCCACGAAAGCGACCTGACACCGGGTCTGGCCAACCGCATCAGCGCCAGATTTGCTAAGAAGGTTGCGGCCACCTTTCCCGAGTGCGCCAAAGCCCTGGCGCCCAAGGGCGTACTGACCGGCACCCCGCTGCGGCCGGAGCTTTTCTTGGGTAATCGGGAGAAGGGGCTGCAACTGGCTGGTTTTCAGGGCAGCAAGCCCGTTCTGCTGATGATGGGGGGCAGCCAGGGCGCGCAAAGCCTGAATAAGGCCCTTCGTGAAGCCTTGCCCCGCATCCTCCCCCATATGGATGTGCTTCACCTGTGCGGCAAGGGCAACCTGGATGAAAGTCTGAAGGGCACCCCCGGTTATTTCCAGACCGAGTTTTTGAGCGGCAGCCTCCCCGACGCGCTGGCCTGCGCCGACCTGGTGTTAAGCCGCGCCGGCGCTAATGCCTTGTGTGAGTTCGCCGCGCTGAAAAAACCCATGCTGCTGATTCCCCTCCCCCTTTCCTCCAGCCGCGGCGATCAGATACTTAACGCCAAAAGTTACGGGGGGAGAGGCCTGGCCAATGTATTGCCGCAGGAGGATCTGACTGCCGATACACTGGTACAGGCGCTGGAAAAGCTGGCTCATGACGCGCCCAAGCTGCGGGATGCGCTTGCCGGCGAGCCGGCCTCGGACGGGACTGAGGCAGTACTGGGCTTGATCAGGGAAATCAGCAGATAAAACCGCATGATAAAAACAGGCTTCCTTGCGAAAGAAGCCTGTTTTTATGTATCTGCTGATACTTACAGGTAGGGGATCATATCCGCCAATCTGCCAAAGACCAGATCAGGCTTCGTCTGGGACGCTGCCAGGATGGCCTCGTCCGTCTCTCCGCTCATCACCAGTATGCCGCACATGCCGCTCCTCAGCGCGGTCTCCACATCCGTATAGAGCCTGTCGCCCACCATGGCCAGCTCCTCCGCCCGCATGCCGCTTTGGCGCATGGCCTCTTTGGCGATATAGGCATTCGGTTTGCCGATAACCACGTCGGGCATCCTGCCGGTGCTGGCATGGATGAAAGCCATGATGGCCCCGATATCGGGGGCGTAGCCGTCCTCTGTGGGGCAATTGAAGTCCGGATGCGTGGCGATATAGGGAAGGCCTGCCCGTACAAACCGGCATGCGTCATCCATCTTTTTATAATCCAGCTCCGTGTCGTAGGCAATCAGCACATAATCGGGACGCTCATTGTTAATCAGCAGCCCCATCTCCTCCATCTCGCCCTTTAATATTCTATTTCCAAGCAAAAACGCCTTCCGGCCGGGATGCTCATGCATCGCGTAGCGGCAAGCTGCCTGTCCGCTGGTCATTACCCTTATGAAGGGTTCCCTGACGTTCATGCGTCTCAGCTTCTCTTCATAGTAACGCACGGAACGGGAGGAATTATTGGTTAAAAACATTACCTGGCGGCCGGTGCGCTCCACCGCGTCAAGAAAATCCAGCGAACCGTCCAGGAGTTTGTTTCCCAGATAAAAGGTGCCGTCCATGTCCAGTAAAAAGCATTTCACCCCGGATAGTTTCTGTCGGATGTCTTGGTCAGTCATGCCATGCTCCTTCGTGTTATCTTTGCGCATCGCGCTTCAATGCGCTCAGCCGCTTCATTACATCATTTTCCCCGCGCCCGAAGTAATCATACAGACGCCTGTACTCCCGGTACAGCCTGTCATAGACGGCGCTATGCTCAGGTATGGGATGATACACCATTTCACAGCCGGGCGCCATATGCGACGCGGCTTCCTCAGCGCTGTCCCAGCCGCCATGCGCTCTGCCCGCCGCGGCCGCGGCAAAAATGGCGCTGCCCAGCGCGCCGCTTTGCGTTGCGGCCGCTATCTCGACCGGCATGCCACAGACATCAGCCAGTATCTGCATGAGCAAGGGGTTTTTGCGGCTGATACCGCCCGTGGCCGCAAAGCGCTCCACCTTGACCCCATGCTCGCGGTAATTATCAATGATCACACGGGTGCCAAAGGCGGTCGCCTCCAGCATAGCGCGGTAGATGTCCTCCGCCCGGCTGGCGGGGGTGAGTCCCAGGATCAGGCCGCTCAGATCGCTGTCTGCCAGGATCGATCGGTTGCCCCGCCAAAAATCCAGCGCCAGCAGACCGCTTTGTCCGGGTTTTTGCCTTTGCGCAAGACCGGTCAGGTAGCTATGCAGGCTGATCCCCTGCTCCCGCGTAGCCCTGGCATATTCTTCAGGCACAAGGTGTTCCGTCAGCCAGGCATAGGCGTCGCCCACGCAACTTTGCCCCGCCTCGTAGCCGAAGAAGCCCGGCATCATGCCGTCCTCCACCACGCCGCAGATGCCCGGCACAGGCCTCTCATCCTCCCCCAGCACCAGGTGGCAGCCGGATGTGCCGGCGATGTACAGCATCGTCCCGGGGCTTGTGATGCCGCAGCCCATCATGCAAGCATGGGCGTCAATGAGGCTGACCGCCACTGCAATGCCGGGGGGCAGTCCAAGCCTTTGCGCCATGTCTTCCCTCAGTTCTCCTGCCTTGCTGCCGACAGGGAGCACCTCACCCGACAGCTTGTCCCGCATCACGGAGGCCAGGCCGGGGTGAAGGGCCGCAAAATAGTCTTCAGAGGGATAACCGCCACGCTTGCTGTGCAGCGCCTTATAGCCGGCTGTGGAAGCGCTTCGCGCCTTGCGGCCGCACAGCTGCCAGACAAGCCAGTCGCCGGCTTCTATCCAGGCATCCGCCGCCTCATAGACATCCGGCGCTTCCTTCAGTGCCTGCCACAGCTTGGGCACCGCCCACTGAGCGTCCACCCTTCCCCCGCATCTGAATAGCCAGGGTTCTCCCCGCCGAGCCGCCAGTTCGGTCATCCGGTCGGCATACCGCTGAGGCGCGTTATGCTGCCATAGCTTGGCATAGGCATGAGGCATCCCCGCGAATTCAGGGAAAGAGCACAGAGGCGTTCCGTCCTTCGTCACGGGCAGCAGAGTGCAGGCGGTCGCGTCGATCCCAATGCCAATAACATCCCCGGCGCAGCCCGGCGCGTCCCGCAAGGCCAGGGCAATGCTATTCTCCAGGGCGAACAGGTAATCCGCCGGATCCTGAAGCGCCCAGCCAAACCCCAGCTTTTCGCCAGAAGGAAGCGCCGACTCCATAACGCCGTGGGGATAATCGCAGACCCCCGAAGAGAGCACCTCCCCCGTCCGGGTGTCAACAATCAGCGCGCGGGCGGACAAGGTGCCAAAATCGATTCCGATGCAGTAATGGGGCACGCAGATTCCTCCTACACATGATGCCGCGCAGTGTTTAATACTTGAAGATTCTCATGGAAGGTTCCGGATTGTTGCAGGTCACAAGCCCAACAGCCTTTCATAGGGGAAGATGACCTCTCCAATGCAGTAGACTTTGATACCCAGGTTGCCCGAGACGATCCAGCTATGCTCATAAAGATGATCAGGATGGAAGCGGCATGACGGCTTTCTCTACTTCTTTATCATTCTCTGCCAAGCATCAGGCAGAGGGACTTCGCTGATCATGGCATCAACATCGCTGAGCGAACCAAGGTTAAAGAAGTACTCTTTTCCGAACTTTGAGGAATCACACAGCAGCACCTTGCGCTTGGCGTGCTTGAACATAGTCTGGCGCAGCCTGGCTTCCTCTATGGACGTATCGTTGATCATCCCGGCAGTCGAGACGCCCAGGCAGGAGAAAAACATGATGTCCGCGCAAATGCTTTCGATCATTCCCTCGGCATGATGCCCCACAAGGCTGAAGGAGTTATCGATCATCGTGCCGCCGGTGCATAAGGTCTTGATGTGCATTTTGCCCAGTTCCAGCGCGGCTTTGATGCCGTTGGTGATCACGATCAGGTTGTCGGACGCCCGTAGATATGGAACAAGCGCGAAGGCGGTGGTTGAAGCATCCAGAAGGATGACATCGTTCTCCTTGATCAAGCCGGCTGCCTTCCTGGCTATCGCGTCCTTGGCCTGCGCGTTGACATTCTCCCGCAGATACAGCGGCACGTCGCGGTTGCTCTGCTTCA
>JAEWRJ010000165.1 GCA_023460055.1 Bacillota bacterium | reverse complement strand
TATTTATTCATCGGGAAGCAATCGGGGGCGGGATGGGGAAGCGGCTGCTGCGCAGCCGGGAAGCAATGGGGGAACCGAAGGGTTTTTTCTCTCCCTGCCACCGTTCTCCTATCGCTTCCCGCGGCTGAAGGCCGCGTTTCCCAATGGGTTACCCCAATCGCTTCCCCATTGTTTCCCTATTGTTTCCCCATATCCTCCAAATGCTTCTTCAGCCTGTACACGCAGTCCAACTCCCCGCAGTATCCGCGCGCGACGTCCTCGGCAAAGGCGGCGCAGCTGGGGGAACCGCAGGCCCCGCAATCATGCCCGGGCAGGCGGGACTGTATCTGGTTGATCTGCTCCATCATGTCGAGGGCCGCGCCCATGTCTTCGTCCAGCGCCAGGGCGGCATTGGGCCCGATGGGCAGCTCGTTGAACAGCTGGGAGACGGGGAGCGGGCAGGGAGGGCTCATGTCTCCCGGGTCCCGGTCGGGCATGTCGCGCAGGATGGCGCGGATGGTATTGCGGGCGATGAAGCTGTTGCCGTAGACCAGAGGGCCGCCCACGCAGCCGCCGGGGCAGGCGGAAGCTTCCAGGAAATCCAGGTCGCTGAGCTGCCCGTTTTCAAGCTCTTCCAGTACGTGGATCACGTTGTCGATGCCATCCACAGCCAGGCTGTTGACGCAAAGCGCCGCCTCGCTCTCCCCGCCGTTGAGGGCCCAGCCGATGCCAAGCGGCGTGGCGGCTGACTCGGTTTTAGAATGCCTGTGCTCGGGCAGGATGGGCTGCAGGGCCTTGTAAACATCGCGGATTGAGATGGCGCCGTCCAGATTGGAGCGCTCGTGCCCCAGCGGGCTGCGGATGGCCGTCACCTTGGCGGGGCAGGGCGTGATAAAAAAGAGGCCGATCTCACCGGGCTTGACGCCATGGCGCGCCGCGTAGTCCTTTCTGGCTATCGCGGCGGCTACTTCCATGGGCTGGCGCAGGGATACGATGTTGCGCAGAAGAGAAGGAAAGCGGATCTGGATGATGCGGGTGACCGCCGGGCAGGCGGAGGAGATCAGAGGCCTGGGCAGGCTCCGGTCGCTGAGCATATCGCGCAGGGCCTGGGTAACGATGTCCGCTCCGCGCGCCACCTCAAACACCTCGTTGAAGCCCAGCGCCTTGAGCGCGTCGAGTATCTGCCCCACGCTGTGGGTGCGCCGGTTAAACTGGGCGAAGAAAGAAGGCGCGGGCAGAGCGACGCGGTGCTTGAACTGAAGGATGCTCTCCAATCCATCCGTCACGGCCACCTTGGCGTGATAGTTGCAGTAACGGATGCAGGCGCCGCAATCGATGCACAGCTCCTTGATGATATGCGCCCGCCCCTCGCGCACGCGGATGGCCTGCGTGGGGCAGTGCATCAGACAGTCAGAACAGCCGCGGCATAGGGCTTTGTTCAAGGTGACAGAGTGATATCGGGCAGGCATGGTGCCTCCTTATAGGGCGTGATGCGCCGCGGGTACGGTATGCGGTGCCGCAAGTGAGGAAATGAACATGAGTTCAAACGCCTCCGCGCGGCAGCGCTATAACCCGTCATCCTGTTTCCGGCGCTTAATCTATAATGTGAATCTTGCCTCTATCCTCGTCCCGACACCGGGGGCGCTTTGGATAGAGAAGGCATCCGCGTTTCTTCGTATATTGGGCAGGCCCATCCCGGCCCCGAAGCCCATGCCGCGCGCCTTGTCATCCGCGGTGGAATAGCCCGCGCGCATGGCCGTCTCGATGTCCGGGATGCCGGGGCCAAGGTCTTGCGCGGTCAGGATAATCGCGTCCCTGTCGACCAGAAGGCTCAGGGTACCGCCCAGGCTGTGGATCACCAGGTTCATTTCCGCCTCGTAGGCGGCGACCGATACGCGGCGCAGTATATCGGCCCCGATGCCAAGCTGCCGCAGTGCCTGCTTGATGCTGGCCGAGGCCTCGCCCGCGCGGTCATAATCCTGGCTTGCTATGTCATACTGGCGGGATAAAGGCTGCGCGCTCATGAGGCCTGGGGCGCGGTTTCGTCCGGGGGGAGCGCGGCCCCCCGCAGACCGCCCTCATATAATAGACCCGCTGAGGTAAACATGGTATGCCGTGAAAGCAGGACAACCAGGCCGATTTCATCCGCCCGCGCCAAAATATCGTCGGCGGGCATCTTGGCCCGCGCGAAGATCACGCATTTGAGATCCAGTATTTCCGCCGTGCGGATGGCGTGCATGTTGGTCAGCCCCGTCAGCAGCACTGTTTTTTCTGTTACAAAGGCCAGCACATCGCTCATCAGGTCTGAGCAGCAGGCGCTGACGACCGGCGTGTCCAGCCTGGCTTCCCCGCACAGCACCTGCGCGTCCAACAGATCCTTCAGGTCGCGTATGGTCATACATTCACCTCATACTGATTCCAAACGTGACAATTCTCAGCTTTAGATGCAGTAACATTTACATCGGTATCATTCCACAGGGATTATAGGGTATAGATAGGAAATTGTCAAAGATGCCCCGCAACGCAAAAAAGGCCCTGTTATATGAATAACATGGAGCCCTGGATGTACAGGTTAAGCCTTCAGGACTTTGGAGAGGAAGCTCTGCAGCCTTTCGTTTTGCGGGCTGCCAAACAGCAGGGCGGGGGTGTTCTGTTCCACGATCCTGCCCTCATCCATGAACATCACGCGGTTGGCAACCTCCCTGGCGAAGCCCATCTCGTGCGTGACAATCACCATCGTCATGCCCTCCAGCGCGACTTCCCGGATGAGGTCAAGCACCTCGCCCACCATTTCCGGGTCGAGCGAGGAGGTGGGCTCATCAAAGAGCATGACCTTCGGGTTCATGGCCAGGGCGCGGACAATGGCGATGCGCTGTTTTTGCCCGCCGGAAAGCATCGCGGGGTAGGTATCGGCCTTGTCGCTCAGGCCGATGCGGTCCAGCAGGGAGCGGGCCTTTTCCTCAGCCTGCGCCTGGGTTTGAAGCTTGAGGGATACGGGGGCCAGGGTAATATTCTTCAGGATGGTCATATGAGGGAACAGGTTGAAGTGCTGGAAGACCATCCCCATCCTTTGGCGCACCACGTCGATATCACAGCCTTTGGCCGCGATGTTGCGCCCTTCAAACCATATCTCGCCGCCTGTGGGTTTCTCCAGCAGGTTCAGGCATCGCAGGAAGGTGCTCTTCCCGGATCCTGAGGGGCCGATGATGGCCGCTTTATCGCCCTGACTGATCGTTTCCGTAATGCCCTGCAGCACCGTGAGCGGTCCGAAATTCTTGTGAAGGTCCTTAACCTCTATCACTGCGCGCCAGCCTCTTTTCCATTCTTTTTTGCAAAGCAGCCATGCCGGCCACGAGGATCAGGTACAGGAAGGCGGCCAGATACAGGGGGATGGAGTTGAAGGTGCGACCGCGGATGCCGTCGGCGACCTTGGTGAGATCGCGTACGGCGATGTAGCCGGCGACGGATGTTTCCTTCAGCAGCGCGATAAACTCATTGAACAGCGCGGGCAGTGTGTTTTTGACCGCTTGCGGCAGAATGATCAGGCGCATGGTTTTCCACTGTCCCAGGCCCAGTGACCGTCCGGCTTCTTTCTGGCCGATATCAATGGAGTTCAAGCCGCTTCGGAAGATCTCGGAAACATAGGCCCCGGAATTGATGCCAAAGCCGATGATGGACGCGTACAGCCCCTCGGTAAAGTACGAGAGGTTATACAGGATCAGCAGCTGCACGATGATCGGCGTTCCCCGGATCACTGTGGTATAGGCGCTGCACAGGGCGGCAGCCGCTTTCCACAGCCGTGATTCTTTGGTCGCGGCAACATACTTGATCGTGGAGACGATCAGGCCGATGAAGATGCCGATCAGGCAGGCGGTCAGGGCGATCAGGACGGTATTTTTCAGGCCTTCCAGATACAGCTGCCACCGGTCTTCACGGATCACCGCGCCATAAAGGTCCTGGATGAATTTTTCAAATGCGTTCATGATTCTTCTCCGGGTCCGTCAGTTCGCAAAGGGCCGGCCGGTCCTTCAAAGGAGACCGGCCGGGCCGATGCCGGGGTGAGCAGGCGAACCGTCAATCGCCGGCGCCTTCCACCATGTGCTTGTCGATGGAGGCCTGCAGCGCGCCGCTGTCGATGGCTTCCTTTAGCACTTCGTTGATAAAGGCGACCAGGTCTTCCTTGCCCTTGGCGATGCCCATCGCGGTGTCCTCGGCGGCAGCCATCTCTTCCAGCAGCGCCAGCTTGCCGCCGCTGTTTTTCACCATGCTCTCGGCCGGCAGCTTATCCATCACGGCCGCGTCGGCCTTGCCGTTCGCGACGGCGTTGCCGGCTTCCACAGCGCCTTTGTACTGCTGAAGCACGGCGCCTTTGATGTTTTCACCGGCCCAGATGTCACCCGTGGTGGCTTCCTGTACGGCAATCTTTTTGCCTTCCAGGTCCGCCAGCGACTTGATGCTGCTGTCCGTGGGGATGATGACGAGCAGGCCGTTGGTGATATAGACCATGGAGAAGTCAATATGTTCTTGGCGTTCAGCGGTCAGTGTCATGCCGGCGGCGACAACATCGCCCTTGCCGCTCTTGAGCGCTTCGATCAGCAGGCCGAAATCCATGTCGATGATTTCCAGCTCGACGCCCAGCTTGTCGGCGATCATCTGGGATAGGTCGACGTCGATGCCCGCGAACTTCGTATCCTTGATGTACTCAAAGGGCGGAAAGGTGGCGTTGGTCATCATGATGACCTTTCCCTTTTCCTTGATGGCGTCAAGCGTGGGGGTCGCGGACTGGGCCGCGGCACCGGCAGTCAGGCAGAGGATCATCATCAGGCACAGGGCGGCGGTCAGTGTTTTTTTCATGAGCGGTTTCCTCCCATTTCTTTGTTCCATGCTCTCTTCGGTGAGAATGGGCACAGTATACATGCATAAATAATCACTGTCAACGGGTAAAAGTAAATAATTATAAAAATATTTTAGGAAAAATATAAGGGAGGAATATTGCGGTTTGCGCGTCTATGCGCTACTATACTTCAATAAATAGGGTTAAATGGAGGGATTATGGCGGGTTTATATAATTCATACGTGGAAATAGACTGCGAAAAGATATGTATGAATATACGTTCGATCCGGGCGCAGGCAGGCGCTTTGACAGAGGTCATCCCCGTACTCAAGTGCGACGCCTACGGCCTGGGCGCCGGGGTGATTGCCCGAGAGATCACGAGGGGGACGGATGTGCGAACTTTCGCGGTGGCGCAGGTTGGCGAGGCGGCGGCGCTTCGTAATGAGGGGATCCGGCAGGAGATCCTCGTGCTGGCCGGCGTGCCGGAGGAGCTCATCGCCCCTGCTGTTGAAAAGGATATTCAACTGACGGTTTACTCGGCCGCATTTGCCCGCGCTGTTATCAGGGAAGCGCTGCGGCAGGGGAAGCAGGCGGGCATCCAGATCAAGATCGAAACGGGGCTTAACCGGCTGGGCGTAAGGCTCGGGGAGGAGCTGGCGGAGCTGCTCGGCTTGCTGAAAGACCAAAGCTGCGTCAAGATCAAAGGCGTCTATTCGCACTTCATTGACGGGGAAATGATGGACAGTCCGCTGGCTCAGGCGCAGTTCTCCCGCTTTGAGCAGGCGCTGACGCAGATCAGGGACGAAGGTATAGAGGTCCCGCTGCGCCATATATGCAACAGCGGGGCTTCGGATTGGTACCGGGAAGCGCTGCTTGACGGCATGCGCATCGGCCGCCGCTTGTATATGGACAGCCAGAGTCAGCCCGGGCCGGCGGGGTCTCCCGGCGCGGCAGAGGAGGTTGCCTCCTGGAGAACGCGGATCGTGAATCTGCGCCTGGTGCAGCCCGGGGAGACAGTAGGATATGATGAAGCTTTCCGCGCCAAAGCCCCCACGATGGTCGCTGTGATCGCTGTTGGCTACGGGGATGGGCTGGATGAGCGGCTAGCCGGCACGCAGGCACCGGTGCTGGTGACCCGGGCGGGGGCGGAAGCCCGCTATCTGTGTATCTGCATGGACCAAAGCATGATCGATGTCAGCGGCATCGATTGCCGCGTCGGCGATGAAGTCACGCTGTGGGGCAGGACCTCGGGCGGCGCTTTTCTGTCCGCCCAGCGCGTAGGCGCCGCGATCGGCCATGAAGGCGTCTACTTCTACAGCCGGCTGAGCCATCGCGTGGAGCGTGTGTACATTAATGCTAACGGCTGACGTTTTAACAAACAGCGCGCCTCCATGTCCCGCGAATGGGCACAGAGAGGCGCGTTGCTGTATCTGGCAGTTATACCTGCGGTATTTGTCCCTGCACCCAGTCGATCTGGCGGCGCACCGAATCGGGCGCTGTCGCGCCGAAGGACACGCGCCGCTTGAGGCAGGCTTCCAGTGAAAGTGCTGCGTATACATCCTCCCCGAACAAGGGGCTGAAGGATGCATAATCATGCATAGGCAGATCCTCCAAAGCGATGCCTTTTCCGGCGCAGAAAGCGACGATCTGCGCGCTGAGCCCATAGGCGTCGCGGAAGGGCAGCCCCTTCATGACCAGGTAATCGGCCAGGTCCGTCGCGTTGAGATAGCCCTTTTGCGCGGCTTTTCGCATGGCGTCCGGCTGGAACCGGAGGGAAGAGAGCATCGGCGCCGCCGCGTCCAGGCAGAGGATGGCCGTATCCACCGCGTCAAAGAGGGCCTCCTTGTCCTCCTGCATATCCTTGTTATAGGCCAGGGGCAGGCCCTTGAGCATGACCAGGGTGCTGACGAGGTCGCCGTACACCCGCCCTGCCTTGCCGCGGATCAGTTCCGCTAGGTCAGGGTTGCGCTTTTGGGGCATGATGCTGGAGCCGGTGGAATAGCCGCTGCCCATGCGCGCGAAGCCGAACTCGTTGCTCGACCAGAGGATCAGCTCCTCCGCCATGCGGGATAGATGCGTCATCAGGATGGCCAGCGCGCTTTGCGTTTCAAGGCAGAAATCGCGGTCCGATACGGCGTCCAGGCTGTTTTGACAGGGGCCGGTGAAGCCCAGGGCTTTCGCGGTGTACGCGCTGTCGATCGGATAGGCCGTTCCGGCCAGGGCGCAGCTGCCCAGGGGGGAAAAGTTCATGCGCGCGGCGGCATCCACGAGGCGGCCCCTGTCGCGCAGGAACATCATGGCATAGGCCATCATGTGCTGCCCCAGGCTTTGGGGCTGCGCGTGCTGCAGGTGGGTCATGCCGGGCATCAGGGTGGAAGCGTGCTCATCCGCGATTTTAACCAGAGCTTCCAACAGCCGGTTGATCCTGAGGGTGATTTCCTCCGTTTTGGCGCGCAGCCACAGCCGAAGGTCCAGAGCGACCTGGTCATTGCGGCTTCTTGCGGTGTGCAGCATCCTGCCCGGCGCGCCGACGCGCCGGGTCAGCTCAAGCTCGATGAAGCTGTGGATATCCTCGCTCTGCTCATCAATTGTGAGCGTGCCGTCTTCTATGTCGCGGCGGATGCCCTCCAGGCCCTGCGCGATACTCTGCGCGGCCTCCGGCGGGATGATGCCCTGCCGGCCCAGCATGGCGGCATGGATCAGGGAGCCCTGTATATCCTCACGCCACAGGCGCCGGTCGACGGCGATCGAGCTGTTGAGGGCACTCGCCGCGGGGGTTAATCCGCCTTGCAAGGCGCTTTTCCAAAGGCTTCCCTGTTCAGGCATTCCCGTGCCTCTGTTTCAGCTGCGCCTGCACCTTGATGGGCAGGCCGAACAGGTTGATAAAGCCGGCGGCATCCCCCTGGTTGTAGTCGCTTTCGCCAAAGGTGGCGATGGCTTCGGAATACAGCGAGAAGGGGCTCTCCACGCCCGCGGGGATCATGTTGCCCTTGTAGAGCTTGAGGCGCACGGTGCCTGTGACATTTTCCTGGGTCTTGTCCACAAAGGCGGAAATGGCCTCGCGCAGGGGCGTGAACCACTGGCCGTTGTAGATGAGTTCTGCAAAGGTGGCGGCCAGCTCCGCTTTTTTATGGGCGGTCAATTTGTCCAGGCAAATGGACTCCAGCAGGCTGTGGGCTTTGTAGAGGATGCTGCCGCCGGGGGTCTCGTACACGCCGCGGCTTTTCATGCCCACCAGCCGGTTCTCCACGATATCCAGGATGCCGATGCCGTTTTTCCCGCCCAGGTCATTGAGGTAATAGATGATATCTTTTGCGCTCATTCGGATGCCGTCAACGGCCACGGGCACGCCCTGCTCAAAGTCAATGCTGATGTATGTGGGCTCATCAGGCGCGTTCATGGGGGAGACGCACATCTCCAGGAAACCCTCTTTTTCGTAGGCGGGCTCGTTGGCGGGGTCTTCAAGGCCCATGCCTTCGTGGCTTAAGTGCCAGAGGTTCTTGTCCTTGGAGTAGTTGGTCTCCCGGCTGATCTTCAGCGGGATATCATGCGCGATGGCATAGTCTATCTCCTCATCCCGGCTGGTGATATCCCACTCGCGCCAGGGCGCGATCACCTTCATCTCGGGGGCGAAATGCTTGATGGTCAGCTCAAAGCGCACCTGGTCGTTGCCTTTGCCGGTGCAGCCGTGGCAGATGGCGTCAGCCCCTTCTTCCAGCGCGATCTCCACCAGGCGCTGCGCGATGCAGGGCCGCGCGGTGCTTGTGCCCAGCAGATATTCCTCATAGGCTGCCCCCGCTTTGAGCGCAGGCAGGATGAAATCCTTGACATAGGTATCGGTCAGATCCTCGATATACAGCTTGGACGCGCCGGTTTTCAATGCCTTCTCTTCAAGACCCTCCGTTTCGTCGCCCTGGCCGACATCGCCGCAGACCGCGATCACCTCGCAGCCCGTATAGTTTTCCTTCAGCCAGGGGATGATGACCGATGTATCCAGGCCGCCTGAGTAAGCCAGCACGATCTTCTTGATTTCTCCCATAAAAACCTCCATAAATACACAGGATAATGCATTATTATACATTCAACTGCTTCTGTCAAGCGGGATGGGACCAATATTGTAAATAAGAATTGGGTATGATGAAGCCACGGAGGGACGGCATATCACGGTATGAATAATACTGATTCAGAACTTTAACGCATCGTCGCGTTGGTCCTTTTGACTCGGCGCTATGTCGCCGGCAGCTTGACGTAGCGCTGCTACGCCTGCGCTCCCGCTCCTTGCGCGGAGTCAAAATTACTCAACGATTTGGATGCGTTAAAGTTCCTCATCAGTATAATCAATGCAAAACAAGCCCGGATGGTGTAAAATAGGCATAATAGCGAGATGAGTGTTGCGGCGCTGCTGCTGCATCAAAGTATTTGGAGGGCAGGGTATGTACTTGGATTCCAACGCTGTACCGGCCGGCGCGTTTGAGATGAAGGGCAGGGCTCTCAGCTGCGAGCCCTACGGCAAGGGGCATATCAATGAGACCTATTTGGTTAAAACAGACGCAGGCCGTGATTATATTCTGCAGAAGATCAACAGCCGTATTTTCCGGGATGTGCCGGCCCTGATGAAGAACATCGAGGCTGTCACTGCCCACCTGCGGAAGAGGGAAAGCGATCCCCGCCGCGTGCTGACCATTGTGCCGGCGCGAGGCGGCGGCAGCTTCGTTGAACAGGATGGACAGTACTTTCGGGTCTACGACTTCGTCACCGGCAGCCTCAGCCTTGAAGCGCCTGAAACCGCGGAGGATTTTGCACAGAGTGCCGCTGCCTTCGGACGCTTCCAGCAGCAGCTGTCGGATTTTCCGGCGGCCAATCTGTCGGAAACTATCCCCCATTTTCATGATACGCCCAAGCGCTATTTGGCTATGCGTGAGGCCATCCGGCAGGACGTGATGGGCAGGGCCGCGGGTGTGCGGGATGAGATCAATTTTGCCCTCGCGCGCGAACAGGATGCCGCTCTTCTGATGGACAAGCTGCGCGCCGGTCTTTTGCCGCTTCGGGTGACGCACAACGATACCAAGCTGAACAATGTGCTCTTTGACAGCGCGACCCGCAAAGGCCTCTGCGTGATCGACCTGGATACCGTGATGCCCGGCCTGTGCGCCAATGACTTTGGGGATTCCATCCGCTTCGGCGCGTCCACGGCGGCCGAGGATGAGCGTGATCTGGATCGGGTATCCATGTCGCTTGAGATGTACCGCGCTTACAAGGATGCCTTCCTTGCCGCCTGCGGAGACAGCTTGCGGGATGAAGAAATCACTGCTCTGCCTGTGGGGGCCAAGCTGATGACGCTGGAGTGCGGCGTGCGCTTTTTGACTGATTATCTCAGCGGCGACACCTATTTCCGCATCCACCGCGAGGGGCATAACCTGGACAGATGCAGGACACAGTTCAAGCTGGTTGAGGATATGGAAGACAAGTGGTGTGACATGCAAATCAAGCCATGAGGCGGGAAGGGTTGCCCAAGCGCTTTATTTCATCAGGGGTTTGAGACGCGGCGCTCAGGGTATATGAAACTGAACCATAGATTGAACGATACAGCTGAAACCGATGCTGAGGTTGTGGGGCAGATCGTGGCCAGCCTGGTGTACTGGGACGCGCTGAACACCGGCAACTGATACGCCTTGACCCTTGATCAAAACGGCGGCCCCTTGCGGGGCCGCCGTTTTGATCTATCTGTATTTCGCGTTGATCTCTTCAATCTCCGCGACCCGTTTGGGAGGGAAGCAGTAAGGGCAGGGCGTCAGGCGGGCATAGTCGCCTGTATCAAGCTCCGCGTAGGTAAAACTCGCCAGCGGCAGGTATTTGTCGCGCACGCCGAAGCAGACATCGGCGGCGTGATAGTTCTGGCCGCCGTTTGTGTTGTAGTACAGCGGCAGATCCGGCTGGGGGATGGGCAGCTGCCGGCCCTGCACGTCTTCCCATATCACGACGCGCACCGATCCCATGTGCGGCTTCTTGCGCAGGGTATCCCACAGCCAGCGCATGCTGGTACCTTTGGGGGTGCGCTTGCGCTGGACGCGGATGCAGCCATGGCTGGCCCGGGTGCCCAGCGCCTTTTCGGTATAGTCGTAATTCTTGTTGTCGCCCCGCTTGATGTAGGGCACCATGTGGATAAAATCGCCGTCGTTAAAGCGCAGCGCCAGCTCGCCCACCATGTTATCGCTGACAAAATCGCCCACCGGGCTGACGATCAAAAACTCGCCGCTGCGGGTCTCGTTGTAGGGCTGCTTGTCATTGACAAGGCCGGTGGATACCTCCAGGGTGTCGTAGAGCTTGCCGTCTTCAAAGATATAGAGCTTCTGGGTCAGCTTGTCGACCACCAGGCCGTACTTCTGGCTGACCTTCTTTTCCTGCAGCATATCGGTGCGGATATAGCCCTGCGTCAGCTGATTCCACGCCTTGATCTTCGAGTCGTGGAAGGAACTGGAATAGGCTTCCACCAGGGTCCAGCCGTCACTGCGCGTTTCCAGCACGTGCAGACCCTGTGAATCAAAGGTGATATCGGCCACGCGCTCGGAATTCTTATCGGGCTCCTTATAGAGGTAGGTCTGCTTTTTCTGGTCCCCCTTCACCACCGTGATCGGGGCGGTCAGCATGGCCCAGACAGCGGCCTCATCCGTAATATCCATGGGGGTTTCCCAGTAGCTGCCGGGGGTGCCCGTGGTGACGGTGCCGGGGATGATGGCGGACTCATTTACGGCATCGGCCGCTGTGACCGCGCTGATGGATTCGGCAGGCGCTCCCAGCGGGATCAACAGCATCAGGGCAAAGAACAGGGAAGAGAGGCGCTTTAGCGTCATCATGGGTAAAACTCCTTATCAGCCCGCAGGAACAATGGCCGCGTCAGGGAAGGCGATCGGCGGGAAACCGGCAAAGCCTGTCAGCTGCATGATGATCACAGCGATTCCTACGGCCAGTACATACAAGGCAAACTTGTAAAATGAGATGCGCTCAATCAATTTGAGCATGTAGCGGATGGCGAGAAAGCCGCTGACACCAGCGAAAGCCATGCCCACCAGCGCCTGCGTGTTGATCAGGGAGGACAGGCCGCCCTGCTCCATCGCGTCCTTGGCTTCCATCACGAAGCTGCCCAGGATGGCGGGCGCGCTCATCATGAAGCTGAACTTGGCCGCCGTTTTGCGGCTGAGGCCGCCGGCGACGCCGCCCAGCAGGGTGGAGCCGCTGCGGCTGACGCCCGGCAGCAGCGCGATGCCCTGAAACAGGCCCATGGTAATGGCCTGGGGCAGCTGCACCTCATCCTTACGTTGGCTGTGGCGGCCCTTGCCGCCGCTCAGGCGCTCGACCAGTACGAGGAAGAAGGCCGTGATCAAGAAGCTGATGCCCAGGAACCAGCCTGTGAACAGCCCGTCGATCCGGTCGCCCAGCAGAAGGACCAGAATGAGTGCTGGGATGGAGGCGATGAATAGCAGCAGCAGGGTGCGGTTCTTGACCGGATGCAGCAGCATATCTATCCAATCCTTCCAGAAGATGACAGCCACGGCGATCAGCGTGCCCATGTGCAGCATGACGCCCAGTGCCAGAGAATTATTTTCCGCCTGGTAACCCAGGAGCCCCAGCAGTTTTTCCGCCACCAGCAGGTGGCCGCTTGAGGAAACCGGCAAAAACTCCGTTAAACCCTGTACGATGCCCATGATGGCGGAAAAAATCGTCTGCATGTTCGAGCGTCCTTTCAATCGGCGGCCTGAAGCCGCCCGACAGGGTTTCATTGTAGCGAAGGCTTCATATTGTGTCAAACTTATGTTTGGATTTTTACAACTTATTCATATGCGGTACCCGATGATACAATAGGGTATATTCAAAACGTGCCGTTTTCAGCGGAATCGGCGCGAAGGGAGCGATCACATGCAGGCGAGCATTAAAGATATACAGGGATTGACCATTTCCGCCGAAGATCGGCTGTTCCACGGGGCTGATCAGGATTGGTTTTCCTCCATTTGGCGGCGCAAGGCCGGCTGCGGGCCGACCACTGCCTCCAACATCCTGCGTTATATGAAGGATAGGGCATTTCTGACCAGGGCCGGCGGGAACAAGCAGGAGATGCAGGGCGTGATGGAATGGGTCTGGGAGTATGTCACCCCCGGCGTCTTTGGGCTCAACAGCACGGAGCTGTTCCGCGAGGGCATGGATAAGCTGCTGAGTGAACTGAAGAGCCCCCTGCGCTGCCGGGTGCTGGATGTGCCCGCCGACGAACGTGAGCGCCCCTCGATTCAGCGGACGGCCGATTTTTTCAGGCAGGCCTTCGAGGCGGATTCGCCCATTGCCTTTTTGAACCTCGATCACGGCGCGCTTCACGGGCTGGAAAGCTGGCACTGGGTCAGCCTGATCGCCATGGATCATGAAGGGGACAGCTTGACAGCCACCGCAGCCGATAACGGGCAGCTGCTGAAGCTGGATATCGGCCTGTGGCTGGAGACGACCAAGCGCAGCGGGGGATTTGTTTATCTGGGGGAATGAAACCTAGCGGGGGAGCGGAGCTTTAGAAAATCGATTGCAGCACCGCTTCCATCCTCTCCTCGATCAAGTCTGTCAGGTCATCCTCCATGAAGCGGTAGCGGTCCTCTATGCCCAGCACGAAAACGGGCTTATCCCCCAATTCCTGCGCAAAGTGCTCGCGGATGTACTTTTCGTGAACATCTTCCATCACAACGATCACATCCGCCCAGAAGAGGCCTTCCCTTACCTTTTTCTCCGGCCTGAATATACCGGTGGATTTTGCCTCAAGCCCGGGATACCGCTGGTACATGATTTCGGCGGTCGGGCTTCTGTCGTGATTGGCGGTGCAGACGAACAGCATCCTGGTCTTCATCTGAATGCCCCTTCCTCCATCAACCATCAAGCCATGATGGTGTCATCCTGTATGGGCGCTTCCTCGGCGACGATTTGCCAGGGCACCCCGAACCTGTCCCTGACTACGGCGTGAAACACGCTGTAGAAGGTGACGGTCGGCGGCAGCGTGACCGTGCCGCCTGCGCAAAGCGCGTCATATATGGCCATCGCCTCCCCCTCTGTGGGCACGATGGCGGACAGCGTGATCAGGCCGCTGTTCTCGGGCGATTGGGCCGAATCGGCAAACCATACATTGGTGCCGCAGACGGTCATCTCGGCATGCATCACCCAGCCGCGCAGAAGCTCGGGCGGCGTTGGGGATCCCTCCGGCATATAGTCTCCATAGGGCAGGACGCTCGGCTCACCGCAGGGGAAGACGGAGCGGTAAAAGGCCAGGGCCTCCTTGCAGTTTCCGTTGAAGGTAAGATAAGGTGTGATCATAACGCACGCTCCTTGCCTGTTGATGGGGCGAGATCAGTTCTGGTGTGATTTCTATAAGGCTCAGATGTATTTTACACCGTACAGCGGTGCCTTAACACATCTCTTCACAGCCCGTGAACCGCGTGAAGCGTCATCGGGCTTATCTTTTAGATGAAAAAGCTCCTGCCGGCCGGCAGGAGCGTGGGTGTTTTCTATGGCTGATGGATCATTGGGTCACGCGTCAATGTGACCTGCGCGCTTATTCGAGCGGCATGATGGAGCTGAGGATCACCATAGCGACTGCTTGATAATTCTCGTCAGTCATGGGCGCGAAGTTGAAGGTCAGCTGGGCGCCGTCATCCATGAGGAATGCGACGCCGCGCACGCCGGCTTCGGTCAGATCATAGCCGAGGCAGGGCAGGCCGTTGAGTTCGCCCGCTTCAACATTTTCCGCGCCGGAGCTTGTGTACAGCTCGCTCAGCGCGTTCAGGTCCGCGATCGCGTTCCCCTGGGCGTCGGCGGCAGGCCCGTAGCCGATTGACATCATCGAGGATCCGTCTGCTGTCATAAACAGCGCGTATGTGCCCTGCTCGGCTTGTTCCTGAGTCACCTCGGCCGCGGCCATGACGCCGGGCAGATAAAACTGCAGGCCGAAGTCTTCAAGAGCGACAAATTCACCGGTCAGCCCCAACTGCTCAACGACCGCGGGATCAAATGTCAGCGCGTTCTCGGCCAGTACAGAGCTGCTCATCGCGAGCATCAGGACACACAGGATGATGGAAACCAGTTTCTTCATAGGATAACCAACCTTTCTTTTCTGCTGTGTACTGCCATGCTCCTCTGGGAACCGGCAGTACAATGGCGGTTTGTCTATTATATAACTAATATTAAATTCCGCAAGGGGAATGGCGCTTTCTACATAAAAAAACAGCCCGGGCATCCGGTGTTTTCCCGTCCGCCTGCATGGATGAATGGACTGCCCGCGGTCGCCTGCCTTGTCTTATCGCGCAGGATGGGCTATACTTGAAATGCAAAAATATTCTTT
>JAEWRJ010000164.1 GCA_023460055.1 Bacillota bacterium | reverse complement strand
AATGTTGCTCTTGTCCTTTCCTGTCACAGCCTGCGGGCCGATCGGGGCAAAGTCATAAGCAGCATATTCTCCCTCCCAGGGTTCGCAGGGCTGAGGCGCGCGCCAGCGGTTTCCCATAACCGGCGGCGCGGCGAATGGGATCCCTTTGTACGTGGTGATACGAGGATCTGCTGCCGGCAAGCCCCGGACGATGCCGCATTCAGTTTTCGCGGTTCTGATGAGTGGCATGATGTTGCTTTCCTTCTCCGGTCATTCAATAAAGCCGCTAACTCACCATGGAATGCTGTACCTCTTCCTTATCCGCCTTGATCATAATGATCTTATCATCCTCCTGAAGGATCGTATCGCCCGCGGGGACGATGGTGCCTTGGCCTTTTCGTTGAATGATGATGATCAACCTGTCAGTGGGCAAGTCAAGATCCTTGATGCAATGCCCGGCCCACTGATGACCCGCGGGAATGGTAAACTCGATCAAGTCTTTTTGGCTTTCGTCAAAGTGTTTTTCTCCGCCAAGGATGATCAGATCATCCTCTTCAATCTGCACATGACCGCGGGGTACGATCGTTTTTCCCTTGCGTTCAATTTTTGCGATAATGAAGTTAAACGTCAGGTTCAGATCCTTGACCTTCCGGCCGATCAGATAACTGTTTGGATGGATGCGTGTTTCCAGGAAGCCGATTTCCGCCTTATCCTGATAATAGTTGAACGTTTGAAGAACAGTGTCGCTTGCGTCCAGCATATCCCATTTCCGGGCGGCCAGGGGCATCAGGGTCCCTTGGACCAGGGAGGAAAGAACGCAGATACCAAATACAATATGGTAAATATCCACAGAAAAAGAACTTCCGCTGTTGACTGCCAGGATAGCGAAGGCGATGGCCGCGGCTCCCCGGATGCCTGCCAGCGATATGATGTTCAGCTGATTGCGCTTGAGGCGGAAGGGCAGCATCAAGCCATAGACAGACAGGGGACGGGCGACAATGGTCATGAACAGCATAATGAAGAGGGCTGTGGGAAAAGACGCGAAAAATTTGGGCAGGCTGGACAGCAGGCCCAGGATGAAGAACAAGCCGATCTGCATGATCTCGGTCAGGCCGTCAAAAAAGAAGACAATGTCGCGTTTCCCTCGGAATGAGATATTTCCAAGCCTGATGCCCAGGATATACAGCGCGAGATAGCCATTGCCGCCCAGCATGTTCGTGGCGGAAAAAGTGATCAGCATAGCAGCGGCCATGAAGACAGCGTGGAGGCCATCGCCTTGAATGTTCGCGATTTTAGTAAGCTTTCCGATAACAAAGGCGAAGGCAAAGCCCATCAGCAGCCCCAGCGCTACCTGGGAGAGCAGGA
This sequence comes from Bacillota bacterium, assembly GCA_023460055.1. GTDB lineage: Bacteria > Bacillota > Clostridia > Christensenellales > Aristaeellaceae > UBA1038. The sequence continues at coordinate 9,916 of JAEWRJ010000164.1, read as the reverse complement.
GCAGGGGAATGGATACATCCGAACCGATGATGACGGAGAGAAATACCATGGTCATTGAATAAGCCGTGGGATCGTTCGATCCGCTTTCCAGCTCGAGCAGGGGGGCGGTATTGTATTTCAGGTTCAGCTTTTTTGAACGCAAGATATTTGACACGCTGGCATAGTCGGTAGAGCCGACAATGGAACCGATCAGCATGCTTTCGAGCATCGGGAGGCCCAGGGCATACCGGCAAAAAAGACCTGTGATCAGGGCGGTGGCGATGACGCCCAGTGAGCTTAGAATAATCGCTTCCTTTGCAACAGGCTTTGCCATTCTCCAGTTGGTGCCGAAACCGCCGTAGAACATAATGACCATCAAAGAGATCGATGCAAAGTTGTCGGCGATCTCATAGTTATCAAACTCCAGCCCCAAAACGCCAAAAGACATGCCCAGCAAAATAAAAAGCAGCAGCGCGGGAATGCCGTGCTTGTGTGAAAAGCGGATCGCAAACAAGGCGAGGATCATGATAATGCCAATAAGCAAATAATTCATCCGCATCCCCCCCTTCATTTATTTCATACCGCTATATTGTAATATGGAATCACAGCATTGGCAATAGCCTGAGACTGCAATTATCACCCTTCAATTATCATTGGGTAAAATGCAGACAGCCATCCCGAAAACGGCATGGCTGTCAAAACAACTGAAATAATTCATTACACCGGCAATGTTATCCGCGGGTGTAGCCCTGCGGATTATTGCTCTGCCAGCGCCAGGAATCGCGGCACATATCGTCCAGATTTCGCTTGGCTTCCCAGTGAAGCAGCCTGCGGGCTTTATCCGGGCTGGCGTACACCGCGTCCACATCACCGGGACGTCGGCCGGTGATGGCATAGGGCACCTTTACGCCTGTTACGCGCTCAAAGGTCTTGACGATATCCAGCACGCTGTAACCGATGCCCGTGCCCAGGTTGATCGCCTCACAGCCGGTATGCGAAGCTGCGTACTCAAGCGCCGCCGCGTGCCCGTCCGCCAGATCGCTGACATGGATGTAATCCCGCACCCCGGTGCCGTCGTGGGTATTGTAGTCACTGCCAAAAACACGCAGTTCTTTGTGGCGGCCGAGCGCTGTTTGGGTCACATAGGGAAGCAGGTTGTTGGGAATGCCGGAAGGGTCTTCCCCGATGCGGCCCGAGGGATCGGCGCCGATGGGATTGAAGTAGCGCAGAAGCACCACAGACCAGGAAGGGTTAGCGACGACAATATCCCGTAAAATCTGCTCACACATAAATTTGGTCCAGCCATAGGGGTTGGTACAGCCAAGATCCGCTGATTCATCCGCGGGCATGGGGACACCGGGTTTATACACAGTGGCGGAAGAGGAAAATATGATGCGTTTTACATGATGGCGTTCCATGACACGGCACAGGGTCATGGTGCTGTTTAGGTTGTTGTCATAGTAGCGCAGCGGGATGCCAACGGATTCTCCGACTGCCTTGAGCCCGGCGAAATGGATGACACAATCAATGTCATGCTGATCAAAAATACCTTCCAGCGCCGCCTCATCGCGAATATCGATCGGATAAAAAGGGAAATTACTGCCCGCCAGTTCTTTTACGCGCTCAACGGCCTCAGCCTGGGCGTTGATCAGATTATCGGCGACGATCACCTGATGGCCTCTGCGCAGCAGCTCCAGGCAGGTATGGGAGCCGATATAGCCGGCGCCTCCTGTGACTAAGATGTTCATAGATCCCGTCCTCCTCCAATTAATAAAGCGGAATATTCTCCATCAGATCGTTCTTTGCGATATCGGGGCCGACAGCGCTGTAATACAGCCCGAAGCGGTAGCTGCTGTAGCGTCCGTCACGGGGCTCAACGTGAAATTGCTCATAACGATGCTGGGACAAATGAAAGTTTGCGTAAGCTTCCACCGCCAGCTCAAAGCCCGTTTTGCCGCCAAAGGCCAGCAGGGGCTGATCCCAATTCATCTCGAGGGAAACATCCTTGCCTTTTTCCTGATACAGGTGCAGATACACCTTTTGCACGCTGAAAGCACCGTACGCCTGATAGGATTCAGGATCCCGCTTGGGGTCAGCGGCATATAGAACGGCCTTTTTCGCCAGGTCGGCGCACAGCTCATGGACGCCGTGCCCGTATTCTCCGCGTACATCGTGCGAGACGATCACTTCGGGCTTATACTTGCGCACCAGCTCCGTGATGTAATCGCTTGCCTTACGCCGGCCGTTGCGCTGATAGGCGTGCTCCAGATCGCGCGCGTACAGGTCGGGAAAAGGGCCTGTCACAGGATAATTGCGGATCCCCAGGCTCCACAGGCAGTTGAGCAGCTCGCTGCGGCGCATGCTGCCCGCGTCGGTCAGTACGACCGGCAATACCTTCAGGCCGCGCTCCGTTCCATAATAAGGGAGCAGGCCGCCGAAAAAAAGCACTTCATCATCCGGGTGAGCAAACAGAAGCATCATATCCGCATCCTCATGAGCGGGTTTCCATAGCTGCACCCAGCCGGGAAGATCACCCTCGCCCAGCACGAACACCTCTTTGATGCCGAAATGTTTTCCGTTATCGTTTTCGGGCACCAAACGGATATGCTGCTCTCCATTCAGCGGATAATACTGATGGATAAACTCAGCGCTTTGGTAGTTCGCGATTTCAAGGCGGGAACCGCCGTTTAAGTCCTCAATCGTGAAAGCTCGCGGCGATTCCTCCCAAGCAACATACAGGCCGTACATGGGAATATCCGATAATATCTCGAGAGATCCGCTGCCTTTGCCGCCGCTCCATGCCTTGTCATATTTGCCGTCGTTCAGCCGGATGAGCGTTCTCGTATTGCCTGCTGCCGAAAAGGTGACCGAGGCGCTGATATCCTGTGCTTGCGCAAGGGCGGAAAAGCCAAAGAACAGGCTGATGAGCAGAACAAGGAAAAACGATTGCCTTTTCATCCCGGCCCCTTTCTCGCAAGCGTTCAAAGCATGGTATTCAGTATAGACTTACATTTTTTCGCTGTCAACTTTCAGCCCGCCTCGAATCCTTTACAAAACATGGGCAAATGGCTATACTTTACCTTGTTTGTTTGAGGAGGATGCAGTATGTTTTCACAGCCCTACCAACCGGAAATGATTGAAAAAAAGTGGCAGAAGATCTGGGAAGACCAACAGGCCTTTACCGCAAAGAATGATTACAGCAAGCCGAAGTTTTACGGCTTGATCGAGTTTCCCTATCCTTCCGGCGCGGGATTGCATGTCGGCCATCCGCGAAGCAATACCGCCATCGACATCATTGCCAGAAAGCGGAGGATGGAAGGCTGCAACGTGCTCTACCCCATCGGCTGGGATGCCTTTGGGTTGCCGACGGAAAACTACGCTATCCAGCACAAGATCCCCCCGGCCAAGGTGACTCGCGATAACGTGGATCATTTCCGCCGCCAGCTCAAGCGCATAGGCTTCAGCTTTGACTACAGCCGCGAGGTCAACACCACTGATCCTGCCTATTACCGCTGGACACAGTGGATCTTTTTGAAGCTCTATGAGCATGGCCTGGCCTATAAGGCTGAAATGCCCATCAATTGGTGCACCAGCTGCAAGGTCGGCCTTGCCAATGAGGAAGTAGTGGACGGCGTGTGCGAGCGCTGCGGCAGCGAAGTTGTGCGAAAGGTGAAAAAGCAGTGGATGCTGCGCATCACCAGCTACGCGCAGAAGCTGCTTGATGGCCTTGATACCGTTGACTTTATAGAACGCGTCAAGACACAGCAGCGCAACTGGATCGGCAGAAGCGAGGGTGCCGAGGTCAATTTTGACATCACAAACAGCGATATCACCCTGCGTGTGTTTACAACCAGGCCCGATACGCTCTTTGGCGCGACTTATATGGTGGTTTCGCCCGAGCATCCGCTGATCGAGCAGATGGCAGGCCGCATCACCAATATGGATGCCCTGCAGGAGTACCGCGCGCAAGCCGCCCGCAAGAGCGATTTTGAGCGTACCGAGATGGCGGGGAAGAAGACAGGCGTGGCCATTGAAGGCATTTCCGCTATCAACCCGGTTAATGGGCAGGATATCCCGGTGTGGGTATCAGACTATGTATTGATGAGCTACGGTACCGGGGCCATTATGGCGGTGCCTGGTCACGATACGAGGGACTGGGAGTTCGCCAAAACCTTTGGGCTGCCTATTGTTGAGGTGGTTGCTGGGGGAGATATCGAATCGTCCGCTCATACGGATATCGAGGAAGGCATTCTGGTTAATTCCGGTTTCCTCAATGGCTTAAGCGTGAAGGAAGCGAAAGAAAGAATGATCAGCTTCCTGAACGAAAAGGGCATCGGTGAGCGCCGGGTGAACTATAAGCTGCGTGACTGGGTGTTCAGCCGCCAGCGCTATTGGGGCGAGCCGATCCCGATCATTCATTGCCCGCACTGCGGTACAGTGCCGCTGAAAGAATCCGATCTGCCTTTGCTGCTGCCTGAGGTGGAAAAATACGAAATGACCGATTCCGGCGAAAGCCCTCTTGCCCTGATCGATGACTGGGTCAATGTACCCTGTCCGCTCTGCGGCGCGCCTGCCAAGCGGGAAACCGATACCATGCCCCAATGGGCCGGCTCCAGCTGGTATTTCCTGCGTTACTGCGACCCTCATAATGATCAGGAGTTTGCCTCCCAGGAAGCGCTTGATTACTGGATGCCGGTAGATTGGTACAACGGCGGCATGGAGCATACCACGCTCCATCTGCTGTACAGCCGCTTCTGGCACCTCTTCCTGCATGATATTGGCATGGTGAAAGCGCCTGAACCATATCAGCGCCGTACCAGCCATGGCATGATCCTGGGCGAAAACGGCGAGAAGATGAGCAAATCACGCGGCAATGTCATCAACCCCGATGATATGATCGATGAGATCGGGGCCGACGCCTTCCGCTTGTATGAGATGTTTATGGGCGCGTTTGACCAGCCCATTCCGTGGAGCATCAATGGCGCCCGCGGATGCAGGCGTTTTCTTGACCGCGTGTGGCGTCTTCAGGAGATGCTGGACGATAAGGCTAAAGGGATCAGCAAGGACCTGGAGATCAATATCAACAGCACCATCAAGAAGGTGTCTGAAGATTACGAGCGCATGAAGTTTAACACCGCTATCGCGGCGATGATGAGCCTGGTCAATGATTTGTACCTGAAGGGCAGCGTCACAAGGGATGAGCTGAAAGCGCTGCTGCTTCTCTTGAGCCCTGTCGCCCCGCATATCTGCGAGGAAATGTGGCAGACACAGGGCTTCGGCTCACCGCTGTATGCGCAGCCCTGGCCTGCTTATGATGAGAATAAGCTGGTTGCCGATGAAGTGGAGATCGCTCTGCAGATCAACGGCAAGGTGCGCGGCCGCCTCATGGTGCCCAGCACCATGACCCGCGAAGAAGGGGAAAAGACACTGCCCCTGAACTCAGATGTCGTCAGGTTTACAGACGGCAAAAGCATCATAAAGATCATCTTTGTGCCCGGCAGGCTGCTGAACCTGGTGGTGAAATAAGCTGATGCAGCCGCTGCGCGGTACCTGTACACAGGTCAGCCTTTCTGCCCTAAAAGCCAACATCCAAGCCGCGCGTGCCTTTTTGCCTCCTCGTGTACGGCTGATGGTGGTGGCGAAGGCAGACGGATACGGACATGGATTGGAAGAAGTGGGCAGTGCCGCTCAGCATGCCGGCGCGGATTTTCTGGGCGTTGCGCTTGCTGAGGAAGGGATCACCCTCCGGCAGTCAGGCGTCACCCTGCCCATTCTTTGCTTTGGCGCGCTGAATCAGGCAGGCTTTGACGCGTCGGCAGAGTGGGGGCTGACTGCTACGGTGGCGTATGCCGCAGGCGCCCGGATGGCGGAATCAGCGGCGCGCAAGGCGGTAAAAGCCTTGAATGTTCACGTGAAACTGGAAACCGGCATGAACCGTGTCGGCATTGCGGGCACAGAAGAGCTGCGCGCCGTTTTGCGTGTGATGGAGGCCTCGCCATATCTTCAACTAAAAGGGGCTTATACTCACTTCGCCGATTCGGACAGCCCCCGAAGCGCCTATACTCATCTTCAGGGGCAAAGGTTTCTGGCGCTGGCAGACCTGCTGCCTAAAGGGCTGATGCTGCATGCGGGGGCCTCGGGAGGCGCGCTGTTCTATCCCGAGTATCATTTCGACATGGTACGCATGGGTATCGCCCTGTACGGCTATCCGCCTCAGAACAGCCCCGTCGAGTTTCAGCCCTGTTTGGAATTGACGGCGGAAGTCACCTTTGTGAAGGAAATTAAGGCGGGCGAATCTGTCGGTTACGGCTGTACCTTTATGGCAAACCGCCCCATGCGCGTCGCCACCCTTGGCATCGGCTATGGCGACGGCTATCCCAGGGCGCTGAGCAACCGCGGCCGTGTTTTGATCCATGGTGTATCTTGTCCCGTCATCGGGCGTGTATGCATGGATCAATGCATGGCGGATGTCAGCGCGCTGGAGGGGGTTGTACCGGGCGACGAGGCCGTGATGATTGGCCGCCGGGGCACTGGATCCATCGGCGCTGATGAGCTGGCTGATCTGTGCTGTACTATACCATATGAAATATTGCTGCTGCCGGGGCGCCGTGTGCCCCGCTATTACTCGCAGGACAAGGAGACAGAGAATGCAGAATAAACAATCCAAGGCGAAGAAAAAGCCGGTACTTATCCATAAGCCTTACCAGAAGGGCCGCGCTGTCAGCGCCCTCGCCGCTAAGCGAGGGCTGAAGGTGCTGGTGTATCAGATCGCGCTGGTGTTTATTTTCCTATTCATAGGGCAGATGCTTTTGGTGGAATCAGCTCCGCTGCGCATCGTGCTGAACCTGCTGGTCGTGCTTGGTTTCTTTATGCTGATGGTCAATGAGGGGAGCAGAGCCGGGCTTGATGACGTGGCCTACGCGCAGATCGCTCTGAACAGGACCGTGGACGGCAAACCACTTGATGATAAGGACCTGGCCCGCTGCTATCATCCGCTAAAGGGTGTGTTCACCGTTGTGCTGGGCATGCTGCCCCTGATTATCATTGCCCTGGTGTTTTCCGCGATTGCAAGAGAGCAGGTCTATACATTGGGTGGTCTGCCCTCCTGGGTGCAGGGTTATGAGCGGCGGGCGGATGTCGGCCTGGCGCTGAGCTATTATCACGAAACCAGCGCCATTGGCCTGGAAGCCATCCTGCGCATTGTGATCCGCCTGCTGCTGTTTCCCTATGTCAACATGGCGGGAACTGATGCCGCAGGCATGCTGCTGACTCTTGAGCGGCTCAGCCCGCTGCTGATCCTGATCATCCCCATGGGCTATGCCGTGGGTTATCTGCGCGGCCCTGCGCTTCGCGCTCAGGTTCATGGCGCGATCAGCACCGATGCCAAGCGCCGCAAGCGCCGTGAGAAGAAGGCGATCGTGCAGCGCAAAGAGCCCAAGAATCTGGTGTAAGCCGTATGAGGATCATCGCCGGGCGGTTTGGTTCCCGCCGCATCGAGGCCCCCAAAGGTATGGATACCCGCCCAACCCTGGACCAGACCCGGGAATCAATGTTCAATGTGCTGCAGGGTGAGGCGGAGGGTGCCAGGGTGCTCGACCTGTTTGCCGGCAGCGGCGCGCTTGGCCTTGAGGCGCTGAGCCGGGGAGCTGTTTGGGCTGTTTTCTGCGATACAGGCCGGGAAGCCGTGAAGGTGCTGAGAGCCAATATTGCCGCCCTTGGTGTTGGTCATGAAACCCGCGTGCTTGCTGAGGATTGCTTCGCGGCGCTGGACAGGCTGGCAAGCGAAGAAGCGCGATTTGATTTGATTTTTCTCGATCCGCCCTATACCAGAGATGCCGGCCCGGTGATAAAAAAAATACTATCGGATAACCTGCTTTCAGACAGCGGATTGATCGTACTTGAGCGGGACGCCAGAACCGCGCTGAGTATCCCGGAAGGCCTCCGGGTGAGGCGCAGCAAGGTCTATGGCCGAACGGCTCTTGACTTCATCACCCCCGGAGAGGAGGAATAGGATGACAACAGCGATATTTCCCGGCAGTTTTGACCCGGTCACGCTGGGGCACCTTGATTTGATCAAGCGTGCCCGCAAGCTTTGCGATCATTTGATTGTCGCGGTGGCTGTCAACCCGGACAAGCAGGGCAGCTTTACGATGGAAGAGCGCATGTCGATGATCCGGGGAGCGCTGGATGGCGCGGATGATGGAATAGAGATTGCGTCATTCATGGGCCTGACGGTCGATTTCGCGCGCGAGCGGGGAGCGGGTTTTATCATTCGCGGCGTGCGTGATGCGCAGGACCTTGGCGTCGAGTCATCCCTGGCCTGGGTCAACGAAGCCCTGTCGCCCGGAATTGAGACAGTGATCCTGCTGACCAGACCCGGACTGTCCCATATCAGTTCCAGCCTGGTGCGTCAAGCGGCGCGCTTTGGCGGCGATATTTCTTCCTTTGTGCCAAAGCGCGCAGTTGACGAAATCATGAATCGACTATACAATAAAACTATGCAGGGAAATTAAAACACTAAAGGGAGGGACGTAAAATGCCCAGAAACGAAGTTTTTGCACTGATTGATGAAGTCACGCTCAGCCTTCAAAACGCCAAGAAGGTGCCGTTTACCGATTCCGTGATGATTCATCAAGGGCAAATGATGGACGCGCTCAAGCGCATCGTGACCAACTATGATCCTTCCCTTGAAAAAGCGGATAAGATCATCGCCAATGAAGAGCGCATCATGGGGGACGCCGCATCAGCTGCCAACAAAACCATGGAGGAAGCGCAGGCTCAGGCACAGCGCATGGTATCGGAGGCCAATACCTACGCCCAGACCACCAAAGCCAAGACCGATACCTACGCGCAGGATACCGTGCGCCAGGCGGATGAACAGGCCCGAGCCATCCTGGCAGACGCGCACAGCCGCGCGCAGCACATGATCGAGGACGCGAAAGCCCAGGCGGATGAGCTGGTCAGCCAGACCACTGTGCTGGCCAGGGCGGAGGCTCAGGCCCGGGAATTGATCGAAAACGCCAACCAGCATGCAGACGGCCTGCGCCGCCAGACCCAGCATGATCTGGGCGCGCTGCTGGATCATGTGGATGGGACCATCTCCATGCAGCTCAACGAGCTGCGCACCCTTAAACACAATGTGGTTTCATCCCAGGGTTTTGAGGACGGCACCGAAAACTGACAGCTTGACAGAACAATAGATCTATTCATCAAATCATCTATGCACCCCTTCGCCGAATCGAGTGTCGGCATTGGGGTGCATATATTATCTCAATCTTGCTCACTTAATGAACATGTATTATAAATAAAAAATCCAGAAGCGTTGATTCTTCTGGATTCTGGCGGAGAAGCCGGGATTTGAACCCGGGCTGCGCGTTAGCACACTACTCCCTTAGCAGGGGAGCCCCTTCGGCCACTTGGGTACTTCTCCATGAGCCGGTGAATGAACAGATGGCGGAGAGAGAGGGATTCGAACCCCCGGTGCCTTTCAGCATCACCAGTTTTCAAGACTGGCGCCTTAAACCACTCGGCCATCTCTCCGCAATTGCGCCATGACAATTTTTGGAGCGCTTGAACATACTATCAAACGCGGGTTATTCTGTCAACTGAAAATTTAATTCTATATCAAAAGTGCAGATTGCAAGTTTAATTGCCCATCATTTTCACCAGTCATGTATGTGTGATCGAGATGCCATCTCACCCCATATGGGGAGAGATGAAAAGGCCGCCGTTTTACGCCCCATTTCATTTGCCGTCCTGTAGCCATGAATCCTGCGCGGATAATTGTTGACCCAGTCTTCTATCCGTTCCGGTTCTTTGGCGGTCAGTCGGGCTATATCTATACCTTTGGGAACAAACCGCCGGAGTATCCGGTTGCCGTTTTCATTGCTCCCGCGTTCCCAACTGCTGTATGGATGGGCATAATAGACTTCCTCAC
>JAEWRJ010000163.1 GCA_023460055.1 Bacillota bacterium | reverse complement strand
AGCGGCGCAAAAGTCGCTGATGCAGTTCGAGCATATTATGTTCGTCGAAAGCTCAAAATTCCAAATCCATTACCTCCTGTTGAGGATCGATACGGAAACAGTGTAGCCCACGATGGCAGGCTGTCAGTGGGGAACAGATTAAGAGTTCAATTAAAGAAATAAAGAAATGAAAAAAGATCGATTTATCAAAAACTTGTTTATACTGCTTGCATCTGTATTGGCATTTACAGCTTGCGGTGGAAGCAAACAAATAGCTGTGGAAAGAGCAGCTAATAAGCAAATTACCATCTTAGCTGTAAACGATATGCACGCTGCAGTAGATAATTTTCCACGATTTGCTTTTATGGTGGATAGTTTAAGGGGATTATATCCTGATTTATTGTTGGTATCGGCAGGTGATAACCAAACAGGTAATCCCGTTAATGACCAATATCCGGAGAAAGGACTACCAATGATAGAATTGATGAATGCACTCAGCTTTGATTTGTCAGCTATTGGTAATCACGAGTTTGATAGCAGCGCTGAGGGACTTAGCAACTTGTTGGGCAAAGCTAATTTTGATTTTATCTGTGCCAATGTTATGGTGCCGTCAATAGAGAAATTCCCAATTAAACCATATAAAATCATTACAAACAAAGATGGGGTAAAAGTGGCTTTTCTTTCCATTCTTGATATCAACCAAGGCGGCATTCCCGATTCTCATCCCGATAATGTAAGAGAGTTTCGTTTTGCAGACCCATCTGAAACTACTTTGGAGTATCTACATTTACGAGATAGTGCCGATCTGTTTGTTTTGCTTAGTCATTATGGTTTTGAGAATGATGTGGAGCTTGCAAATAATCTACCTTCAAATGTGATTGATTTGGTGATTGGCGGTCATTCACACACCAAAGTGGATAAAGATCAAATTCACAATAATATCTTAATAACCCAAGCTGATCGAAAGTTAAAATATGCAGCATTGCTAAAGCTGAGTGTTGAGCCAAATGGCAAACTAAATCGCTCAATGCAGTTGTTGACTGTGGGAGACAAGGGAAATGAAAATGAAATATTCAGAGCAATGGTTGACAACTACAATGATAATCCGGCTTTAAAAGTTAGAATAGCTGAAGCTTTGGATGATTTTAATTCTTATGAGGAGTTGGGTTATCTGATGGTTGATGCACTTCGTGAAAGTGCAAAAACAGATATAGCCATTATAAATCCGGGTGGTGTTAGAATCGATTTTTTACCCAAAGGAGATGTAAATACACGTGATATATACGAATTAGACCCATTCGGAAATGAGATGGCGGTCTTTCAACTTACCGGTCACGAATTGCGTAATTTAATGCTCAACGGATTTGAATTGGATGAGCGTTTGCCAATTTATCCTTCGGGTATAAAAAGCAAATACTTTATTGCAGCAGATGGAAGTTTAAAAAACATTGAACTATACACAACTGAAAACGAACCTTTGAATATGGATAAAACCTATTCAGTTTCGATGAATGATTATGCAGCCTCTGTATATGATTATGAGCATAACGATCCGGGCACTGGACTTTTTCGTCCAACAGCCGAAAGTTTGATTGATTATTTAAAAGAATTGAAAACAATTCCGAGTTATCGCGGTGAAAAACGCGTGGAGATTACAAAGTAGAGATAATTTGAAAAATGAAACAAAGAGTCCGCTCCGAAAACCCCAAATGCTGATTTTTAGTCTTTTTTCACCCTTTATCCATGAAGGGAAAAGACTAATAATCAGGACTCTGCCTAAGTCCCTCCCTCCCGATAGCTATCGGGATAGACAGGGATTTAGGGGTGGGAATGGGTAAAATTGACTTTTCGGAGTGGACTCATACCTTGATAAAGTTTGTAAACTCATTGTACTTGTTGTGAAATTTAAGAGATTGATACACACGAAACTATTTATGACATCTTTTTTAAAAACGGAACTTTTATTGTTGAAAACAAAACTGAAATTTATGAGAAGTAAGATTAAATATATCACTGTATTGGGTATAACTCTACTCATTGCTTGTAGTTCAACTCAAAAAAAGAATACACAAGAAGATGATTCTGTAGTGGAAACTGTTGTGAATGAAGATGCATTTACTTCTTCTAAAAATAATATGTTAGAAAAGGATAATCCATTTGAAATCGAAATACTAAGATATTCTACAGTTGAATTAAAGCAGCGAATAGGTAAAGCAGATCCTGAAAATATCAGAGACTTATTTTTGCTTTTGCCCGATAGATTTGCTTTTGAGTTTTCTGTTGATGAACGAAAACAGATGCTTGACGGTAAAAAAGTAGGTGGAGGGCTGGAAATGGATATTGGGGATTTGGATTTAAAAAATCAATACCTCAATTTTCAAGGGAATTATACAGGTAATTGGGAGATGTGTGCTAATAGAGAGAGTGATCTTTGGCTATTTGCAGTCAATTATACTGAGTGTGGAGAATATTGCTCTACGATGTATGCTAAAATGTTCTCTTATAGGAATGGAGTAATCAAAGAGTTGAAATATGCCAATCTTGCAGGCTATCAAGATTTGTGGCCTGAATTGTTTTTTGATTATTCAAAGCTTACAAAAGAGCAGATTGAATTTATAGAACAAGAGTGGTCCAAACTCACAAGTCTTGATTTTAATTTGAGAGTGATGTATAATTTACCAAAGGATGGAAAGACTATAGAAATGTATATTGACAATGGTTTTTTTGAAGAGATGCCGCTACCTTATGAAGCATTCAAATTAGTGGAGACTGATATGTGGGAGTGAGAAACTAGAGTACTTAAAATAATAAAAAGAAATGGATAACAATCAAGACGTTTTATAAACAATTAAAAACAAAAAAAATGAAAAACCTAAAACTATTTTTAATCAGCTTGATTTGCTGTGCACTATTTATTGTAACATCTGCACACGCACAAAAAAAAGAAAAAGTAATCCTTGACACCGATATGGTCGAAGTATTTGATGATGGTATCGCAATGATGATGTTAGCAAATGCACCGGGAATAGATTTGTTAGGTGTAACGGTAGTTGTTGGTAATACGTGGGTAAATGAAGGAGTTGCTTACGGAATTCGACAATTGGAAATCATAGGAAAAGAACATATTCCGGTTATTTCTGGCGTTCGTGAACCTATTTTTCCCAGTCGCTTTGAAACCATTAAAAATGAACGTATCCTCTTTGGTATCGGTGACGCATACGTAGGTGCAGCAGGTTACCCCGAGCCTATAACTTGGGAATCGGTTTATTACGAAAAGTATGGCACAGAACCTACGGCTAAACCACTTGATATGAATGCTGTAAATTACATTATTGAACAAGTGAAAAATAATCCTGGTGAAATAAGCATTATAGCTATCGGTACTTGTGTAAACCTTGCTATGGCTGTGCGTATAGCACCTGAAATTGTGCCACTTGTGAAGCGAGTAATATATATGGGTGGTTCTTTCTTCAAGCCTGGAAATACAACCCCCGCAGCAGAGTTTAATTGGTGGTTAGACCCGGAAGCTGCAAAAATGTGTTTACGCACACCTTTCAAAGAACAAATAATTGTGGGATTAGATGTTTGCGAAACGATGCCATTTAAAAAAGACCGTTATGATGAAATTATTAATTTGACGAAAAATGCAGAAATCAAGAGTATGCTCAAACGCAATTTCCTCTATTCGCTCTATTACAAAGATCCAACATATGTACACTACATTTGGGATGTGATTGCAGCAGCAATTATGATAGATCCTACATTAATTACTGAAGGGGTTACTCGTTATGTAGATGTAAATTCGCAATTTGGTTTCTCTTACGGACAATCAATCGCTTACGAAAACAACCAACCTGCTGGCACACAACAAGCACGTATCATTTTGAAAGTAGATAACAACAGACTTTGGAAAATGGTGGATGATTACATCAAGGACTTTTGATAATTATTTTGGATTTATAATAGCTTATGTGAATGAATAGGCACTACTTCTGTATGTAGCAAGCATTCCCTATTTTTGGAGATAGCTTGCGCAGAAGTGAAAAGTATTTTTTAAGAGAAAAATCAATCGTATGAATACAATATGGCTAACACTAATCACTTTGTGTGGTTTAACAGACTGCATAGCATTAGGCTCGAAAGAGAAAACGAAAGAATTTTCTTACTTGCGTGTGAGTACTGTCGGATCAATGCAAAACGACCATAAATATATTGAATTCGATAAAAATGAAGAAAATATATCAGTTCGTTATAAAATAGGTGGTGATACGGTAGAGCACCAGTTTTATATTTCTCATTCAGATTTTGAAGAATTAGAAAATAAAGCTTTGGAGATGAAAAAACCGGGAAATTCTATCGATCCTCTCTATCATGATGACACTGATTATTATCTGCAAATTAAGATGGAGGTAAATGGTAAATCTAAGTATTACAATTATTCCTATAGAACAAATGAGTTTAGTAAGGAAAACTTGAAGCTATTCAATGAGATTTTTGACTTAGCAGATAATTTAATACTAAAATTGACTGAAGAAAATAATTAATCGTATGAAGAAATTAATCTTTTACCTGATTTTGATTTTTAGCTTCGTAAGCATCAAAGCTCAAAACTACAGCATACCCGAACTTATGTTTCAGCCCAAGAATAAACTTGTAAAATCATTCAACAAGCAGCAAATAAAATATAGAGGATACAATCAAAGATTAAGAGATTATCATAGCGAGTTTCACACCGATACATTTGCAATCAATTTGATTGCTGATATACGTTTTGATAGAGGGGGCCCAGAGGATGAGTATAGGCTTATCGAATACGATAGTTATTTATCTTACGATATTCTTTTGAATAAATATTACAATCTGCTTAGGGCTAAACTAAATAAGGATGATAAAGAAAAGCTAAAACAAGCACAGCTAATTTGGCTAAAATTCAGAGATTCAGAGTCTGAATTTATTGATAGCTATCTCTCAAAAGGAGGTGGCTTGGGGGCTCGGGCAATGATTTGGACCAGAACAAATTGTATAAAAAATCATACGGAACATCTATTTAATTATACTATAGAACTTACAAAAGAGGAATATGAAAATAATTATTGAAAAATTTGTTGCTTTCGCCCTTTCAGCGCTTCTAATCGATATTGTCAATTTACGTAGGTCGTTGCACCACGCTGATGCTTCAAGCCCTTCGGGCTAAATTTGAAAAATGAATATACTAACGCCAACGGCGTTCAAGCATTAGCATAGGGCATCGCCCTATGGCATAGAATTAACAACAAATGAATGCCCTGAAAGGGCGTAAGCAAATAAACATTATGGCTCAATCATTATCAGGAGTTTACGTACATATTACATTTAGTACAAAACACAGGCATCCCTTTATCGACGATGATATCGAAACGCGTCTATTTGAATATATCGGTGGAATTTGCAAAAATCTTGAATGCAATCCAATAGTTATTGGTGGGCATAAAGATCACATTCATATCTTGTGTTTACTTTCAAGAAAAATATCACAAAGCAAGCTGCTTGAAGAGATAAAGAAAAATTCATCTAAATGGATAAAATCGGTTGATACTAAATACAAGAATTTTTATTGGCAGGATGGCTTTGGAATCTTTTCTGTAAATCCATCAGAAATTGATATTGTAAGAGATTATATCAATAACCAAAAGGAGCGACATAAGAAAATTAGTTTTCAGGAAGAGTATTTAGCTTTTTTGAAAAAATATAAAATTGAATACGATGAAAGATATCTGTGGGACTGAGATGAATCTTGCTTTCGCCCTTTCAGGGCTTCTAATCGATCTTGATAATTTGCGTAGGGCGTTGCCCCACGCTGATGCTTCAAGCCCTTCGGGCTTAATTAGAGGAACATTTAAAATAATTAGGAAAGAAATATAAATGTCAATATTTGGAACAAAAAATGAATATGAAAACAATTAAATCAAGTGCTATTTTTCTTTTTGCGTTGTTTATTACGCTCTCGTGCCACGCACAAAGTAAAAGTCAAGAGATAGTGAAAATTCGCAAATCATATTATAGCATAAAGGCTGATATGGATGAACTTATAAACTCGGGTTCACAGCATCTTTATTGTGTAAGTGTGGATGATAATGCCTATTAAACTCAGCCTGCGGGTGAGCGATATTTTAGCAGAGTGACAGAGTTCTATTATAGTTTAAATGATGAAACTTATCAAGAAGACCTCAAAATGGTTATCGAAAAAAAGCAGCGGGTAATTTTTGAAACCTATCGTGAAACTCTTTTTATGAATGATGTAATGACTTTTGTTTTTGAAAAAGAAAATGAAACAGAACATCGTCTATACAGAAATAAGGATAAAGTTCACAGTTATTTACTTGGAACAGAAGAGCAAACGCTTGGAAGTAGCGCTGATGATTATCCTGCTAAAGTGGTGCTTCTTTTAGGAAACGAGCATTATTTATGTGGATTTTTCAACTTACTTATGAGGCGTTATAATTAAAAAATAAAAAACGAAATGAAAAAGACAATTCAATTACTATTTGTTTTTGCGTTGTTGCTCTTTGTAACTCCGCAAATCAACGCACAAGATCTTTACAACGGATCCGGCAACAGAATTGGGAAAATAGATTCTGACGGAACAGTAAGAAATTCCTCTGGAAACGGCGTTGGGAAAATAAATTCCGATGGCACTGTGCGAGGTTCGGCTGGCAATTCTATTGGTAAAATTGAGTCGGATGGTTCGGTAAGAAATTCATCCGGCAACAAAATTGGAAAAATCGAGTCTGATGGTACTGTTCGCAATGCAAATGGCAGCAGCATTGGGAAGGTAAATTCAGATGGTTCGGTTAGAAATGCTTCTGGAAATAGTATTGGGAAAACATCTGTATCTGACAGAAAGAAAGTGGCTGCCATTTATTTCTTCTTTTTCCAACTGAAATGATTGAGGAAAAAGATGTTTCTCTTTACTTTGACGACAATGGATTAATTCAAAAACTTGAATTTAACTGGTATGACTGATTATTTAAAAATAGAACTATGAAACAAAAATTTTGGATATTTCTTACGCTAATTGCCTTAGTAGCTTGTGGCGGAAAATTGAAAGAGTCGGATAGTACCAAACAAGCAGAAACAGAAATAGCAGATTTTGCATATCTCACCTACTACAATCAACGCTACGAATACAAGGTGGATTATCCCGACTTTCTGATACCTCAAGAAGAGGCGGGTAGTGGAGATGGTAGAAAGTTTATTTCGGATGATGGTAAAAGCAAAATGTTGGTCTATCGTACTTTTAAGATGGGTGAAGATGGCAGACAACCTACGATTCGAGAAGCTTTTAAGCAAGATTTGGAGGTTAAAAACAGTTTTGAAAAAGAGCTACTTTCTACTCGCTATTTTATCAAAGGTAAAATTGATGAAGAGAAGAGCTTCACGCAACACACGCTCTTAATTGATGAGAAATTTTACACCATCTATTTTGAGTATCCCAACAAAGATTTTTATATTTTTGAGGATATTGCCAAACGTGCTGTTGAGGCATTTGAAGTGGGAGTAACTGAAGAGGCATTTGTAGCAATTTTAACTGATTTCATCAACGATTGCTGGTGTGATAAAAATTTTAATTCGCTTCTAATGAATGATGATGCTATTTTGAAAAAATATACCGACCCCAAAATGCCAGTAAGAAGATATTTTGCACCGGGTACAATTCCCATTCTCTATTCGGCTGACTATTTTGACTTTGGATTTGATTCTTATACTGATTTTGATACAAAGTTTGATTGTAAATCGGGCTTTTCTTTACAAAATATCTACGATTTTATGAATATTGTTGAGCATGAGTTTGAGAATAACGAAATGTTCACTTTTGCTTATCACAAGGTGGATAAAATTCCTGATAAAGTTATTGTTGACGATTTAGGATCATTTACCACAGAGCCGGTTGAAACACCCTATCCCAATGCTGATATGCTTACCCTTTATCTGCCCGAAAGCAATGGAAATCCGCGTGCCTTCTATTTTATTGAAACACCAAACTCTTGGAAATTGGCTTTTGTGGATGATACGTTGTTTGGAGCATAAATTATTAAATTAACATTAAAAGCTATGAGAGAAAATCTCTTAATATGTAGCCTAATATCCTTGTCGTTGTTATTATTATCTTGTAATCAAACGACAAGAAAAAATAATACAACAAACTCAGAAACAGAAACTGAGGAAACCTTGCTTTTGGAGAATGAGTCAGAACCAAAATCAAGTTTAGCCCCTAACACACTCTATCCCATTGCTTACATAAAGAATGAGAAGCTCTATTTTTACGATTTTGATAATCAGAACGCAGTAGAGTTTGTTGAAGAAGCTGATACAATACTTCATTGTGTATTAGCCCGTAATAACCGAGCACATTAATTGTATTTAATCTTTTTTATTACTTTTGTATCGGACAAGCTGATCCGATGGTGATATATTATACCGAAGGATTTATAGAAGGGGTGTTACTGTA
>JAEWRJ010000162.1 GCA_023460055.1 Bacillota bacterium | reverse complement strand
ACCTGGACCTGATGCCCAACATCGCGGCCGCCGTGGGTGAAGACCGCATGGCAGCCTGGCGTGAGGCGGACGGCCACATCTACACCATCCCCACCATCGTGAACGTCCCCGGCTCGCAGTCGGTGATGATCCGCCAGGACTGGCTGGATGCCCTGGGCATGAAAGCCCCCGAGACCTGGGAAGAGTGGCTTGCCCTCTGGCGCGCCATCAAGGCCAATGACCTCAACGGCAACGGCGACCCCAATGACGAGATCCCGCTGGCCCTGGAAATGGGCGCCAACGGCGAACGCTCCATGGCCAGCCTGCTGAACGCCTTCGGCATCGCCGCCTCCGCGGACACCCAGTTCTGCGTGCTGCCCGACGGCACCTATTCCCTGGTGTATGAGCATCCCCGTTACCCCGAGTTCCTCCAGGCCGTGCAGGATCTGTACAAGGAAGGCCTGCTGGATCAGGAATTCGCCACCCGCACCCAGGCTGAACTGTTCACCGCCATGGATTCCAACCTGGTCGGCACCACGATGACCTGGGC
Source organism: Bacillota bacterium (assembly GCA_023460055.1). Taxonomy (GTDB): domain Bacteria; phylum Bacillota; class Clostridia; order Christensenellales; family Aristaeellaceae; genus UBA1038. The sequence goes on along the minus strand of JAEWRJ010000162.1, from coordinate 11,179 downwards.
CGAGCGCGCCAAGCTGTCCACCTACTCCAACCGCGATGGCGGCGATCAAGACGCGCTGTGGACCTGCGTTGCCCCCATCACCGGTCCCTACGGCGACCGCATGACCCAGGAACGCAACGCCGTTGCCAAGGTGTGGAGCATCACCACTGAAGCCGAAAAGGCCGGCAAAGTGGAAGATATCATCAAGCTGTTCAACTGGAACTTCAGCGAAGAAGGCATCGTCCTGTACAACTACGGCCTGGAGGGCGTGCATCATGACGTGGTGGACGGCAAGTACGTGCTCAAGCCCGAGTTCGTTGCCAACGGCTTTGTTGATTACCGCCTGGCGGGCATGGAGTTTGAGCCCTTCGGCGGCATGTGGCTGACCGACGCCTTCACCCAGTGCCTGTTCGCCGGCAAGAGCATGGAAGAGCTGGATGACGCCGCCCGGTCCTTCTACAACGGCCTGGCCGTCGTGAACAACGACTTCTTCTACCCCATGCCCCAGACGCTGGAAACCGAAACCTACACCGACTACCGCGCGGAGACCATCACCACCGGCGTGTGCGTGGCACGCGATCAGGCCATCGCCGGCCAGATGAGCGTTGATGACTTCTTCAAGCAGTACGAGAGCCTCAAGGGCCGCGGCCTGCAGGACATCATCGACCAGGGCGCCGCTGCCTACGCGACTCTGCTGGGCAAATAATTAATCGAATGGAGGGGGCTTGGCGCAAAAGCCAGGCCCCCGTTTTCGGAGAAGCCCTATGCAGCTGCCAGGCCATATCAGCATACAATCCGAAGTGCCCTTTGCCGGGGAGGAGCTTGCCAGTTATCTCTCTATGATACCGGGATGCAGGCCGGGAACAGCCGGCTATCCAATCCGCGTGATGGTGAACGGCACAGGCGGTGAAGACTATACGGTGACCGTTTCACAAACGCGCGCGGATATATCCGGCGGCAGCGTCCGGGGCGCTGTGTACGGCACCTACGCCTTTCTGGAAAAATGCCTGGGTTTTCAATTTCTGGCTGAGGACTGCGAGATCATACCCGATAGGCTCCCGGAACTGAAGGTATGCGGTTTCCATGAAGCCCCGGCCTTTGAGTACCGCGATGCCTACTGGCGCGGCGCGATGGACGGAACGTTCGCGCTCAAAATGCGCCTAAACTCAGCCAGGGCGGATATTCCCCCCGAGCGGGGCGGCCGCGTGATGTTTTACAACTACAGCCACACCTTTGAGCAGCTGGTCTCTCCCGATGAATTCTTCGACACCCACCCCGAATACTTCTCCATGGTATCAGGTGTGAGGCGCAGGGACAAAAGCCAGCTGTGCCTCACAAATCCCGATGTGCTGCGCATCGTGACCGAACGCGTGCTCGGCTGGATGCGCGCAAACCCCGAATATACCATCTTTTCCGTCGCCATGAACGACTGGTACAGCCCCTGTGAATGCCCCGCCTGCAAAGCCCTGGATGAGCAGGAAGAAAGCCATGCGGGTACCATGATCGCCTTTGTCAATGCCGTGGCTGACGCGGCGCGCGATGAGTTCCCGCACAACCGCATCCACACCTTTGCCTATCTCTACTGCCGCAAACCGCCCCGCACCCTGCGCCCGGGAAACAATATCATCGTGCGCCTATGCTCCATAGAAAGCTGCTTTTCCCACCCCTTATCCTTTTGCGATCACGCCGTCAGCCGCATCGATGTTGAAGCCGCCGCGTCGCAGCCTTTTTCAAAGGGCGAAAGGCTGCTGCGGCAGGACCTTGAAGAGTGGTCGAAGATCTGCGATTCCCTCTACATCTGGGACTATACAACGAATTTCTCCAACTACCTGCAGCCCTTCCCCAACCTTCATGTCATCGGCCCCAACCTGCGCCTGTTTCGTGACCGCCATGTACGCGGTGTGTTTGAGCAGGGCAACTATTCCCCTGGCAGGGCCAGCGCCTTTGCAACGCTTAAGATCTATCTGCTATCAAAGCTCATGTGGGACCCGGATGAGGATGCGGATAAATTGACCGAGCGCTTTGTCCGCGGCTACTTTGGCGAGGGGGCCGCTGGCCCGATGCTTGAGTATCTGAGCCTTTCCGCCCAAGCCGCTCAGAGCGCGCACATGAGCCTGTTTGACGGCGTCAATGTCCCTTACCTGAGCAGCTCCTTTATGCGCGAAGGCCTGCGCCTGATGAAGCTGGCGCTTGATCGCGCCGGCGATTCCATGCATATCGAGCGAATCCGGCGTGAAGAACTGTCCCTGCGCTATATCCATCTGGCATCCCTGTCTCTGGACGCGCCAGACCGGGACGCGCTGATCGACGAATTTGCCGCCGACGCGCTTGAGCTTGGCATCAGCGAACTGTTTGAGCGGAGAAGCCTGGAGGCATCCTTTGACTGCATGAAAAAAAGCCGCTATTGCACAGACCGCGGCGGCGTTCCCTATACGGTATACCGGATCTGATCGACAAAACACAGGAGGTGTCCCCATATGAAGGCACATGTACTATCAGGGCTGGACAATATCAGCAGCTTTGACAGCCTGCTGCAAGGAAAGCGTGTCGGGCTGATGACCAACCCCACCGGCATCGACCATCAGCTGCGGAGTTCCATCGATATTCTCAATGAGCGTTACCGCCTGAGCGCCCTTTTCGGCTGCGAGCACGGCGTGCGCGGCGACGCCCAGGCGGGCGACCGCGTGGATACCTATACGGACGCGCAGACCGGCGTGACCGTCTACAGCGTATACGGCAAATCGGACCGGTTATCCGGGGAGATGCTCGACTCCTTTGACGTGCTGGTCTTTGACATACAGGATGTCGGCGCGCGCTTTTATACCTACCTCTATTCCCTGTCCTACGCCATGGAGGAATGCGCGAAGGCCGGAAAAACCGTGCTGGTGCTTGACCGGATCAACCCCATTAGCGGCGTCAGGCGCGGCGGCACGATCCTCGACCTGAGGTTCCGTTCTTTCGTGGGCGATTATGAGCTGCCCACGCAGACAGGCCTGACGATCGGGGAATATGCCCGCTACATCCGCCACTACCTCAAGCTTGACCTTGACCTGCATGTGGCGCCCCTGACCGGCTGGTCGCGCGGCATGTACCTGGACGATACGGACCTGCCCTGGGTGGCCCCCTCGCCCAACTGCCAGAGCCTCGCCACAGCGCTGGTGTATATAGGGACCTGCGTCTTTGAGGGAGTCAACGTATCGGAAGGCCGCGGCACCACACAGCCTTTTGAGCTGATCGGCGCCCCCTGGATGGACGCGGCCGCGCTGGAAAAGCGCATGGCCCTTTTGAATATGCCGGGGCTTCACTTCCGGCGCGCCTACTTCAAGCCCACCTTCAGCAAATATCAGAATGAACTGTGCCACGGCGTGCAGGTGCATATCACCGACCGCGAAAAGGCCGATGTGTTCCTGGGCGGCCTGAAACTGCTGGAGACGATCCGGGATATGTATCCCGAGAAGCTTGAGTACCTCAGCTGGGGCGAAAGCCGGATCCATTCGCTTGATAAGCTGTTGGGAACGGATGCCTTCCGCGCGGGCAGATTAACCGCCGATGAAGTATCGCAGACCTATGCCACAGGTGTAGCGGCCTTCTCAGAAGCCGTCAAGCCCTTCCTGCTCTACCAATAAGGAGGCGTCATGAGCGGACGATTCACATACCGCCCACTGGAACAAAAGGATATCCCCCAGGCTGCCGCCCTCTACAACATGAGCTGCGAAAGCGGCGAAACGGTCTACTCCCCGCTAACCCAAGAAGCCTTTACCGGGGCTTTCCTGCAGCCCGGCATGACCGCCTTCGCGGCGATGGACGGGGAGAAGCTGGCAGGCTTTATCCACGGCACGCAAAAAGTTGTCTTTTTGCCGGGCGAGACCCATGAGAACACGCCGGGCTACCTGACGGTGATCTTTGTCGACAAGGCCTGCCGCGGACAAAAGGTAGGCACTGGTCTGGTGGAGCTGCTGATGGACACATTCCGGCGCTCCGGTAAAAAATCTGCCGCTTGCTCCGAGCAAAACCCCCTGCATCTGAGCTGGCGCATCCCCGGAACGCCCGGACATGACCACAACAAAGCCCCCGGCGTAGATGAGAACTGCGCCGGCTATCCCTTCCTGCAAAAGCTGGGTTTTGAGACGGCGCATCACGAGATCGCCATGTACATGGACCTGAAAGATTACGCCTGGCCAGAGAGTATGACGCTGTTGCGGCAAAAACTCAGCAACGAGGGCATCTATACGGGGCGCTATGATCCGAAGCTGGGCTATGAGTTTGACGGCATGTGCGACCGCATCCCCAGCGAATACTGGCGGCATGTGCTGCAGACAGAAACGGATGCCTGGTTAAAAAGCGAACCCAACCGAGACCCGGATCTCTGGCCCGACGGCATCCGGCCCTCAGGCCCCAGGCCTATCCTGGCTGCGACCTTTGATGACCATATCGTTGGCTTCACCGGCCCGGTCGACAAGCAAAGAAGCGGCCGGGGCTGGTTTACGGGCATCTGCGTGGACCCGAACTTTGGCCGCCGCTCCATCGGCGAGGTGCTCTTCCACTTGCTGATGCAGGAGTTCGCGGATGAAGGTGCCGCCTTCACCACCCTGTTCACGGGCGCTGACAACCATGCCCGGCGTATCTACGAGCGGGCAGGCCTGCGCGTGGTATGCACCTTCGCGATGATGAGTAAAGCGCTTTAACTTAAAAAAAGCGGAGGCCTGCGCGTCATATGATATAATCAGTCCCGGGAGGGACACGATGACTGACATTCTGATTCCGTCTTTTGATATCGCACTGACCGCCGCCAGCGGCCAGTGCTTTCGCTTTAACCGTGCAGGCGACCGCCTCTACCGCGTCGTCGCTTCAGGCAGGTCTCTGGAAATAGAAGACATGGGCGGCGGACGCTTCCGGCTTGACTGTGACGAGCGGACATGGCTTTCCTTCTGGTATAACTATTTTGATATGGACAGGGACTATACCGCCGTCATGGCGGCCGTGCCCGAAGACGATGTTTTCCTGAAGGAGGCCGCCGCCTTCGCTGGTGGGCTGCGCATCCTCAGGCAGGATCCCTGGGAAACGCTGATCGGCTTCATCATCAGCCAGCGCAAAAACCTGCAGGCCATCAAGGGCTGCGTGGAAGCGCTGTGCAGCCGATTTGGCAGCCGGATAGAGGAGGATACCTTTGCCTTCCCGTCACCCGCCCAGCTTGCGCAGGCAGATATCGAGGATCTGCGCGCTTGCGCGCTGGGCTACCGCGCGCCCTATATCCAGGGAACAGCGCGGATGGCGGCTTCAGGCCTGGTCGACCTTTATGCGCTCAAAGCGCTTGATGACGCGGATTTGCAAGTTGAGCTGATGCGTTTTCCCGGTGTAGGCGTCAAGGTGGCTGATTGCGTGATGCTCTTCGGCTACTCTCGAACCTCGGCCTTCCCCCGCGATGTATGGATCAACAGGGTTCTGGACCGCTATTATCATGGCGAATCCCCCGCTCCCCGGCTTGGCGTACATGCCGGGATCCTCCAGCAATGCATGTTTTGCTACATACGATCTTTATAACTGAAGAATATAAATTGAATTTTTAAATTTTGTTCTTGCATTTTTATGCTTCCAGCCGTAGAATAAGTCAATTCTTCAAAGGAGGCTACCCAACATGAGAAAGCTACTCGCGGCGCTCCTTGTCCTATCCCTGGTCCTACCGGTCATCGCCCTGGCGGAGCCTGCCCCCAAAGGCACCATCGTCATCGGCATCTATGAGCCCGCCAGCGGTGATAACGGCGCGGGCGGCAAGCAGGAGACCCTGGGTGTACGCTATGCCCATGCCCTGCAGCCCACCGTAGAGCTGTCCGACGGTGTCTACGAGATCAAGCTGGTCGAAGCGGATAACCAGTCCTCCACCGACAAGGCGCCCACCGCCGCTCAGGAGCTGGTCAGCAAAGACGCGGCCATCGTGCTGGGTTCCTACGGCTCCTCCGTGTCAATCGCGGCAGCCCCCATCTTTGACCGGGCGGGCCTGGTCGCTATCGGCCTGTCCTGCACCAACCCGCAGGTAACGCTGGGCAACCCGCTGTATTACCGCGTCTGCTTCCTGGATCCCTTCCAGGGCACGGTACTGGCCAGCTACGCGCAGGAAGCTTTCGGCGCGAAAAAGGCCTATACCCTGGCGCAGCTGGGCAACGACTATGACGTGGGCCTGGTCAACTACTTCACCGAAGCCGCCAAGGCAGCCGGCATCGAAGTGGTCGGCGAGACCTTCCCCGAAGGTACCAGCGATTTCACCGCCTACCTGACCAAGGCTGTCAACGAAGGCGCCCAAGTCATCTTCTCCCCCACCTCCACCACCTACGCCGCCCAGATCATCACGCAGGCCGCGTCCAACGGCGTGAAGATCCCGATCCTGGCGGGCGATCCCTGGGACAGCTCCGTCATCCTGGAAGCTGCCAAGGGCACGGATGTGCAAGTACACGTCACCACCTTCTTTGATGAGGGCGACACTTCCGAAGCGGCGGTAGCGTTCGTGTCCGGCTTCAAGGCCTGGCTCAACGAGAACCCGGATCAGAAGACCGCCAACGGCGGCAATGACATCGTAGCGGCCGTGACCGCCCTGGGCTTTGACGGCTACATGACCGCCCTGGAAGCGCTGAAGGCAGCGGACAGCGGCGAGCGCGATGACATCGCTGATGTGGTCGCGGATGTCACCTACACCGGTGTCACCGGCGCGATCGCTTTTGACGAAAACGGCGATGCCCTGCGCGACCAGGCCTTCATCAAGGCGGCCGATACCTCTACCGGTACCTGGGCCTTCGTGAAGGTCCAAGGCATTGAAGGCAACTGATTCTGCTCGTATTTGTTAATCAGGGGGCCGACAAAAATCGGCCCCCGATTTGATTGATTCAAAAGGAGCTTTCATGTCTGATTTTTTTTCGCTGAACCTGCCTTACCTGCTGGGCGGTATCTCCGTCGGCGGCCAGTACGCGTTGATCGCCATCGGCTACACGATGGTCTACGGCATCCTGCGGCTGATCAACTTTGCCCACGGCGATATATTCACCGTCGCAGGCTTTGTGATGGTCTACCTGAGCGCCACGCTGCCGCTCTCCCTGTCGCTGCCGCTGACAGTACTGATCACTGTTTTGCTGGGCTACCTGGTGGAGCGCGCGGCCTACAAGCCGCTGCGCGACGCGCCGCGCATGTCCATCATGATATCGGCCATCGGCGTCAGCTACCTGCTTCAAAACCTGATGTGGTATGTGACGGGCGGCCTGGCCAAGCAGTATCCCACCATCCGCTTTATATCAAGTTCCGTCACCATTTTCTCCGCTACCACCAAGATGGTCACCGTGATCACGCCATTTTTGACGCTGGCGCTGGTGTTTTTGCTGGTCAGGCTGATCAACAGCACCAAGATCGGCATGGCAATGCGCGCCGTCAGCAAGGATTTTGAGACAGCAAGGCTGATGGGCATCAAGATCGACCGGGTCATCTCCGTCACCTTTGTGATCGGAAGCTTCCTGGCCGCGATCGGCTCCATACTCTACTTTACAAACTACACCGCCGTTACCCCCACCGTAGGCGCGATGCCGGGCCTGAAAGCCTTCGTGGCCGCGGTATTTGGCGGCATCGGCTCCATTCCGGGGGCGGTGATCGGCGCTTTCATCATCGGCATCGCCGAAAACATCATCAAGGCTGTGGGGCTGACCACCTTTTCAGACGCGTTCACCTTCGCCCTGCTGATCATCGTGCTCATCTTCCGCCCAACCGGGCTGTTTGGTGAAGCAGCCAACGAAAAGGTATAGGTGAGCGATATGAAGAAACTGCCATTATTTATCGGCCTGCTGCTATTGGCACTCGCCATCTCCCTGATGGTTTACTCCTCAGGGGCCCAGGGCAGCCTGCATGACCTGCTGATCCGGATGGATAAGGACAATCTGGCGGACTCGGACAGCAAGATGCAAAAGGCGCGTGACCGCGTGACGGAAGCGCTGCTTGAAAACGACCGCGTCAAAGCCCTGCGCAGTCTGGACCGCTACACCGAAGTCTTTTCAGAGCGGCTCGACCTCTCTGGCCAGAACGCGGCAGACCTGTTTTTCTACAAAAACAGCCCCTCCTTGATCGCCGCGGGCGCGTTTTTGTGCGTTGTGGCGCTGGCCGTGATCTGCACGGCTATCGATAAGCTGGCCAAATACAGGCTGACAGCGCTATATCTGGTGCTGATCGCCTTGCTGTACGCGGGCGTCTATATCCTTGAAAACCTGGCAGGCGGCGATACCATGCTGCTCACGGTGCTCAAAAAAGGCGCGATCTACGCGCTGATCGCCGTATCAATGAATCTGCTGAATGGTTTCACCGGCCTGTTTTCTCTGGGCCAGGCAGGCTTTATGCTGGTGGGCGCCTATACCTACGCCATTTTCACCATCCCGCCCGAAAGCCGCGCGCAGGTCTACCAGTATTACAACGGCGGCCTGATCAACTTCGCCCTGCCCGTTGTGCCCGCGCTGCTTCTGGCGGGCCTGGCCGCCGCCTTCTTCGCCTTTTTGATCGGCCTGCCGGTGCTGCGCCTCAAAAGCGACTATCTGGCCATTGCCACGCTCGGCTTTGCCGAGATCATCCGCGCGGTGTTCCAATATGACGGGCTGGGCCCTCTGACAAATGGCTCAAACCTGCTGCGCCGCTTCACCACCTTTAATTCGGTTCTTTTCCCCTTCATCGCGGCGGGCATCTGCATTTTATTCATCAGCATGCTCATCAATTCCACCTACGGGCGCAGCTTCAAGGCCATACGCGATGACGAGGTGGCTGCCGAAGCCATGGGCATCAACCTCTTCCGCCACAAGCAGATAAGCTTTGTGACCAGCTCCTTCTTTGCGGGGGTGGGCGGCGCTCTGCTTGCTATGTACCAGACGACGGTTCAGGCCAGCGCCTTCAAAGCCTCCATGACCTACGAGGTCCTCCTGATCGTCGTGATCGGCGGCATGGGTTCGGTGACCGGCTCGGTGCTGACCAGCTTCCTGTTCATTGCCGCCAGCGAGTGGTGGCTGCGGTTCCTTGATAACGAGATGGTCATCGGCGGGGTGACGATGTCTTTCATGCGAAGCGGCTTGCGCATGGTGGTCTTCTCAGTGGTCATCATGGTGATGGTGCTGTTCTACCGCAGGGGCATCATGGGCGATAAGGAGTTCAGCCTGAAATCGCTCTTCGCTCCCCGCGCGAAGAAGGGAGGAAAAAGCCGTGGCTGATCATGTGCTGGAGCTAAAAAACATCACCATGCAGTTTGGCGGCGTGGTCGCCGTCGATAACCTGAGCATGCATATCGACCGCGGCGAGATCGTAGCTCTAATCGGTCCCAATGGCGCCGGCAAAACCACGGCTTTCAACTGCGTTACAGGCGTGTACAAACCAAGCAACGGCCAGGTCTGGTACGAAAACCGCTTGATCATATCCAACCACCCTCAGGGCAAGATGAAGGCCCTGTACGCGGGCAAGGACGCGGGGAAGTTCAAGGAGACGGTTGAGCCCACGCCTGACCGTATCACCAAGCTGGGCCTGGCTCGCACCTTTCAGAACATCCGCCTGTTTAAGACCCAGACCGTGTTTGAAAACGTACTGATCGCTACCCACCTTCACCGCACCAGCAACCTCTTTTCGGCTGCTCTTCACTTAAACTTTAAGGAAGAAAGGCGCCTGCGCGCCCTGGCCAGCGAGATGCTGGAAGTGGTCGGCTTGCAGGACCTGCAGGACGAGCTGGCCGTCAGCCTGCCCTACGGCAAGCAAAGAAGGCTTGAAATCGCGCGGGCCCTGGCGACCCGTCCGCGCTTGTTGCTGCTGGATGAGCCGGCGGCGGGCATGAACCCGCAGGAATCCGACGACCTGGCCCGTTTCATCCAGGGCATCAAGAAGCAGTTCGACCTCAGCGTCTTTTTGATCGAGCATCACATGGACCTGGTGATGGATATATCCGATCGCGTCTACGTGATCGACTTCGGCCGCATGATCGCCTCCGGAACACCCGCCGAGGTACAGGACAACCCGGACGTTATCACGGCCTATCTGGGGGTGGATGAGGAATGAGCATGCTGGAAATCAAAGGCCTTCAGGTAAGCTATGGCGGCATCGAAGCCCTGCGCGGCATCAGCCTGAATGTGGACCAAAATGAGATCGTGACCCTGATCGGCGCCAACGGGGCGGGCAAATCCAGCACCCTGCGGGCCATCAGCGGCTTGGTCATGCCCAAGGGCGGCAAGATCACCTTCCAGGGGGAAGATATCACCCGCATGGATACCCAGCAGGTGGTGGAGCGCGGCCTGATCATGGTGCCGGAAGGCCGGCGGGTCTTTCCCAACCTGACGGTGGAAGAAAACCTCAGGATAGGGGCCTATCTGGTCCGTGACCAGGCAAAGGTCAAGCAGGGCATGGAATATGCCTATACCTGCTTTCCCCGCCTGAAGGAACGCCACTGGCAGCCCGCGGGTACCCTGTCGGGCGGCGAGCAGCAGATGCTGGCCGTAGGCCGCGCCCTGATGGCCGGCCCCAAGCTTCTGATGATGGACGAGCCATCTCTGGGTCTGGCCCCTCTGGTGGTGCGTGATATCTTCACCATCATCAGGCAGCTGTCGCTGGAAGGCATCACCATCCTGTTGATCGAGCAAAACGCCAACGCCGCTCTGAGAGCGGCTGACCGGGGCTATGTGATGGAGACCGGCAGGATCATTTTAAGCGGCACAGGCGAAGACCTGCTGAGCAACCAGGCTGTCAGGGACGCGTATCTGGGCCAGTCGGCGAAGAAGATAAAGCAATCCTGAAATATTGACAAAGGCCCTATTTCCGTCGTAGGCTTGACATCGTGCGGCATCGATGCGCCTCACCGGAAAGGGCCTTTTTTGATGACAAAAACCAACTATCACACCCACACGACCCGCTGCATGCACGCCTTTGGCGCGGATGAAGACTATGTCAGGGCAGCCATCAGCGCCGGCTTTGAGGTGCTGGGTTTCTCCGACCACGGGGCTATTCCCTTTGATGGGGGCTACATTTCAAGTATGCGCATGAGGATGGACGAGCTGGACGGATATCTGGGTTCTGTCCGTTCCCTGGCGGAGAAATACAAGAACGAAATCACCATCCGCTGCGGCATGGAATATGAATACTTCCCGGAATTTCTGCCGCACTGCCGCGAGCTGCTCGATAGCAAAAGGCTTGATTACATCATTTTCGGCAACCA